>NZ_JAUOQU010000025.1:0-81420 GCF_030547195.1 Shewanella sp. 6_MG-2023 | reverse complement strand
CCCTCTTTCTGTCGCTCTTCCCGTCCCCGGCCCTCGGGCTGGGGCTGTGGCTGTGGGTGTGCCAGTGCCAGTGCCAGTGCCAGTGCCAGTGCCAGTAGAGGGAGGGGTAATGTCAGGTGTTGGGGTACCTTTTAGTGTCTCAATCACTTCATGTGTTGCAGTTTGTGGTGTGATTACATTTGATACTGAATGAGATGATGAATTAATGGTAAAAGCAGTCTGAAAGTTTTGTTCAGGTAACGAAATTTGAGATGTTCTAAATTGGCTTATGTCTTGGGTTGTGACATTACCATTATGAAAATGTGCACCCGCTGCTAGTCCTGTTGTTTGAGTTGAACCTGTTTCTACAATAAGCTTATTTAATGGCTGCTGCTGACTCGGTTCTATCGGGTTGCTATCAGCGATTTGACTGGCATTTTTAAGTGTTGAGCTTGTTAACTGTTGTGGCGTTGTGGATGTTTTTAAAACGTCTTGCTGAGTAGCTTCTGGATTAGCTTCTGGATTAGCTTCTGGATTAGCTTCTGGATTAGTAGCTGCATGAGTAAAATCTGCTTCAGTTGCTTTATCATCCTCAGATGCATTCGCTATATTCGTCTGCCAAGACTTGTCAGCTACCAGATCATTTTGTCTATTTGGGGTTATGTTCCCCGTATCTCGAGATTCTTTTGCCCGCAACTTTTTAGCATCATTATCAATTTTCTTTATTGCTTGCTGGATTTTATTTTCGGGCAGATCCTTTTTGAGTTTATTTTTTTCATTTGGCTTATTTTTATTATCTTTATTATCCGTGATCATGGGATGCTCCTACCATTTATCTTTCGCCAAATGCTTCGTTAATGTTGGTGAACACTGGTTTCCATAAGTACTGGAAGACACTTTTTTCACCTGTCACAATATCTGCTTCGCCAGTCATTCCAGGAATTAATGCAAAACTATCGGGATTATCCAAAAAGTAGGGCTTATCAATGGCAAGCTGCACTTTATAAAATACACCGCCTTTTTCATCTTTATCTGTGCTTGGTGAAATACGTTTTACGATTCCATCTAACGCGCCATAACGGCTGTAATCAAACGCATCGATTTTGATTCTTGCTGATTGACCAACATGGACAAAGCCGATATCTCTTGGTGACAGCTTAATTTCCATCATACCCGTTTTGGTCATGGGAACAATTACAGCCACAGTCCCACCTGGTTGAATGACGCTGCCAGTTGAAGATGTTGGGATTGATTGAATGATGCCGTCAACAGGCGCGGTTACGGTGTTTTGAGATACCAGTGAGCTGGATGATTTAAGCCTTGCTGTGACACCTAATAATTCAGCTTGGGTGTCAGTACGTTTTTCACCGACTTCTTTTAATAATGAAGCCTGTCTTTGTTTGAGTTGTTGCTGCAGATTTAGCAGGTTCTTGGTGAGAACTTGTTGTTTGCTTTCCATCGCCTTTAGCTCTCGCATGTAAGAATCAAGCTTTTGCTGTGATTCTAAAATGCGTAACTTTGAAACGGCTTGCTCTTCTGTTACTGACAACATCATTTTTAACGTTTGTTCTGCGGTTTGGATTTGATCGCTAAGGGGAGGTATTTCAGTTTTCAAACCATCCAATTCCGCTTGAGATTTGGCTATTTCAGATTCTGATAGCTGCTCAATTGCCACTCGTTCATCGATCATGCGATTAAGCGAAGACTGATGCAGCTTAACCAGTTGCGGGTACTCATAGGCGAACTCATCAAAATTGGCATCGCGAGCATCAATGAAGGCTTCGTAACGTTCAATTCGCATCATTAAGTTAGCACGTTTACTGGATAGTTCTTCCTCGGCTGACAAACTATCAATTGAGACAAAACTTGCCAAAATATCACCTTGCTTAACAACGTCACCTTCTTCAACTACCACAGAAGCAATAGTGCCACCAGCACGGCTTTGTATAACCTGCCTATGGCCTAACGGCACCACTTGGCCTTTGGATTTTGAAATTTCTTCTACGCTGGTAAAAACAGACCAAACCAACATGATTAAAATTGAGCCGGTGATCAATAAGATGATATTTCGAATTAATTTACGTTCAGCAGGGGCTTCTATTGCTTCTGCAAATTCATGTTCTGGCCAGACTCGATTAGCTAGTTGACGATTATCCATTGGTTGGAGACTCCTGCATGGCGGCGTTAGTGGCATCTGGCGTTTGAGGTGCTTGATCGGGAATTGGACCCGCATAAACCACAGCGCCTTTATCAAGAATAATGACTTTGTCAGCGTGTTTAATTAAATCTTGATCGTGACTAGTAAACAGTACGGTGGATTTACCTTTAAGGTTTAATAAGGTCTTTATCAACTGCTGTTTTGATTCTGGATTTCGGTGGGGTAATGGTTCATCAAGCAATAATAATGGCGATTGTTTTATCAGTGCGCGGGCAAGGTTGATGTAACTCCCTTCAATAGCGGAAAGCATAGCGTTATTCTCACCGAGTAAATCAATCGATAAGTCATTATTGATGCTATTAAAAAAGCTGGCCCCACCAGCGGCAATTATCGCGGTTTTAATTTCATCATCGGTTGCACCTGGTTTCGCTATCCGAATATTTTCAGCTAAAGTCCCTGGGAAAATATCAGGTTGTGATGGGCTATAAGCCACCCAATGCCTAAATATTTCAGTGTCATATTGTTTTAAATTTTTCCCATTCACGGTGACAAATCCGGCTTGTGCTTCCAACACGCCTAAGGCGCTCAGTAGCAAGGTTGATTTACCACAGGCATTGGGCCCTATAACGGCAACTAATTCACCGGGTTCTATGTCTACATTCACACCTGATAGTGCCGGCTCACCTTCAGCTTTATATCTCAGGGTTAAATGCTGAAATGAAATTGCTGGTGCTTGAGTATTATCAGGGGTGTCTAAACGTAATTCTGATTGTTCCGTTGTTGCCTGCATGAACCGATCAAACTGTTTTACGGCAACATCCATCATGGTGAATTTCTGTTGAGATGAAAATGCCAGTTGTGCAGGGCCTGTAATCCGCCAAATCATCATCACACAGGCAATTAATGCACCGGGGGAAATCGTTTGGTTTAGCACTAAAAATATTCCCGTAAACACTGTGATGAGTGCGGTGAATAAACTCAGTGAATGAGCAATGGCTGCATTTAGGCCATTTCGTTTAGCATAAAGAAAATTCTGACGACTGTTTTCACGGCATTGACGAATAAATTTTGTTTGCCAGCCTTCGGTGTCGCCAGCCGCCTTGAGTTGCAATAGGTTTTTAGCCAGCTCACTTAAGGCATTTTGATACTCGCCACTAATGGTGGGTGAAGCAGCTTGAACATAGCGGCTGACAACTTTCATCACCAAGTAATACAAGATCAACATGCCAATCGGCACTAACACTAACCATCCACTTAAAAACATAATCGCCAGCAGCGCAATAATAGTGAAAGGCAGGTCGACTAAGCCTCCACCACCAGGGCCAGATAAGAGCATTCTGACCTTCTCTGCATTACGCATTCTAGCGATATGATTTGAAATGCCGACGCGTGACAGTACCATTAACGGCATGTGTAATAGTCGATAAAAGGTTATCTGGGAAAGGTCTCTAGCAAATCGATTACTGGTGGTTGCAAGAATTTGTGCACGCGCTAAACGGGTCGATATTAATATACCAATCGCAAGCGCTCCACCTAAGGCTATGCTGGGGAGTATGGAGGGTGTTTGACCACCAATGACTCGGTCATATACAGCCATGGTAAACAGAGGTACAGCTAACCCTGTAATACTGGACAGTAAACTCAGCCAGAAAACGGGACGATACCATTTAGTTCTCTTACTCATGTGAGCGGCGAATGCTTGAACACTCTTTTTACTACGAGGTAAGGCATCAATAACAAATAAGTATGCATCATCTGTTAGCTGAGTCATATCGACCGTTTGCCAATGATTATTCTCTAGTTTTTCGAACTGATGTCCCTGTCTTCTTGCTATAAAGGCATTGTCTTTCGCTGGGACAACTAAGAAAGGGTAGATGGTTAAATGCAGGGTATTATCTGACGGTTTAATAACAGAGAAACCAATTTGGTGTTTTTTTAATAAGCGGGACACCGCGAGAGTATTGAGATCGTTTTCAGTGCCACTAGCCACGTTACTGGCTTGAGTGTAAAGACCTAATTGTTGTAACAGCTCAACTAGTAATGGTTTTAGTTCTAAAGTCTTCATAGGATCACCTCCTGTGAATCACTATTATCCACGTGCGGCGATTTATTAGTTTCTTTAGGCTGAGCATGTCCCTCAATTGTGACAACTTCATCACTAATTTTACCGATTTCAGGGTAGTGGGATGCCGCTACAATGGTCATTTGTTGTTTCAGTTGGGCCAATAAAGTGAGTAGTTTATTTTGGGCATCGGCATCAAGTGAAATCATCGGCTCATCCAATAGCAATATCGACGGTTTTTGGACTATCGCTCTGACTATTGCAATGAGTTTAATTGCCCCTTTATTTAGCATTTGGTTGTCATTTTCACCGACTGAAGTTTGATAACCATTGGGCAATTCGGCAATTTTAGCCGTTAAGCCTAAACTGTCAGCAATTGCCATTGCTTGTGGTTCATACTCTGCTCGGAACATGGTCATATTCTCAAGTAAACTACCTGCAAATAAGGTTGGCCAAGGGGCAACATAGTTAACGGACTGTCGAAACTCTTTACTATCGTGTGCATGAAGTAAAACCCCATCAATGGCGACTTCACCTGTACTTATCTTTTGAAATCCAGCAATGATACTGAGTAAGTGGCTAGCATGACTCAGGGGATTTGATTGCAGGGTAACTAAGGTTTTAGGGAGGATCTCTAAATTCAACTGTTGAATGACAGTGCCTAAATTACTGCTATCGACTTTTTGAAACCTAATAGGGCCGTTAGGGATTTTTTGTTGATAGATTTTTTCAGCACTAAACGCTTCGGCTGGAATGGCGGTCAAATCATCTACGTGTGACATCGCCGTTTTGGCACTCACAAGTCGAGAACGAAGGCTAATAATTGCACTTAATGGTGCGATGGCGCGACCCGCTAATATTGAACATGCAGCCAGTCCACCCGTTGTAAGCGAACCGTTAAGGACTTCTAAACAACCTAGCATCACTAATATTAGTGTTGTTCCTTGCGATGCTGCTTGGATGACTTCTTGTAACTTAGCTGATAACCAATCGACTTGTTGCTGTTGTGCTAGTCGCTGGTGGTTTATTTTATTATAAATACTGGCTAATCGGTCTTCTAAAGATAGGGCCTTGGCTGTGGTTAGCCCTGATAACACCAGTATCAACATTCGGGTTCGTTCAGCATCTGAAAGAGCGAGATCCTCAGTGGCTATGGCGAGTTTTTTGCCAATGACATAAACCAGAGCGCCAACAAGTACCCAGACGACTATCGGAATGAATACCAGCGGGCCACCAATATAGGCAACCAATGCAAGAAAAATGAGCACAAATGGAAAATCCATGAGTGCCACAATTGCTTGCCCTGAATAGAGCTCTCGCATACTCGCAATACTGGCTAAACCATTAGTAACTTTACCTGTTCCCATGGATTCAACATGGTGATAGTCCGCTTGCATGAGCTTGTTAACCACCTTGGTTGTGGTTTCTAATTCAAAATTGGCTGCTGATGCTGCAAGTAGCCAACTGCGGCCATATCTGAGTAATAATTCCAGTAAAATCGCAATCGCCACACCAGAAACAAGAATAGTGGCAGTACCATAACCTTGATTTGGCAGAATACGATCGTAGATTTGTAGCATGGTGAATGGCAGCGCAAGCGACAATAAATTGATAAATGTCGATGACAATAATAGCTCGGGAAAGGCTTTATTCCTGGAAAATAAACTGAAGTTTTCCTGCATACAAAAAATGTCCTTTTTATCGCAATGCGTAACGACTAAGCAATCAATAAACCAATGATTTAAGCGTAGCTTGTTTTAGTCAGTTTTCCTTACCTTAATCTAACTTAATTTAAATATTAAGCAATCAATATAACATCTTGGGGTTAAACTGATTTTTAATCAGATGCAGCGAGTTTGCTCGAAATGGCGGCATTATTACGAGGGATAAGAGAATGAGTTTGCATGAGGTACGCGTGGAGTATGTAAAGGGAGGCCGCTTATTAAAATTAATGCAAAGATAATAAAAAACCATGAGTAATAACTCATGGTTTTTAGCTGAAATGTAGACCTATCTAGACTTGATATATTCTTAAGGTTGTTGGCGAGTTGGCGCTAAGACAATTTCTCGTACACAAACATTTTGCGGCATTTCAAAGGCAAATACAGCCGCATCAGCAACTGCTGTAGGCTCGATAACGCCGCCCATGAACTCTTTCCATTCTTGGTAGCCGGCTTTAATATCTTCATCGGTTGTGTGGCTAAGCAGGGCCGTTTCAACAGCGCCTGGAGCGATAGTCACCATTCGCACATCATCCATCGCCACTTCTTCGCGGATATTTTCAGTTAGCGCATGCACAGCAAACTTACTGGCACAATATGCTGCATGGTTAGGGAATGTTTTACGACCCGCTATAGAGCTTACGTTGATAATAGTGCCTGTTTTACGGGCTTTCATATCAGCAAGCACAGCGTGAATACCATTAAGCACGCCCATCACATTGATGTTGAGCATTTGGCTCCACTGGGCAGGATCTTGTACATCTGCTTGACCAAGTAGCATTACGCCAGCGTTATTGACTAAACAGCCAACAGGGCCAAACTTTGCTTCAGCAGTCGCAATCGCTGTTTTCATCGCTGCAGCATCAGTAACATCAACGCTAACAGATAAGCTGTTGGGCAGGTTAAGTGCTTGCATTGGTTCAACGCGACGAGCAAGTAAAAGTAGTGGGTGACCTTTAGCGCTAAATGCATTCGCCATAGCGGCGCCAATACCTGATGATGCGCCAGTAATGACAACAAGTGATTTCATGATTTTTACCTCGTTCGTTAAGTTGTGTCCATTATAGGTAATGGCTCATTGTTGATATATAATCCACAAAGAACATCATTGTTTATACATGGCTCCTAATCGCTTGTTGATGACCACACACTAAAATAGACATTATTATGAACTTAGACATAAATTTGATTGATATCAGAGCCTTTGTGGTGATTGCTGAGCAAGGTAACTTTACTCAAGCTGCACAGGTTTTGGGCTGCTCACGCTCACATTTATCAAAGCAATTATTAAGTTTAGAAAAGTTTCTTGGTGTTAGCCTAATTATTAGAACCACCAGAACGCAGCGTTTGACTGAGCAAGGTGAAATGTTACTGACTCAATGCCAGCAAGCGTTGGTTCAGATCGATCAAATTGTTGCAATGACATTAGATAGCGCTGAAAAACTGCAGGGCAATATCCACATTAATTGCGTTGGCGGGGTGATTGGTGAAGATATTTTAGTGGCCTTGGTGAATGATTTTATTAAACAGTATCCTGAAATTACCATCGATCTTGATTTTAGTAGCCAGCGGGTTGATTTAATCGAGGGCCATTTTGATATTGTATTTCGCATGGGCGAACTGGCAGATTCAAGCTTGGTGGCCAGAAAGCTGATGGATATCGAAAACCGCACTTTAGTCGCCCCTGAATACTTAGCGAAATATGGTCAACCGCAGCATCCAAGCGAGCTTAATAATCACCTGTGTATTACTGGCTCGATCAGCCATTGGCGCTTTGGCCATAGGCAAGATGCTCAAGCTGTAGACGTTGCCATTAAGGGCGGTTTTAAGTGTAAAAATGGCCGCGCTATGAAAGCCAGCGCCTTAGCAGGAAATGGCATTGTGCGATTACCTTATTTATATTGCGCTAATGAAATTGCAGCGGGTCAATTAGTGAATGTGTTTAATGATTGGCATATTCCCGACACGCCTTTTTATATGCTTTACCATAAAGATAAATTCCAACCAGAAAGGCTGAAAAAATTTATTCAATTCACCATGGAAAATTTTAAGCGCTATCTACCTGATTCATAAAATAACATTTAAAAAACGGCTGATTAAATTCATCTATGCCGTAAAAGTCTAACGGGATTGAAGCCTATTTTTAATTTTTTCGACTATCTTTATTAGATAATTAAAAATGAAAATGGTGAATGATGAGATCCTTAGCGCTGCTATTGTTTTTACTGCTGTTTGCGATAAATACGCAAGCGGGTCAGCTTTATTTTGAAGCTCGCAGTGATAGCATGGGCGGTACAGGTGTAGCCTCATCTAGCCGTATCGGCGCAAGTTTTATTAATCCCGCTTTACTGGCTATTTACGCCCCAAAAACCAATGAGTTCTCCTTACTGTTACCGGTTGTGGCTGCTGAAGTGGATGATAGCGACAATATGCTTGATAAGTTTGACTCACTACAAGACAGTTTTGATGACTTAGAAACGGCCATAAACGGCAATGATACTGATGATATTGCTGGTTTTCGTGATGATTTAGTTATTAATTTAAATGCCCTCAACGGCACTAACGCCTCGGTATCAGCCGCAATTGGCGCAGCATTAGTATTGCCAACTCAAACCGTGCCAATGGCGCTATTTTACAAAAGTCATCTTGACGCTATGGGCGTTGCTGATATTGCTCAAGGTGATATTGATATGCTGACTAATCTCGATCCCGCCAACCCTCCTGCAGATCTCACTGACTTAGACTCTCAAGGCATTGTATTAGCCGCCGGAGTCACAGATTTTGGGGTGGCGTTAAGCTTTCCACTATCTATAGTTAACATGCCTGTAAAAGTTGGGATTTCACCTAAGTTTCAACGCATTGATACCTATCATTACAGTGCCAGTGCCAATAACTTTGATGTCGATGATTTTGATGATGATAAATATCGAAATGATGACAGCTTATTTAACCTTGATCTTGGGGTGGCTATTGAGCCAACAGAAAGCTTAACCTTAGGGCTGTCTGCTCGTAATTTATTCAGTAAAAAAATAACCACAGTTGAAGCTCAAGGACGGACATTTGAATACCAAATTGAGCCGTTAGTCACAGTGGGAGCTGCTTATGATTGGTCCAGAGTCACCTTAACCACGGATATTGATCTGGTGGAGCAAAGCCGTTTTAGCGAGTTTGATGCGGTGCAGTATTGGCGAGTGGGCGGTGAAGTTAAAGCCACTGACTGGCTGTTTTTACGCATGGGCTACCGCCATGACTTAAAAGATAATAGCGTAGATATTTACTCTTTCGGCACCGGCTTTGCCATCGGCCAAGCCTTTAAGCTGGATATGAGCGGCAGCTATGGTGATGATGCCATTGGCGCTGTGCTGCAAACTTCTTATCACTTTTAAGCGTTATCATTTTTAGCTGTCATCATTGTTGCATTTATATCTGCCACAAAAAGATGATCGACTAGCCTGCTGATAATTCAATTAACGACTTAAGGGTTAGCAATAATGCACTTAAGCTACATAACACCATAGTGGCGATGCGAGTCTTATTTTTATCAACCTTATTGGTTAGCTTTCCTGCGGCAATATTTCCGAGTATGACAGATGGCAATAGCATCAATGACAACCACAGATGCTTTTCTTCCACTAAGCCTGCAAGCATTAAAATAATCAGTGCGATCATTGAGCTGAAAACAAAAAAGATCGATAGCGCGGCTCTAAACTGCGGCGCATCTTTACCGGCTAATAAAATCGCTAATGGTGGCCCACCAATGGCGGCAATATTTCCAAATACCCCCGACAAGACACCTGCAATAAATAGCGAAAGCCGATTTACTGGCGCTGTGATCTTAAAAATACTCAGCAACACCGCTGCGCCGACAATAAAGGCAATGGCTAACCCCAGTACTGCTTGGGGGGCAAACAGTAATAAACCTGCGCCCATAAAGCCACCAGGTATTCGCCCCAGCAGCGCATATTGCAGCCCATTAAACTCCAGTTGAGTACGTTCACGCAATAAGGTCAATAAGGCGATGGAAAAACCCATCATAATCACAGGGGCTGGGACTAATTGTGGGTCGATGATATAGAGAAGTGGACTGGCAACAACCGCAAGCCCAAAACCGATAAGGCCTTGGGTTAATGCGCCTAGAAAAATGATAACCGATGCAAGCATCAAGGTCTGCGGATCGATAAATTCCATTGTCGACTCTTTAGGCGCAATACTGCAACTCACTCTCAGCTTGAGAGCTCGATGCGTTAAATGACGAGCAGTGTTTGATTAATTGAGCAGGCTTATGCTTTAGCGCAAGTACTTTAGCGCAAGTACTTCAGCGCTAGTCGCTAGCTTGACTTAATCAAGATCTTCCCACTCAATTCCCATGGCATCCATCAAAGCTTTTGCTTCAGATGGGATGCTATCAGGCCCTTCTTTTGATAAGTCACCGTCATTTGGCAGTGGTTGTCCAGTGTAGGCATGCAAAAATGCTTCACACAGTAGTTCACTATTGGTTGCATGACGTAAGTTATTAACCTGGCGGCGGGTACGTTCATCAGTCAATACTTTTAAAACTTTTAAAGGTATGGATACCGTGATTTTTTTAACTTGTTCATTTTTTTTGCCATGTTCGGCATATGGGCTGATATAGTCGCCATTCCATTCAGTCATTAACTCACCTTTATACGATAGATTCGTGGCAGATTTTAACCGCTAAATAATAACAGTCAAATTATTGCGGTTATTCTATAACGAATGGAAATAGATTTCTTTATGTTTAGACGTCTAAACGGCTGATTTGTATTGACGATGTGACTTAGCTTAGGTACATTTAGCCATCTAGACATCTCTTTAGTGTGTATTCTTTAGGAGTTTACAATGAGCAAACATCGCGCAGCTACGCTAGCAGTACGCCAAGGTATCGAGTCAGATACCCAATACGGCGCTGTAGTCCCGCCGATTTATCTATCAACAAACTATTCTTTTGATGGCCATAAAAACCCTAGAGAGTTTGATTATAGTCGTTCAGGAAACCCGACGCGCTGCGTGTTAGGTGAAGCCATTGCCAAACTTGAACATGGCGCTACTGGGGTGGTTACTTGTACCGGTATGGCTGCGATTACCTTGGTCACTAGTTTATTAGGCCCCGATGATTTACTGGTTGTGCCTCACGATTGTTATGGCGGTAGTTACCGTTTGTTCACAAATCTTGCCAACAAAGGCCAATTTAAATTACTGGTGATTGATCAAACAGATGAGCAAGCACTCAGTGATGCGATTGCTCAGAAACCTAAAATGGTGTGGTTAGAAACGCCGTCAAACCCATTATTACGTGTTGTTGATATCAAAGCTATTGCTGAGCAAAGCCATAAAGTCGATGCCTTAGTTGTGGTTGATAACACCTTTTTATCGCCAATTTTGCAACAGCCATTAGAGCTAGGCGCTGATATCGTCATGCATTCCACCACCAAATATATCAATGGTCATAGTGACGTTGTAGGTGGCGCTGTGGTGGCAAAAGACCCTGAACTGGGTGAGTTACTACACTGGTGGTCAAACACCTTAGGGCTAACAGGCTCGGCTTTTGATAGTTACCTAACCTTACGTGGCATTCGTACTTTAGCTGTACGTATTCGCGAGCATCAAAAAAATGCTGAGCAAGTTATTGACGTACTTCAGGCCAGCAATCTTGTCGAAAAAGTGTATTATCCAGGCTTAAAAGACCACCCAGGTCACGATATTGCAGCTAAGCAACAACAAGGCTTCGGCGCTATGTTAAGTTTCGAACTTAAAGGTGGTGAAGCAGAAGTGGTCGCCTTTTTAAATGCACTGTCTATTTTCAGTGTTGCTGAAAGCTTAGGCGGAGTGGAAAGCTTAGTTGCCGTACCTGCAACCATGACCCATAGAGCAATGGCGCCTGCAGCACGGTATGAAGCTGGCATTAAAGATACTTTACTGCGACTATCTGTCGGGATTGAAGATGCTGAAGACTTGGTTGCCGATATTGAAGTAGGCTTAGCTGCTGTCGCTGCGCTTTAAGTTAATCTCCCTTGGCTATATTCATGTAGTCAGGCTGGTATATGTTGTTTAAGGAGTGAAAAATGGCCCGCAGTCATTTACATAAATTTGGTGGTTCAAGTCTTGCTGATGCAGATTGCTATCGCCGCGTTGCCCATATTTTACTGACTCATGGCAACAGTGATGATTTAGTCGTTGTTTCAGCTGCGGGTAAAAGTACTAACTTTTTATATAAATTACTCTCCTTAAGAGAAAACGGTGACTTGTGGCAAGAAGAGCTACAAGTACTGGTGAGCTATCAGCAAAACCTGATTGAGCAACTTCTCTCAAACGAACAAGCGCGCGATTTACGTGAGCGCCTATCAACCGATAAATCGCAATTAGTCAGTTTATTGTCCCTTGAAGAGCGCAATGAATTTCAGCTCAATCATGTATTAAGCTTTGGTGAGCGTTGGTCAGCACGATTAATGGCAGCCTTATTAAGAGAGTCTGGCGTTGCTGCCGCGAATATTGATGCCTGCTCACTGCTGGTGGCTGATGAAGGGCCTGTGCCGAATATTCGTCTTGATGAGTCCCGCGAAAAAGTCCAAAAGCTGCTGGATGCTAATCCAAATACACGGTTAGTTATCACCGGCTTTATCTGCGCCAACAGTAAAGGGGATACATTATTACTTGGCCGCAATGGCTCAGATTACAGCGCCACCTTAATTGCCAGCTTAGCGGACATTGAACGAGTGACTATTTGGACCGATGTTGAAGGGGTATTTAACGCTGATCCGAATAAAATTAATGATGCCAAATTACTTGAAAGCATGTCACTTGCTGAAGCCGATCGTTTAGCTAAACTCGGCTCGCCAGTACTGCACAGCCGAACTTTACAGCCCTTATTTGATACTAATGTTAGTCTCGCGGTGCGCTCAAGTTACGCATCACATACTGACTTTACCCTTATTGCGCCCCAAAGTTCGTCAGCCAGCGCTCCAGTGGTTACCAGTTTAAATGAAGTGGTGCTGTTTCGCTTTAAGCAGCAAGCGCTAATTCAAACCACACTCAAATTACTTGAGCAAGCCGGTATTGCGCCGCTAGCATATTGGTGCTCTGCCCATCATAAAGTTGAACTGGCATTCACTGCTGAAAACCAAAAGCAGGTACAAGCGTTACTGGAGCTACATAGTCATGAGCTATTAATTAGTGATATCCATGCTCATACTGATTTAGGTTTAGTCGCTTTGGTTAGTGCTGATGCAGAGCACTACCGCCGCAGCTTTGCCCGATTATTAAGTCGCGATGCCAAACCCCTGTATCAAGATGGTTTGAGTTTAGTGACCTTAGTGCCTAAATCTCAGGTTAATTTACTCACCCAAAAAGTACACCGACGCTGCGCAGGCCCGCGATTGCGTATTGGGGTATTATTGCTTGGGGTCGGTAATATTGGTGAAGCCTGGATTGATTTATTTCAGCGCTCATCCACCATGCTTAACCGTGAACTAGAAGCCAATGTGCAACTTGTGGGTTTAGTGAGTTCAAAAGAGGCGCTCATTTGCCAGCAAGGAATAGATGCCAATAACTGGCAAGATGACTTTGATACCACAGCAACAACATGGGACTACCCTAGTTTATTTGAGCAGCTTGAGCTGCTCGACTGCGATGAGCTGGTGGCCTTGGATATCAGTGCTAGCGCCAGCTTAACCTTACAATACCCAGAGTTTTTCGCTCGAGGGATTCATATGGTGAGCGCCAATAAACTTGCAGGCTCAGGGCCGTTACCTTTTTACCGTGAGCTTAAGCAGCAGCTAAGTAACCGGCGTTTATTTTGGCGTTACAATGCCAGTTGCGGCGCTGGCTTACCAGTACAGCATGCCCTAAACGATTTACGCAATAGTGGCGACAATATCGAAGCTGTTGGCGGTATTTTTTCAGGTACTTTATGTTGGCTGTTTGAGCATTACGATGGGCAAAAATCTTTTTCTGAACTCGTGGTTGAAGCCCGCGGATTAGGCATTACAGAGCCAGATCCTCGAGATGATTTATCTGGCCGAGATATGCAGCGAAAGTTACTTATTCTGGCCCGTGAAATTGGCTTTGAGATTGAGCTTGATGCCATTGAATTAAATTCATTAGTGCCAGCTGAATTAGCCGACTTGTCGTTAGATGACTTTTTAGCGCGCATTGGCGAGTTAGATGAGTTTATGTTGCAGCAATATAGTGCAGCCTTTGAGCAAAATAAAGTCTTAAGGTATGTGGCATCTTTAGATAAAGTCGATGGCAAAATGCATGCTGAAGTAGGCATTCAATGGGTCGACTCGAACCATCCCTATGCCAGTTTAACCCCTGGAGATAATGTGTTTGTCATCCGCAGCACTTTTTATCAGGGCAATCCGTTAATTATTCGCGGCCCAGGTGCTGGCCGAGAAGTTACCGCAGCAGCTGTGCAGTCTGACTTAGTACAAATCTGTAAGGATTTACTGCAGGAGTGATCCTTAAGCGCGAGTTAAACGACGATTAACTTGGTTGAAAGATTAACTTTAAAGGCCTATTCCCTAACGGAATAGGCCTTTTTTATTGTCATAAAATAGCGCTAAAAGCATAAGCTCAGAGTTAACTTCACTCCCAGTCGATTTGCTGATGATTAATCGACAACGACCTTTTCATTATCAGTCTTTAGCCTGCAAATGTTCGCTGTCTGTTCTTTGGTAAGCGTATTTGGGTTACTTTTTCTTTGGTGGAGAGTATTCAATTAAGTCACATAAAGTGGATCTGATGGACTACATTTATTATTCCAGTAGCTAAACATCATCCAAGGAGAGGGCGGTATATGAAATTCCTTTTACAAGTCATCACGATAATAGCAATAGGGGCAAGTCGTAACTTGGCTATTGCCGATATTCCTGCTCAATCTCCCAAAGAGTTATTGCAAACCGTACCCACACAGGCGCAAGTTTGTTTAACTTGCCATGGTGTTAATGGTGAGGGTTTAGGTGTTATAGGGCCTAGGTTGGCGGGTTTATCCAGTGAGTATATCGCCTCGCAGCTGGTTAATTTTCAAATGGGTAATCGACAAAGTCCCACAATGTCGGCGATGGCTGCGACAGTACAAGGTGATGCTATCCAAGTCGTTGCTGATTTCTTTGCCGCTAAAACAGTAGCTGAGATCCCATTGCAATACCGCGGTGACAAGGTTGTGATAACTGATACGGCGGAAAAATTGGCTTATCAGGGAGATTGGGGCCGCGATATACCTGCCTGTACTAGCTGTCATGGACCTTCAGGCATTGGCGCAGCCAACTTCCCTCGACTTGCAGGCCAAGAACCTAGCTATTTAAAAAACCAACTATTGGCTTGGCAAAATGGTACTAGAAAAGGTGATGTCGATAATATGATGGCTAATATTGCCGCTAAGCTGACTGCTGATGAAATTGACGCATTGTCAGCGTACTTTTCAGCTTTAAAACCTCTGGTTCAAAATGCTGCTGCTCAACAGCCTTTGGCACAAAAATAAGGACATACCATGAAACTGTTTAATTATTTAGTCGCAGGTGTGTTTATCAGTTCAGTTAGCGCTGCAGAATTACCCGATAGGCAAGCTCAGATCCCCGCTATAGCAAAAGATCCCGCAGCGCAGTATCTGCAACCTAGCGATTTATCAGCTATTCCAGAGGGTGAGTTTGGCGACAAAGTACGTTTGGGCTATCAGATATTTGTTAATACTCAGCAATTAAGAGATAAATATGTCGGCAATGAGCTTAATTGCGTTAATTGTCATATGAACGCAGGTAATAAAGCCAATGCTTCACCGCTATGGGCTGCCTATATGGCTTATCCCGCTTATCGAAAGAAAAATGACAAAGTGAATAGCTACCAGGAACGGATTCAAGGTTGCTTTACTTATTCAATGAATGGTACAGCCCCCGCATCAGGCAGTAAGGAACTTGTGGCTATCTCAGCTTATTCTTATTGGCTAGCCATGAGCGGTTTACTGAATCAATTTAATCTCGATAGCAAAGTAGCAGAGTTGAGTGATGTAGAACTGGTAAAAGGTGGCAATAGAGAAGAGTTCCCAATTCCAGCTGCAGTGAAAGCTAAATGGGATCAAAAAGCCTTAACTTCACTTGCTGGCCGAGGTTTTCCCAAGTTAGAAGCGCCAGAACAAGCTTATTCAACTGAGCGAGGCGAAATAGTTTATCAAACCCATTGTCAGGCTTGTCATGGCGTTGATGGTCAAGGCATTAAAATGGCTAATGTGAGCGCTTTACCGCCATTATGGGGGCCGCAAAGCTACAACTGGGGCGCAGGGATGCATAGAGTGAACACTGCAGCTAATTTTATCTATGAGAATATGCCGCTGGGTAAAAGTATTCAGCTAACAGTGCAGCAGGCTTGGGATGTGGCAGCTTTTGTTAATGCCCATGAAAGGCCGCAAGATCCGCGTTTTAAAGGAGACCTGCCACAAACCCAAAAAAGTTATCATCAACATGATGGCTTTTATGGCAAGCAGCAGCTTGGTAATGTTTTAGGCGCCGAAGCTTATCCAAATTTTCCTGTTAATAAGTAGGACTTTAACCAGTTTCAAGCTTATGCTTTTAAGCTACAATCGTTAAGGCATAGCCTTATCTCATAAAGCATTTTATGGAAATTAAACCAGTTAACGAAACAAAGTGAACCAGATGAAAGATGTAGAAATATATTCACCAAACCAAGCAAATGAACCATTAGTATCTGAGGCACAAGACGCGATTTTTGAGCCATTAGCGTGCCCCGTTTGCCAGCAGGTTAATCAATGCGCGGTTAGTGCGGGTAAACCGATTGAAGACTGCTGGTGTTTAAGCGCTTCAGCTAAAGCTGTGATCAGTGACAAGCTGCGCACAGAGTTAAAGGGCAAAGCCTGCGTCTGTCAAAGCTGCTATCAAAAACTGTCCCAGTGAAGGCCTTAATGACTGCTTATTCAGGGTGTTTAGGCTAGGTTGTAATGGTTCAATAAGATTTAAGCGCTAATTTAGTTAGCGCTTTTTTTATAATTAAATTAATTTAATTGGCTGATAAAAAACTGTTATTTGCTGATTTGTTCGGTTTGAATCGTACCGATGTTTCCAATTTAGTGCCAATGAAGGTAATCTGAAATTCACGCACTGATGTATTAGTAGTGTGAACGCAGTAACCGTAAAAATAACGTTTAGTGATAACGATTAATAATAACTATAAATATTTAACTCATTATGAGGTTTTCAATGGAAGGATTAACGGCATTTATTAATGCAGTAAACAGCATCGTTTGGGGCGTACCCATGTTGGTGATGATTTTAGGAGTGGGATTATTTTTATCTATCGGATTAAAATTAATGCCAATCCTAAAATTAGGCACTGGTTTTAAACTGCTGTGGTCGGGTCGAGCAACCGACAGTGATAGCACTGATAAAGGTGAAATTAGTCCTTTTAATGCGCTAATGACATCGCTCTCAGCCACCATAGGAACAGGTAATATTGCTGGTGTGGCTACCGCTATTTTTATTGGTGGGCCAGGGGCATTATTTTGGATGTGGTGCACCGCATTAGTGGGTATGGCGACCAAATTTGCCGAAGCGGTATTGGCAGTTAAGTATCGTGAAAAAGACAGTAATGGCAATCACGTCGGTGGACCGATGTATTACATTAAAAATGGCTTAGGCAGCAAATGGGCCTGGTTAGGGACAGCGTTTGCGATACTGGGCTCTATTGCCGGTTTTGGGATCGGTAATACCGTGCAAACTAACTCAGTGGCAGATGCCATGAGTGCTAACTTTGGCGTGCCGAGCTGGGTTACTGGTTTAGTCTTAATGGTACTCGTCGGTGCAGTACTCATGGGCGGTATTAAACGTATTGCAGAAGTTGCTGGTAAACTCGTGCCGTTAATGACCCTGTTTTATATTGCCGCGGGTTTAGCTGTTTTAGTGGTATATGCAGACCAAATTCCTGCAGCATTTGAATTAATTATTCACAGTGCGTTTAACCCAGTTGCTGCTCAAGGCGGTTTTGCTGGCGCAGCTGTTTGGGCTGCGATTCGTTTTGGTGTCGCCCGTGGTGTGTTCTCCAATGAAGCGGGCTTAGGTAGTGCGCCCATTGCTCACGCTGCAGCGCAAACCAATGATCCGGTAAAGCAAGGCTTAGTGGCCATGCTAGGTACATTCATTGATACCATCATTGTGTGCTCTATTACTGGTTTAGCGATTATTGTTTCCGGTGCTTGGACATCAGGTGAGAACGGCGCAGCACTAACTTCATATGCATTTTCACATGCACTGCCCATGGGTAATTATATTGTGGCGGTAGCACTTGCTGTGTTTGCCTTCACGACTATTCTAGGGTGGAGTTTTTATAGTGAGAAGTGTGTTCAATACTTGCTTGGCGATAAAGCGGTAAAACCATTTCGTTTAATATGGACCCTTGTGGTACCCATAGGCGCCGTGAGTTCATTAGAGTTTATTTGGCTGTTGGCTGACACGCTTAATGCAATGATGGCCATTCCTAACTTAATTGCGCTAGTCCTATTAAGTCCTGTGGTCTTTGGTTTAACCCGAGAGTATTTTGCCAAGCAAAAAGCTAAGGCATTAGAGAGCTAATAACGCTGTTGATGAATGATGAAGGCATACACGGGGAGTGTATGCCTTTACTGAGAAGGAATATTATCGATGAAACTTTCAAACCAAATATTTCCATTGAGTTTTTTGCTTATGGCTCGTCGGTGGCTGTAATGGTATCTCTATAAGAACCAATGCTGATAAATATATTACTAATCAAGCGATTGCCTCAACGGTTGAAATCTATCAGCCTAGTGAATTGTATAACCATGACAATGAACCGCTAGGTGAGGTGGTGACGACTTATTGCGCTAACAAACCTGAAGTAATAGAGGTTGGTTTCACCAGTATCAGCATGCTGAAAAAAGAATTAAAAGTGCAAACCCAACAAAGGGGTGGTAATGCACTCATTATCACAGACTGCGGCAAAAAGATTTACCCAGCCTGTTCAATTTATTTAGAGTGCAATGGTCTTGCATACTTATTAAAGTCTTAATCTTAAAGTGAAGCTTTAAGCTTATAAAAACTATTGGCCTGATGAGCCCGGACAAGGAACTGGGTTAAAAGAAGTCATCTTCCCCTAAGCTTTTTCGCAATTCAGCTTGTTCTAGATAATCATCTAAGCGGCGTTTAACCTGCCTTTTACGTTCAATAATTTCAGCGGAGCGTTGATTTTTTGGTGAAACCATTGCCTCGATTTCAGTATCATTTGGGATAGTCTCAGTAATATTAGCCATCACTTTATCCTCACATGGGTGGTACTCGTAAAGCATAATTAATGGCTTTACATAAACGGTAATCACAGCCTGAACGGCTTGAAACCGTGAGCACAATATTGCTACTTTATTGCTGAGCAATAATTTGCTAGGCAGCAGAAAAATAACCTCATAATTTGAATGTAGCAGCTAATAAAAAAAATGCGCACTTCTGTGGTGAGGATTTTGAGGCTCAGAGCAATAAAAAACGCCACCCTAAGGTGACGTTTTTTGATTTTTTAATAATTTAGATTAAATAGCTAACATCATTTAATACTTTTGATGGTTATAGATCGAAGCTATATGAGTAACCAAGAACAATTTTAGCATCATCATCTTCTAAATCAGTATCTGTTGCCATGAACGAGATAGTACCGAAATCAGTATCAGTGCTTAGTGATACGTTGTACTCAGAATAGCTATCAGTGCCGTACCAGCTGGTGATTACATCACCGTTTGAGTAACCATAATGGAAACCCAGTGACACTTTTTCAGTTAATGGGAAAGTCAGGTTAGCTTGAGCATACATCATATCTTTTGAATCTAATGGGCTTTCAGCAATATCATCACCGCCATTGACTGTGTAAGAGTATGCGACATCTAACCATTTCCACGCGAGACCAACTGTTACTTCACCAAAATCAACACTGCCCGGTGAATCTGGGTAAGCGTAATAAAGGTAGTTAATGTCGTAGCTTAAGTCTTCTGTAATGTCACCACCGAAACCGGCATACACATCAAGCTCATAAGAGGTGCCGTCACCAAAATCTACATTTGATGCCCAACCACCGACATAGAAACCTGACTCATGGCCATAATCAATGCCCCCCTGAACCGCAGCACCACTAGTTTGTGACACACCACGCCAAATATAGTCTGACGTCGCGCCAATATTACCCGTGACTTCAGCTAAAGCTGTAGTGCTTAAAAGTAAACCTGTTGATAGCGCAATAGCTTGATACAGAGATTTTTTCATTTTCATTCCCTCAAAGTTTTATTATTCAATTAGCATCTTGCATAAAGTCGGGTCGACGCTAAATGTTGTTTTATCTGAGGTACGTGTTGCTAATGATGTGCCATGTTTATAAAGTTAAATTAATCAATAGCTTAAAAATTACTGCACATTTATGTTGCATTTATGTTGCCACTCAATGATGCGTAGTTGCACTTTAATTGTGCAGTTTAAGTGTTGTTTTTACTTATTTATGCAAAAAAAAGACATAAAAAAACCTCCAAAAAAGGAGGTTTTATCGTTTTAGCGGTTTTTAGTTAACACTATTTTTTAGCGTTTTACCTGCTTTAAACTTAGGTACTGTTGCTTCAGCAATTTGGATCTCTTGGCCGGTTTGTGGGTTACGACCTGTACGTGCAGCACGAACTGATGTTTCGAAAGAACCAAAACCTACGATAGAAATCTTGTCGCCGTTTTTCATGGCTTCAGTTACCGCTTCTTCAAAAGACTTTAGTGCACGACCCGCTTCAGCTTTTGTTAACTCAGCATTTTCTGCAATTTTTGCAATTAATTCACTTTTGTTCATGTTGTATTCTCTGCTTTCCATAGATGTATTTATTTAGAACTAGATTAACATGCCATAAGCCATAAGGCTTTGAAAGCATTTTATCTGATAAATGTGCTGCTATATTGCTAATAAGTAACTTTTTAGTGATCTAGTTAGCTTAAACTCGGCTGAGTGAATTAACTGCTTCTGCCGTTTTTATCAAGTTTATTGATTTGTTGCTGCTCATTTTGAACTTTGGCCTACAAAAATTTGTTAGCTATCAATCTTCTAACAGTTGATACAGGAGTTGCTTCACTAACTTAGGTTCAAAGGGTTTATCACATAGCGCATTAACACCTGCGCTTGATACGTTGCTTAGGTGGGTATCGTTAGCTTCTGATGACACCATCAAAATCGGCACATGAGACTGCTGGCTTTGGTGGCGTATATATTGGGTCAATGCCAGTCCATCAACACTTGGCATATTGTAATCGGTGATTACTAAATCAAACATTTGCTGTTGCATTAATTCGATAGCTTCAGCGCCATCAGTTGCCTCGCTTATCATCCGAATACCTAAATTAGTAATAGTTCGTTTGATAATGTTTCGCGCCATGCGGCTATCATCAACCACTAAAGTGCGAATATCCTGAACATCAAAATGGCTTAGGTCCAGTTCGTCATTACTGATTAAATCAATAGTGGAATTCAGTGCTGTGGCCAAATGATCGGCATCGAAAGGCTTAGGTAAAATCGCGACGGCTCCAGATTGCCTAAATATTTCCAGTTGCTCACGGCGACATTCACTGGATACCAACATAAATTGAATATCTTGATAGTCAGAGTTTTGTTTAATAAAACTGAGTAGTTCAGTCGCTTCACCGTCAGTAAAGTGTAAAGCGCTGACAATAAGATCTGGCGTGTGTCGAACAATAATCTCTTTAGCTTGAGCAAGATTAGCGGCGGTTTGTATGCTATGTACGCCTTCTTGTTGCAGGCGTGAAATAATTATTTTTCTCTGAACATCAGATGGTTCAACTAGCAAAATGGATAATTCACTGGGCGATAAATGGCTCATTATATAGCTTCTTATTATTCGATCTGAGTTTTATGGGCGCATGTTAACTTATGCTAAGGGATGAATATAGTCAGCAGGGCGCCTTTGTTAACTTTTGGGCTTCAAATAAATCGTTGTTTCTTTACAAAATGCCACCCAGTATTGAAACACCAGCAGTGAAAATAGTACCGCAGCAATGGCAGGAATAGGGATATTAAAGCCATTGAACACCACTTTTACATCTTCAGGAGTGATTTGATAGGCGATAATAGCAGTGGTAGACAGTGCTAATATCGCTAAGGTTTGAATGGCTAAATATACCTTTAAGGCAATGCTGGCCCAGTGTGTTCGCATTAATAAGCCAACCAACACAGGGATAACGCCGATACTGAATAAATCTATACTTTGAATGCTATAAGAGCGCCAAAGGGCCACAATAGACAGTAACACGTACAATGCAATTAATAGGGTTAATCTTAACGGTGGTTTATTCATAGTATTATTATCATTATTGGAACTATGTGAGTGGTCATGTGGTGTAGAATAGCGTGAGTAGAGATAGTTTGTGAAAACGTTTTTTAAGAAATTAGGATAAGTAATGACTGAGGCGGAATTTTGGTCTTTGGTGACCCGTAGCCATCCTGAGCAATCAGAGCAAGCGTGCCATGATCAATTAGTGGAAAAATTGTCGGCGCTCGATGATGCTGACTTAGCGGCTTTTGATAAGATATTTGGCCAACAAATGCGCCGCAGTTACCGCTGGGATATTTGGGGCGCAGCTTACATTGTTACTGGCTGTGATTCAGATTATGGCTTTGTGGAGTTTCGAGGGTTTATTTTATCCTTAGGTGAGACCTGGTATAACAAGATTATTGCTAACCCCGACTGTTTGGGCGAGCTTGAGTTATGGCCAACAAAAGATGACTATGCTTATCCCTTTATTGAAGATTATGATTTGATTGCCGGAAAAATCTATGAAGACCGCTGCGGTGAAGAGCTGCCTTTTGTACCCTCTGGTCAGCATACTCCTCAAGGTAAAAAGTTCAGTACCAAGAAAAAAGATCTCCGTAAAAACTATCCTTTATTAAGCCAGCGTTTTCCATTTTAAATATCGCTGAAAGTTAATTAAGCATCCACAAAAAATGCAGCTTTATAGCTGCATTTTTAGTGTAATCGAGATGTAAGCCTGTCAATCGGCAGACTTAGCTACTGCAAGTTTCTGATTGAATATCAAACTCTAAACCGTATTTAGCGCAGGCTTGAGTCATAAACTTGTGTGCAGCGGTTTGTAACTGCTGATCAAGGTTTTTCTCTAATTCAGCATTAAACTCTTGCTCAGCGACTTGTATATGCTGGTTCATTAACTGCTGGTGTTGTTTTATCGCTTCGGCGCCTTTTGAATCGATATCAAATTGATGGGCAAAGCTTGAAGATGACACCAGCATGGCGATAAAAACTGTCGCTGCGAGAGCGATAGGCTTAATCATCTTATTGCTGGTAGTTGTGCCGATTGCTGTATTGGTTTCGATGTTATTCATATTAACTCCAGTATTGATACGTTAATTGCTATTAGCGCTGAATCCTTGAGCGATATATATGTCCAAATTTTATTCGTTGGTCAGTCTTTCGCGATATTCACCTTGATATTGTTAAGGGAAATAAGGCGCTAGTACTTGTTGAGAGACACATTAACCTATTTTTACTGAATGATTACTGAACAGTTAGTTTGTTATTTGAGCAGATTTTGGGTTGGTCGGTATTAATCTCTATCAAATGTTGTTTCAGCAAGTATTGCTAGAGTAGGTTAAGCTTATATTCAGGTAACTGCTTGTATAATCCGACAAGTATAGAATTGTTGATTTTTTAAACACTAGGTTCATAGCTAGGGGAAAATGATGAAAATGAAATATTTACTATTAGCAGGTGCATTGGTATGTAATGTTGCTGCAGCTAAGGACGAAGTCGTGGTCAACCCAGTGACTGAAGACGGTGTGGTTAAAATTCAATGGCAAGAACCTAAAAAGTACCGAGATTTAAAAACGGCCAATGAAGTGAAATCTCGTTTTCAGCAGCGCTTTTTCGACACTATGACTAAAAATATCAACAAAGAAGCTGAAAAGATTTTAAAACCAGAGCAGAAACTTGAGATGGTGGTTTCTGATGTGGATTTAGCCGGTGATCTGCGGCCAACATTTGGCGCGACCTCCGCTAGTGAACTGCGGATTGTAAAAGACTTATACCCACCACGTATGACCTTTAGCTACAGCATCACTGAAGGTGAGCAAGTGATTATGGCCGGTGATGAAAAGTTAGTTGATATGAACTTTATGTATGGCACCCATTCAACCCGTAATCAAAAGCCGTTTGAGTATGAGACTAAAATGCTTGAAGATTGGTTAAAGAAAACCGTAGCACCTAAGTTATAAATATCTATGATTCAGTAGTTTATGTTATATTTAAAATCTAAAGCGGCTTATTGATAAGCCGCTTTTTTGTGCCTAAACATCACTAAGTGCTGGTGTCAGCTATTTGGTGTTCTGTTTGAATAAGTGCAAGGTTTGCAGCAAAGCACCGAGCTTTTTCACATAAGCCTCTAAGGTTTCAGGCGGAATATGTCTGAGTTCTTGGATCTCATCTAACTCGTCAGCTAATTCTTGTACATAAGGCAAGAAGCGGTTACTACTTTGGCTAAAGCCTTGTTCTTCGGTAAAAATTGCTACAAACTTACCGTGGCCGACTTGGTGTAATTCATCGAGTCTTTTATCGGCATCAATGGCTTGACGGTATCCTGTTTGCAGGCTTTCTTTTATTTGCTGGATAACTTTGGTATACGGCATGATAGCCTCATTCAACATCTTCAAATTAAGCTAAATTATAAGGGTCTGCTATGGGACTAACAAGTCTAATGGATTTTAAATTAACGTTTGCTGCAACAAAGCGTTGCTCTGCTTATTTGAGTTTGTTAATCGTCGCTATTTTAAGCTGTGGTTTAGCGACTGCAGCTGAAACCGACACGCCGCCTTTTTATAAAGTCACTTATCAAGGTAAACAGGCATTCATATTAGGCTCAATTCATGTGGGCAAAGCTGATTTTTACCCGATGGCACCGGTTATTGAGCAGGCTTTTTCTCAGGCTGATGCATTGGTAATTGAAGCGGATGTGACTAAAGCCGATACTCAACAACTATTAGGTCAATATGGCCTAGCAACTCCAGCAAGCAGCGTCGATTTAGGGCAGGCTTATCCAGCTTTTTGTAAACTCAATTTAGCGGTTTGTCAGGGATTATCGCCTTTAGCGCCATGGCTTCAGGCTGCGCAAGTAGCATTAGTGCGTTTCAGTCAGTTAGGGTTTAGCGCTGAAGAAGGGGTGGATGTGACTTTTGTAGCTAAAAATCAAGGGCGCACTTTGTTAGAGCTTGAAAGTGTGGCCTACCAGTTTGAGTTGATTTCATCTTTTAGTCAGCAAACGCAACGGCAAATGTTAGATGAAGCGGTTGAGACAAGTGATGAAGAAATGCTGGAAATGGTGGCCGCTTGGCGCGGTGGAGATAAACAAAAACTTGCCGATATCATGGAGCATCAAAGCGATGATGTAGCCAAAGAATTAGTTGAAAAACTGCTGTGGCAGCGGAATCAGCAAATGAGTCAGCGCACCATAGCGCTATTAAACGAAGGCAATTATCAGCAGCTGTTTATCATTGTCGGTGCAGGCCACTTGGTGGGCCGCCAATCGATGCCGATGATATTAAAGCAAACAGGGGCTGAGGTAACAGATTGTTGGCATGCCCAGTGTTTATAAACGCCAGTGAGTAAACTTTGGGGCTGTGCGGTATTTTTACACTGTAGTATAATGCGCGCATTAAAGCATTTGTGAGTAGTGTGAAACGGAGAAATACCGTTATTTTGCACAGTAATTTCACCGTATAAAAAGGTAAGCCACTTGAGTAACGATTACTCTATAGCATTAACGTCAATGCCGTCGTTGTTGTCTTTATACCGCAAAATATTATTATCGCGTAAGCCTGGTTGGGATCAGCAACCTTTACCAAAGATCCATGTACAGACGGATGGCATTAGATTATCAGATAAGAAAATTCGTCAATATGCTGAGGTATGTCAGTTTGATTATGATGGCAAAGTGTTACCGCCAACATTTTTGTACGTGCTTGCATTTAGATTACATGCCACCATTTTTACCCATAAAGCGATTACCTTTCCTTTATTGGGGATGATCCATCTTAAAAATAGCATTAGCTTGTATCGGCCTATTAACGCTGATGAGGTTTTTAAGGTTGAGTGCAACCTTATTACTAGCCAAACCACGGATGCAGGACTTGAATTTGAACTAGAATCTAAAGTCTATGTTGGTGATGAACTCGTGTGGCAAGCCTTATCAACTTACCTATACCGTATTGAGTCTAAAGGCCGCAGAGCAAGACCACCGCGAGCTTCTGATATGGTGTGGGAAGACGTCAATACCTGGTCATTAGCTGAAAATTTAGGCCGTCAGTATGCCAAAGCCTCAGGTGATTATAACCTGATCCACCTGCACCCAATGGTGTCTAAGCGTTTTGGTTTTGATCGTGTTTTAGCCCATGGAATGTGGTCTAAAGCCCGTTCACTTGCTGGGTTGATGCAATTTATTGGTGATAGACCATTTAAGGTGGACGTAGAGTTTAAGTTGCCAGTATTTATGCCTTCGGATGTCACCTTTGCTTTTGAAAGCATAGAAAATGGTAAGCGTTTTGAAATGCGTGATATTAAAGGCCGCAGACCACATCTAATGGGTACCATGTCGTACTTAGATTGATACCCTAGCGTTATCGGTAAATGCATAACAAAAAAGCCCGCAGCAAGAAATTGCAGCGGGCTTTTTAGTATTTTAAAGCTATTAGATTAACTTGTCACAGCTTAGTCTGCCGCCTTTTCATGATAAATATGCACATCTCGTTGTGGGAATGGAATACTGACGCCTTGGGCATCAAACTGCATTTTCACTTCACGAGTAATATCCCAATAGACTTCCCAGTAATCCACTGGATTTGCCCAAGGGCGAACCACAAAGTCTACTGACGATTCACCGAGTGTATGTAACTTAATCGTCGGCTCTGGAAACTTTTTCACTTTTGGGTGAGCCATAACAATATCGGTTAAGATTTTTTCCGCTTTAGGAATATCATCGCCATAGCCAATGCCAAAGGTCATATCCACACGACGTTCTTGCTCGGCGGTGATGTTATTGATGGTATCGCCCCAAATCTTATTATTAGGAATAATCAAGCGTTGGTTATCTAAGGTTTTCACTGTGGTAGAGACTAAGCTCATATGGCTAACACGCCCCGTAACACCTGCAGCATTGATTAAGTCACCGACATCGTAAGGGCGGTAGATTAAAATCATCATTCCTGAGGCAAAGTTAGATAAGGTATCTTGCAAGGCAAAACCGATAATCACACCAGCGATACCAAAACCTGCCAGCAGTGGTGCTAATTCAAAGCCAAGTTGTGATAGTGCGATAAGCAAACCTAACGCGAAGATGACGTTACCAGAAATAGAGGTGAAGAAATCTTGCAATAGCATGCTGAAATTAAGCTGGGAAGAATTAACTGCTTTGCGAACCACTTTTTTAACTAATTTAGACACTAAGCTGGTTAAAAATAAAATGATGATGAAGATAACCACTTTAAAGGTAAGCCCTGTGCCATTTTCCAGCGCTTGATTTTTAGCTATATCCATCCAGTCATTCAGTAAACTTGACGCTACATCAAAGTTTAAAACATCTTGAGTAATATCCCCTGAAACACTAAATAGCGTTTGCTTAATTTGCGCAGTGTCTTGGCCTAAGTCATCAAGCATATCGGCGGCAATACTTAAACTGCTGCTGTGCTGTGATAATCGCTCTTTGAGTTCAATAACTTTGGATTTTTGCTCGGCAGTGATATCAGCGCCAGCAGTTGATGCGTCACTAATCGCTTGTTTAAGTTGGTTTTGGGTATAGTTGACGATACTTTCAAGATAGTCAGCCCGCAGGGTTAGCTCATTGGTTAATGCTGTTTTGGCACTGTCGACATTAATATTTAAGGTGTTGGCCCAATTGATTGTTTGTAGTTCAGCCTGTAAGTAAAGATCCCTGTCGGCTTCACGATCAATAACCGCTTTCATTGTTTGAGTCTGATTTTCGTCATCTAATGCCAGTTTCAGGGCTGTGATGTCATCATCTAAATATTTACCGACATTATCTAAAAAGCCCAATTGTTGCTGTATTTGCGGGGTGAGATAGGCTAAATCCGGGTTTTCTTGATTAACTAATGAATCTAATTTTTCTCGTAGTTGATTGTTTTTATTCAGAATGCGGAATTCACTGATTGCTTTTAATTCACCTTTTGCGGTTTTAAGGTAGCTTACATCGGCATCAATGCGTTGTTGTAGTTGGGCTATTTTATTAATGGTTGCAGGGTCAGCTGGCGCTGCAACACTGCTTTGTGAAAAGCTCATTAAGCTGACGAAACAACATAAGATAAGCAAGATTCTAGGCATGATAAACGTCCTGTATATTGATAATGACTTTATCATAAGTTATTGAAGGAAGTTTGACGATAATTTGCTAGACTAACGCACTTTTTATTTTCAGCTACAGGTTGCTCATCATGGCACTGCAATGCGCACATTGTCACAAGCCTATGTCGATTAGTAAGATCAGTGGAACTCGAGGTAAGGGGTTATCATCGCATATTCAGTGCTATCACTGCCAGGCTTGGCTTGGTCGCCATCGTTATCTTACGATGTTAAAAATACTTGGCTTTTATACTGCGGTAGGTGCGGGGCTGACAGGCTATTTTGTGGCAGGATTAGCCAATATCATTACCCCCGTAATCATGCTGTCGCTGATCCTTACAGGGGTAACGCATTTAATGGATCATTTATTGGTTATTGAAGCGCCTGAAGAGGGCTCTCAAACAAATTAATCTACTACTTGAACTTGATTTTCTAGTGATGTTTCAACGTAGTAAATACCGCCAAGAACTACAACACCGATGATCACCATTGTTAAAATAATGCCCACATTGTCTTTTAATAAATTCATCATAGATAATTCCTCTGTCATTGGCAGATTAAATTGGTATTTATAGTAAATATATTAGCCTTTTCAGCTTAAGCTAATCTTAAAATAGCATAATGTTGAGAGGGTTAAAGCGCCCTTGTTGATCACAAATTTTCAGTAGAAGTGATTTGTAACAAACTTGTAGTTGATTTATTAGTTTTAATTTATAAGAATAGCAGCCATTGTTACTGGGTATTCGCTGATACTGGGTATTCGCTGATATGATTTAATGGATGAGACTAGTTAAGTGAGATTTGCTTTGCACATAAGACGAAATATTGCGATGTGGCTTTGCGCCATGCTCGTATTATTGTCTTTTGCCGCATCCGCTCACGGATCTGTTCATAAACATGAAAGCATTAACACTCACTGCAGCTTATGTTTTCATAAGCATCAGGTTCACAAAACCCTTCCAAGTATTGAATTTAGCATTCCGGTTGTACGTCAAGAGTATGAACTCACACCGTTAGCCAATTCAGAATCTCTTAGTTCACATCAGGCTTATTACCATAGCCGCGCACCGCCAATCTTCATTTAATTCAACAGTTTAATTAATAATTATAAATTATATTTCCCGACTATTAAGTAAAATAGCCGGGTGTTTGTTGTATTTTGGAGATTTTATGTTTAGTTCAAATAAACGACTGTCAGCAGTCGCAATCGCGTGTGCCTTTTCTTCAAGCTCTGTTTTTGCAGAAGATTCAAGCTTAACCAATCCTAATATCAGTGCGGTGTTAGATGGTTTTTATCAATCAGGTGATCGTGGTTTAGGTGGCAGAAGTGAAGGCTTTGGTTTGGGTGAAACTGAATTTGCTATCAGCGCTAATATCGATGATATGTTCTACGGTAAAGTCACTGCGATATTAGAAGTGCATGACGGCGAAACTGAACTTGAGCTTGAAGAAGCCTTTATTCAAACCATGGGTATGCCTGGCGGTTTTGGTATTCGCGCTGGTCGTTTCTTGTCTGATGTGGGTTATTTAAATAATCAGCACATTCATACCGACGCTTTTGCTGATCGTCCTGGGGTTTATCGCGCCTTTATGGGCGGGCATTACTTTGATGATGGTGTCAGATTAACTTATGTAGCGCCGACAGATTTGTATTGGACTATGGGTGTTGAAGCCTTTAGTGGTAAAAAAATGCGCGCTGAAGATGAGCATGACGAACGTGACTTTAGTTCAGTAGGGGTGTATTCGGCATTCACCAAGTTTGGCGGTGATATTGGTATCTCGAGTTCTTGGCAAGTGGGTTTAAGTTACTTACGTAATGAAAACGGTAAAACTTATCTAGAAGATGAGCATGAGCCCCATGTTGATGACGATCACGACCATGAAGGTCATAGCCATAGCGCAGCCTATACTGGTGAAAATACCTATATTGCAGACTTTGTCTACAAGTGGGCACCAAATGGTAATTACAAATACCAACACTTAACTGTTAGCGGCGAGTACTTCCGGGTAACTGATATTTTCTCATTTGAAGAAGATCATGAAGATGAACATGAACATGAACATGAACATGAGATACTCAGTGCTGAAGGCCATGACGATTACCATCAAGGTTGGTACTTAAGTGGCGTGTATCAGTTCTCGCCAAATTGGTCTGCTGGTTTACGTTATGGTGAAGTGGATAGCTTTGAAGCCCACGGCGATCACTTAGACCCACAAAAGCTAAAAGAAACCGAATTAAGTTTGGCGTGGCATCAGAGCCATTTCTCCACCGTACGTCTACAATATACTAACCAGAAAGGCACCAACTTTGATGGTTTTGAAGACGATAATATCATTACTCTACAATATGTTATGTCATTAGGAGCTCACGGTGCGCATCAATTCTAAAAAACTAATATTAGCAGCTGGCATATTTGCCAGCTTGTTAACGAGTTCTGCAAATGCAGCGCTTAATGTATTTGCTTGTGAGCCTGAGTATGGCGCATTAGCAAAGGCATTAGCTCCTGATGCTAAAGTCTATTCAGCCACGAGTGCGCAGCAAGATCCACATCAAGTGCAAGCGCGTCCAAGCTTAATTGCTAAAATGCGTCAAGCTGACTTAGTGGTGTGTGCTGGCGCCGATCTCGAAATTGGTTGGTTGCCAATGTTGCAGATGAAAGCCTCAAACAACAAGGTGCTTTCAACTGATACTGGGCTTTTTTATGCCGCGGATCATATCGAGACCTTAGATCAACTTGAGCAAGTGGATCGCTCTATGGGTGATGTCCATGCCAAAGGTAATCCGCATTTACATTTTGACCCTAGAAAGTTCCTTAAAGTGGCGCAGGCGTTATCAGCGAAAATGATTGAGTTAGATCCTAACTCAAGTGCTGAGTATCAAGTTGCATTAACTGAGTTTACTGAGCAGTGGCAGCAAGCTATTCCGCGCTGGGAAGCGCAAGCGCAATCGCTGAAGGGCAAAAAGGTCATTGCTTACCACTCAAGCTTTCGATATTTGTTTAACTGGCTCGGCATGGAGCAAGTGGCAGATCTTGAGCCGAAGCCGGGCATCCCACCCAGTAGTAGCCATTTAGCTAAACTTGTAAGTCGCAGCCAACAAGGTGATGTGATGGCGGTGATAGTGGCCTCATATCAGGATGAGCGTGGCGCACATTGGTTAGGTGAGCGCACTGATTTGCCTGTGGTGATTTTGCCAATGTCAGTAGGTGGCAACAGTCAAAGTCAGGATTTGATTAGCTTATATGACAGCGTACTGACGTTATTAACTGAGGCGCAATAAGCCTATGCTAGATATCGAGCTGCTATTGATTTTGTTTCCGGCATTTATTGCCGGAATCATCATTTTGTCTACCCATGTGGTGTTAGGTCGACAAGTACTTAAACGCGGTATTATTTTCATCGACTTAGCGATTGCCCAAGTGGCTGCGCTGGGGGCTATTGTGGCTCATATGGATCATAGAATTGAAGATATTCCTTATTCTCATGTGTGGATGCCTGCCATATTTGCCTTGGGCGGCGCTGGGCTTATTGCTTGGTTATCCAAGCGTTTTGCCGATGAATTAGAAGCCTTTATTGGTTGTTTTTATGTGCTTAGCGCGGTTGGGGCAATGTTGTTATTGTCTAATGATCCCCATGGCGCAGAGCTGTTAAAGCAGCTAATGTCGGGGCAGATATTGTGGGTAAATTGGTCGCAGCTTGTGCTGCCGGCTTTGGTGTCAGTAGCGATCCTCGCTTTAATTGCATTGAAGCCTCATATCCTCGAAGGCGCAGGTTTTTACTTTCTATTTGCCATAGTGATTACACTATCGGTTGAATTAGTGGGTGTTTATCTTGTTTTCAGCACCTTAATTTTGCCAGCGTTAGCGTTAAATCAGTATGTGGGTAAATATACCTTGCTGCTGGCTTATGTGGTGGGATTTGTTGGTTACCTAGCAGGGCTTATACTTTCGGCTAGTTATGACTTACCTAGTGGCGCAGCCATTGTTGCGGCATTAGCGGTCAGTGCTGTGTTAATGCGTTTACTGCTCAGTAATCGTTCTAATAAGGCTGAAATGTAACGCTGCAGAATTAATGATGCGTTAATGTTTAAGGCATCATTAATTCACTTTTAGCAGTGTATAATGCCAAGCATATTAATTATCTGAGCTATTCAGAGCATTAATCCGCTTGGTATAACTACTTTAAGCTTACATTTGTACACCGAAATTAACTTAAGCTATTGAGTCCAGCAGATGTGCTGGCTATACTGTCGCCACTTTATTTGTAGGAGTCTGCTGTGCTGTTAATTGCTCGTTCAATTATTCTAGCAGTGTTACTAACACTGGCGTTTTTTTTCGCAATCATCCTTTGTATTGTTAGACCTATGCATCGTGATAATGTCCATGTGATTGCTAAACTATTTTCATCTGTTGCTCCTATTTTAGGGATTAAAGTGATTACCCGTAACGCGGTGATTAACCCTCAAGTAGACACTGGCGCTGAGGCTAACGCTGGTACTGACACTGAAACCGAAGCAAGCCTTAAGCAACCTAAGATCTATTTAGCGAATCATCAAAATAATTTTGATTTATTTACCCATACCTCTGCAGTGCCGGAAGCCACGGTGAGTTTAGGTAAAAAAAGCTTAGCTTGGATGCCATTATTTGGGCAGATTTATTGGCTATCAGGCAATATTCTGATTGACCGTAAAAACCGTCATAGTGCCTTTGATACTATGGCCAAGACTGTTAAGAGAATGAGAGAAAAACTGTTATCTGTATGGATTTTCCCTGAGGGGACACGCTCTAGAGGGCGCGGTCTACTGCCGTTTAAAGTCGGCGCATTCCATACTGCTATCGCCGCCAAAGCGTCAATTGTGCCAGTATTAGCATCTTGCCAAAATCATATTAAACTTAACAAGTGGAATAATGGTGTGGTCATTGTCGAAATGATGGCACCTATGTCGACCGCAAACGTGGATAAAGCCGATGCGAAAAAGCTTTGTGCTAAGGTGCATCAAGTGATGTCACAGCGTTTAGCTGAATTAAATCAAGAAGCATCGCTATTAATGGCTAAACCTCAGTAGCTTTATCACGTATAATTAGCCCTATAGCGTATTTAAATTTGTTAACGGAGAGAATCCATGTCTATTGAAGCTCAACTTAAAGAGCAATTTGCCGAGAACCGTGAAATTATTCAGGCGCTGCTTGATGATGGTTCACAAGCTGATGCTGAATATACTATCGAGCATCATTTCTCTTCGACTAACTTTGATCGTTTAGAAAAAGCCGCAGTTGATGCTTTCAAATTAGGTTTTGAAGTTAACGACGCTGAAGAGATGGAGCTTGAAGATGGCTCAACCATTATTTGCTTTGATGCTATCGCCAATCATGCTCTTGAAGCATCGTTACTTGATAAAGCATGCGAGCAGTTAATGCTGCTTGCTGCCAAGCAAAAAGTTGATTATGACGGCTGGGGCACCTTCTTTATTGGTGACGAAGAAGAGCTTGATGAAGATGAAGACCAAGATGACGACGGTTTCTAAATCATTAACGACTATCGCTTAACTAGCGTCACTCGTTTAATAAATAAGCCCACTTAATTGTGGGCTTTTTAATGGCTTATCGCGGTGGGGATAAAATGAACCTCTGCAGGTTATTTTTCAAATACCGTGGTTTGATTACGGCCATTTTCTTTCGATTGATATAAAGCTTTATCGGCGCCAGATAACCAACTTACACTGCTAGTGGTGGCAGAGGATAAATCATTAACGCCAATACTGATGGTCATTTTAATGATTTGATTGTTATAAACCACTTGCGAGGCTTCGACTTTTTTACGCAGTCGCTCAGTGAAGTATTTTGATTCAGCAGCGGTGGTATAAGTCAATACTACCGCAAACTCCTCACCGCCATAGCGGCCGGCAAAATCAGTTTCACGTAATGATTGCTTTAATATGTTGGCGAGGCTTTGAATGACTTTGTCACCTGCAGGGTGGCCGTATTTATCATTGATGGCTTTAAAATGATCGATATCAATCATTATCATACTGGCTTTTTCACCATAACGGGCAAAGCGCTCGTATTCTTTTTCAAAGCAAACTTGCCAATGACGGCGATTATACAACTGGGTTAAGCTGTCGGTTTGGCTGAGTGTTTCTAGTTGCTCATTGACTGATTTTAGCTGTAATTTATTGATGGCGATATCAGTCACATCATAAACGATAATACTAATATGGGTGATTTCACCCGTTAGCGACGCCAGTGGCAGCAAAGTAATGTTTTGGTACATGTAATCAGCGCGGCCAGTGATCGGGCGATAATTTTTAAACTGGAAGACATAAGGGCGCTGCTCCCAGCTGATGAAAGATCGGTTTTTGAGTAGAAATACCGACTCCATTTTTTGCTTAAGCCATTCAGAGGGTAAATCGTTAAACGCTTCAAAAAGATTGCGACCTTTAATACTGTTAGGTGACACACCGCTATGGTTTTCCATGAAACCATTCCAAAGCTGGATATTGTAGTCACGATCTAACACCACCAAGCCAACTTCAATGGTTTGTACCATATCAATAAGCCAGTGTAGCTCGTTCATTGCGCTTTGATCAGTAGCCATGCTCTAACATCCGTATTGTATTATTCTTTTTATATGCAATGTTAAGTCATTGCAATTAACTAACTGTTTATATGATTATTTTCTTAATCTATTCAAATATATAGTGAAGCTTTGCATTCAATGTAGGGATTGAGTCTTCCGTAAATAACAGTAATAAGTCACACTGAATATTGTGGTCTTCAATCTGATAATTGATTTCCATGGCAAGGGTGCGTTGCCATTTTTCTGAGTTGTCATGGATAAGCTCATTTACCGTGCAGTGGCGACCAAGTACAACGGGGTGACCTTGACTAAATTTCATATCAAGCTGCTCTGAAATGCCATTCAAGAATGCCCCAATAAGCACATTACCAGTATCAATGAGCACTTCAATTTCATTGTTAGCATCTTCAGGATCACTGTGGCCCATGAGTTTAGCCATGTCAGCAAAGCTTGAGTCATGGAACAGTAATAACGCCTCACCAGCAACCCCAGCGCCAATAAAACCTTGGCATAATGCAGAAATCTTCGAGCTTTCTTCGGTGGCTTTAAGTGCCATGGTCAGTTCGCTGACTTCTAAAACATTGACGTTGGGGATTGGCAGTTTTACAAAAACATCGAGTAGTTTCGCTAATAAGTCGGCAGCGCGGCCCATGGCGACATTGGCAATTTCTTGGCAAGCGTCACGTAAATCAACTTTAAACATCGGCGTGTCATTGGTTGATTGTTTAAGGGCTAAAGTTAAAATGCCGTATTCTTCTAAGATATTGCTGATGGACTCAGCACTAACCGGCTTTTGAATAAAATCTAATGCGCCAAGGGCTTTTACTCGCTCATGGGCTTTTAATTGAATATCACCAGAGACCACAATGACTAAGGCGGGCAAGTCTTCTCGCTGAATGGCTTCTAGTACTTCATAGCCATCCATGACGGGCATATTAAGGTCGAGAAAGACAATTTCCCCTTTTCCTTGACGGATCACCTCCAAGCCTTCTTCACCATTGGTTGCGTAACTGATTTCAACATCCCAATGTTTGGGAAGTGTTCGCGCCATTTGTTTTCTGGCTAATCCTGAGTCATCACAGATTAAAATAGGAATAGTCATGGCTACAGCAGATCCTTTTACAGGGTATTATTATTTTGAATGCATTAGCTATTACTCGATCGAGCACTTAAACGAACTCCGATTAAACAAGAAAAATGAGTCGATGAGTAATGTTACTTTTTATGGGCAAACATACTACAACTTATTGCTGACTTTTCGCACCAAAAATCGACAATTTTTTGGCGTTTAACGAAAAAATGCTCTTAAATTCAGTAAATCTGAATTTTGACGGCACTTTTGTTCCTGCGGGAACATATATATTGTTGTAGTTTTAGCTGCTTATGAAGAATATCAAATTAGCTTAACTATTCGCCAGTAAGCCAATTTATGCTAACGTAACTTCTGGACTGACCAGTTATTATTTATATTAAGGATGAACAATGAATAAGAAGTTAGTGGCGTTAAAAAAACAAAACGGTATTGCTTTTGTGACGCTAAACCGACCAGATAAATATAACGCGCTCAATTATGAAATGTTTAAAGCCATTGATAAAACCATTAAAAATATTAGAAAAGATAGCGAAATTAATGCGGTCATATTATCCGGCGCCGATGGTAATTTCTCTTCGGGCTTAGATGTTAAAGCGATTGCTAAATCCCCCTCCATGATTGCCAAATTGCTGTTCAAATGGCTACCAGGTAATGCCAACTTAGCCCAGCGGGTGTCTATTGGCTGGCAGCGTTTACCCATCCCTGTGATTGCAGTATTAGATGGCTGCTGTTTTGGTGGCGGTATGCAAATTGCGCTAGGGGCAGATATTCGTATTGCAAGTGATGATGCCAAGCTGTCTATTATGGAATCAAAATGGGGCTTAGTGCCTGATATGGCAGGACTGGCAGCGCTTAGACAGGTGATGCCCAAAGATAAGGCCTTAAAAATTACCTATAGCGCAGAAGTGCTATCAGCCGCACAGGCGCTAGATTTTGGTTTAGTGACCGAGAAAAGTTCACAGCCATTGCAGCGTGCTATTGAGCTTGCCGAGCAGTTTATGACCCGCTCTCCTGATGTGAATGCGGCCATTAAAATGAGCATCAATCATAGTTGGTCAGCCTCAACAAGGCGGTTATTAAGTCGTGAGTCTTTAAGCCAAGTTCGCCTGTTAGCGGGTAAAAACCGTATCATTGCCGCTAATCGTGAAATAAAGCAAACCGAGCAAGCTTATCAGTCTCGTCAGCCTTGGTGGTGATAATGAGCGAGTCAGTTGTGAGTTAATCAGCTTTTAGACTAGTGCGGCCAATACTGCATTTCACAAATTTAGTGAATAGCTGAAAGGCCATTGGAGATTGATTATTATGCGATGTTATTGAAAAAATTGAAAATACGCCTTATTACTCAGTCTTAAAATAAGCAAATAGCCATTAAGGGGCAGCAATATGCTGGCCCTTTTTATCGTGCGGTAATGACTTTACTAAAGCCTGCAATATGATGCAGCACTTGCTCCCAACCACTTTGATTATCGAGATTAAGCGCTAATTGATATTGGCGGTAATACTGGCTCGATTTAGCTTTATTGAGTGCTTTTCTGCTAGCACTTTCAGTCATAGATATTTGATGAGCATCGGCTGATTGCAGATCCAGTATTGGGATATCGATTTCTCTGAGCTGTTGGGCAATGGATAAACCGCGATGTTGCGGCGCAATAATCTGCTCATATTCACGATAGGGGTTGATCACCACTAATAAGTCGGGCTTGGCTAGCTTAGCTTCAAAAAGTAAGTTAATGACCATGCCCGCACTATCATCGGTGACGATTAATAGTCTTTTTCCTGGGAACTGCGCCTCAATAGCTTGCAATTGGTCGAGACTGTCCACCATAAGTTCTTGCTGAAAGTTACGCAGTTCAAGTAGTTGGTTTGAGCTAAATTTGGGGGCTTGCTGGTGACGACTCAGGGTTAACTGCGCTTCACCGGCTTTGGGAATTTCTTCGGCGTCAGTGGCAAAATTTGGTCGGTATAAACCTTCAGTGGGTTTTATGCTCAAGCTTGCCCAGCCAAATGCGGGGATCTCATCACGTAAATAGCGAATTAGGCCACTGCCACTGGCGGGGGAATCGGTTGGACCGACGATAATAGCTGCGCCGCGCTGGTGCGGGCCTTGACAAGGTTTGACCCAAACTGGCTGTTGTTGATCTTGGACGCTGATAAATTGTTTTCCAGCATTAGCAGTAGGCAACTCACTGGCTGCCATAGCATTGTGACAGAAAAGGCTGAGGCTAAAAAGACTGGTAACAGATAAAACAAACAGAGGCTTTAGCAGCAATGTGGCTTCCTTAACGAATCTTGCGATGTCATCACTATAGGCTTGTGCGCTTATGTTTATGAGCTTATGTTTATGAGCTTATGTTTACGCTAAACACTTAAAACAATGACAAAAAATAGATACAAAAAAGCCCTGAAGTTCAGGGCTTTTTGCTTCGAGTTAGCAGTGTATTATACGTGGCTAACTAATACCATTCTAATAGCGTCAAGTTGGAATTGACTATCATCAATATAGCCATTTAATTCAGCCATTTGATTGCGAATAAAATCCACTTCAGAATCTCGAATATTCGGATTCACGGCCTTTAGCGCTTCAAGTCGGGTCAACTCACTAGTTAGCTGGGTGGTCATTTTTTCACGGGCTTGCTCAACCAGTTTGGCTAATTCTATTTCAGCCTGTTGCTGACCTTTGGCCAGTAACGGGTGCAAAATAGGTTGTGATGCATTCACAAGCTTACTGGCAATATGACGGTTAACCGCACTTAACTGTTTATCAAAGCTCTTATAATCGACTTTGTCAGCTAAGTTTTGGCCACTTTTATCCAATAACACTCGGATAGGGGTTGGTGGCATATAGCGATAAAGCTGTGATGACTTAGGTGCCGAAACATCAGCCATGTAAATTAACTCAAGGAACAAGGTTCCAGCAGGTAAGGCTTTGTTTTTAAGCACTGCAACACTGGTGGTTCCGGTTTCTGAGTCAGTGATTAAGTCTAACGCCGTTTGCACTAATGGATGCTCTTGGGAGATAAAGGCAATATCATCACGTGATAGGGCAGTTTCACGATCAAATGTCACAGAAATACCATCTTCAGGCAGACCTGGGTACGATGGGAATAGCATGTGCTCACTTGGGCGTAATACGATTGAGTTCTCGCCGCGATCTTCTTGATCCACACCGATAATGTCCCACAAGCGGATCACCGAACCAATTAAGTGGGTATCTGAGTCTCGCTCCGCTAAGCGTTCAACTAACTTTTTAGATTGCTCGCCGCCATGGGAGTTAATCTCTAACAGCTTATCGCGGCCTTGCTCCATCGCTTGCTTAAGTGCTTGGTAACGGCTTTGGGTACCGTTAAGCAGCGCTGTCATTAGCTCTGGGTTGTCATCGTTGAGTACGTTCATTAGCTCATCAGCAAATTCATTGAACAATACATGGCCACTTGGGCAGGTAAGTTCAAATGAGTTTAAGCCTTGATGATACCAATGCATCAGTCTTTCTTGGGCGGTGTCTTCAAGGTATGGCAAATGAATTTGAATATCATTTTGCTGACCAATACGATCTAATCGACCAATACGTTGCTCAAGTAAGTCAGGGTTGAGCGGTAAATCAAATAGCACTAATTGACTCGCAAATTGGAAGTTACGCCCTTCAGAGCCAATTTCAGAACAAATTAACGCCTGAGCGCCGCCTTCTTCTTGAGCAAAGTACGCGCCGGCTTTGTCACGTTCAATAATCGACATCCCTTCATGGAAAACGGTTGCCTGAATACCTTCACGGGTGCGCAGTGCTTCTTCAAGGCTTAATGCCGTTTCTGCTTGGCTAGCAATAATCAGCACTTTTTTACTGCGATTATCTTTTAAGAATTCAATTAACCAATCGACTCGCGGATCAAACTTCCACCAACTGGCACTATCGGTTTCAAAGGCTTGATACAGTTTTTCAGGGCTTAGAGATTGCTTAGCTTGATCTTGAGCTGATTTTTTCGATCCCATCATGGCATTAACGCGCTCAGCCGTGACGTATTCTTGCGGCATAGCCAGTGGATGCGGATTAAAAATACGGGTCGGGAAGCCACTGACAGAGGCGCGGCTGTTACGGTATAAAATGCGGCCAGTACCGTGACGGTCGAGTAAATCTTGTAATAACTCAGCGCGGGCAGCTTGCTGGGCGTCAGCATCGACATCATCTGCTTGGATAAGCTTAATGCTTGCGCTGATGTCTTTCTCGCTGAGTAATTCGGTTAAGCTGACAACAGCACTGTCAGCTAACTTGTCGTTGGCAGCTAATGCTTCGGCGGCCTCGGCAACGCTTTGATAGCTTTTTTCTTCTTCAAGAAACGCGTTGTAGTCGTAGAAGCGATCTGGATCCAGTAATCGTAAACGAGCAAAGTGACTTTCATGGCCTAATTGATCTGGCGTTGCCGTGAGCAATAACACTCCAGGCACTTCTTCACTTAAGGCTTCTACGATTTGATAAGCGCGACTTGGGGCGGTTTCGCTCCACTCAAGGTGATGGGCTTCATCCACTACCATTAAGTCCCAATCGGCATCGACAGCTTGTTCTAAACGGCGCTTTTTACGTAATAGTTCTAATGAACAAATGACTAATTGTTCAGTGTAAAAAGGGTTGTCGTTATCGGCATAGGCTTCAACGCAGCGATCTTCATCGAAAATAGAAAAACGTAAGTTAAAGCGGCGCAGCATTTCAACTAACCACTGATGGCGCAAAGTGTCAGGCACAATCACTAAGATACGTTCAGCACGGCCAGTCAATAATTGTTGATGGATAATAAGGCCAGCTTCAATGGTTTTACCCAAACCTACTTCATCGGCTAAAAGTACTCTAGGGGCATAGCGACGACCGACTTCATGGGCAATCCACTGTTGATGTGGAATTAAACCAACACGTGGGCCTTGTTGCCCAAGCAAATCTGAGGTGGCAAGTTTATGGCGTAGCATTTGGCTTTGGTAACGAATACCAAAGCGCTCTAGACGATCAATTTGACCGGCAAATAATCTGTCTTGTGGTTTATTAAAACGAATGTTGTGGTTTAGTAAGGTTTCACGCAGACGTACCGTCTCGTTGGTCTCACTGTGGATACCAACATAGGTGACTAAACCATCTTTTTCTTCGACTTCACTGATGGTTAGGCTCCAGCCTTCATGGCTTTCTACGGAGTCACCGGGATTAAAAATTACACGAGTTAATGGCGCTTCACTGCGGGAGAACAAACGGTTCTCATCGGCGGCAGGAAACAATACTGTCACCATACGGCCTTCAACAGCAACCACAGTTCCTAAACCAAGTTCTGACTCGGTATCACTAATCCAGCGTTGACCTAAAGAAAACGGCATTTTTTACTCTCATTCGGGACGGATAAACACAAAGGGCGCGTATGTTATACCAAACGCTACTCAATTTAAATTCTAGCAGTGATTTAAATATTCATCTGAAGGAATTTCACTTTTACGCCAGCGAATTTTTGACATCTTAGTGTCATCTTGGTGTCATCTCAGTGCCAACTTTAACAACTTAAACTCGAACCTTTAATCAATAAAATGATATTGAGACTTGATATAATTACTGGCATAGTAAATTTAAGTTTGGTTGAAAATCAATCATGATGATTCGATTATTCCAGCTTATGAACAGGAGTTTATATTGCTTTAATCCCATAGTTACATTTTGTATTGAGCACTCTGGAGGCGCCATGGAACGAGACGACAGAAAGTTGTTTGTACTGGATACCAATGTGTTACTACATGAACCTTTAGCGATATATTCGTTTAAAGAACATGACGTAATAATTCCCATGACTGTGTTAGAAGAATTAGACAATATAAAGGATAGAAAGCACGATATTAGCCGTGATGCCCGGGTCGCGATTAGGGCATTGGAAGACATACTTGGCGGTAAGACCTCGCCGGAACAAATTCTAAACGGCGTTGCACTCCCAAGCCGCGAAGGACATTTAGACGTATCAGGTAGTTTATCTATTTTCCCCGACCATCAAATCGACTTTATCATTGGCGCTCTGCCAGGCGATAATAACGATAATCGTATTATTAACACCGCACTTCATCTACAAAATCTGCATCAGCCTCGTCAGGTCGTATTAGTCACCAAAGACATTAATATGCGCCTTAAAGCTAAAGGGGCGGGTATTGAGCGAGTTGAAGACTATCGCACCGATCAGTTAATTGATGATATTCGCTTTTTGGCGAAAGGCTTTTATCAGTTTGACGGTGATTTTTGGGACAAGGTGGATAAAGTCTCTACTGATAGAGAAGCTGGCAAAGTCGTCCATCAGGTGGATATCGATGCCGTAGGTAACGAGCCCTTCTACAGTAATCAATACCTTATCGATGAAACCTCTGATTTTTGCGGCAAGGTTGCCAGCAAAACCGCAACACATCTTAATATCATCGATTATGGCCGCGAAAGGCTTAATCATTTGCAAGCTTGGGGTGTTAAACCTAAGAATATTTATCAGGGGATGGCGTTAAATGCTTTGCTAGATCCAGATATTGACTTAGTGATCCTCACCGGCCCCGCCGGTTGTGGTAAAACCTTAATTGCCATGGCGGCTGCGCTTGAGCTGGTGGTTGAGCAAAACCAGTACGAAAAAGTCATTGTAACCCGTAACACCCCTGAAATTGCCGAGTCCATCGGTTTTTTACCAGGCACCGAAGAGGAAAAAATGGCGCCCTGGCTTGCGGCAATTACTGATACCCTTGAGGTGCTGCATAAAAATGATGTTAACCCCACCGGCAGCATGAACTACATCATGGAGAAGGCGAACGTGCAGTTTAAATCGATTAACTTTATGCGTGGCCGCTCGATTCAAAATTCAGTGGTCATTTTAGATGAATGCCAAAACCTGACCGCATCACAAATCAAAACCATGATCACCCGCATGGGCGAGGGCACCAAACTAGTGTGTTGTGGTAACTTGGCGCAAATAGACTCAACCTATTTGACGGCGGTGACATCAGGTTTAACCTATATTGTGGAGCGTTTTAAAGACTTTGACGGCAGTGCCAATATTTACCTTAATGGTGTGGTGCGATCTCGCTTAGCAGAGTTTGCTGAAGAGAACTTATAAGCACTTCTGCTTTAAAGTACCGTTTATGGCTACCTGTTAGGTGGCCATTTTTTATTTTTAAGCAATCTGTTTCAACGAGCTCTTTTAACGCGCCTTTTATGTAAGCGGCCAGTTTACGGGTTATTGCCAAGAATAATGGTCAGATTTTTGCTATGTTTTTAGTGGAATGGAGTGAAAAATAAATTAGTCATGTTTTGTGAACATTTATTCGTGTGCTTGCGAATATGTTCCTGATAATATGCATAAATAGACATTATTAGCGTACCTCCTTTTTTACCTTATTAAATATCTACGCTGCTAAGAAAAGCCAAAGGGTTTTCAATGAAATCGACCGAGCCAGAATTACAATTAAAATCGCTTATTCAAAGAAAGTATAACCGAGCCGTTTTTTATACTTATATTGGTGTAATTGTTATGGCACTTTTATCGGCATGGGTATTGTTTGAGCGTGAAAAAACCCAGCTAATTAAAGAGCGTGAAGAGCAAGTATTGCGTCATGTCTTGCAAATTGATTTACTGCTGGAGTCGAGTATCCGTGCAGTAAAAAGCTTACGTAACGTCGCCGTAGATAACTTACGTTTAGGCGAGTTAGTCCGTAAAGATCGCTTACCTCAATACGAAAAATTCAATGAAGATGGTCAATTTTTTACCTTAGAGCCAAGTTATGCCACTAGTGGTGAGCCCTTTACCAATATGGGGCGCATTACCGGTATGGGTACCCTTGATGGCCGCAGCGACAGGTTTTATCAAGAATTAGAAATGCTATTTGAGCTGTCGTTGTCTTTCCCTGTTGCGAAAGAGGCCGCCCCTAAAGCTTCTTCGATTTATTACATATCCAAACAAAGGATCATGTCGTCATTTCCGTGGACCAATGACGAGTACCGTTTTCGAGAAGAGCTGCTTAATAAAAAACAATTCCAACTTGCTACTCCTGCCATGAATCCGCAGCGCAGTGTTTTTTGGCGTGAAGCTTATGTAGATTTAGCCGATCAAGGTTTGTTAACCACCCTAGGTCTGCCAGTATATCTTGAAGATGAGTTTATTGGTTCAATCAATTTAGACATGACTTTGGCATCGTTAGCTAAGCAAATGCGGATGTATTTTAAAATGCCGGGTACAGTGATTTTGCTGGATCAATATAACAATATATTGTCCCACAGTGATTTTGAAGCCAGCGATATGAACCGGGTTTATCATATCAGTCAGCGCATTCCGTCAGAGCTGCATTCTTTGCCTGAATCTGAAATGTTCGATGCCCATGATGGCATACTGCGCAACGGCTACTATATTCACTCAGTCGCGCTGCAAAACCCGCCATGGCGCTTGCTATATCTGCAAGATGAAGACCTGTTATTCCAAGACGCTTGGGATAAGTTAAAAGTGAGTTTCTTACTGGTGGTTTTCGCCTTGTCAGTGCTGGTGACCATTGTTCACTGGCAAACTCGCCGCTCATTCGTTAACCCTGCCTCACGTTTATTGACCCATTTGGAAGAGTGTTCTCGCGAGCCTAAATCGCCACCTGAAAAAATCACTGAAGGTTGGGAGCCGTGGTTCTTGCTGGTGAGTCGTATTTTTGAAGAGAACAAACAATATACCGGTCATCTAGCCGAGCAAAATAAACGTCTGGATAACTTAGTCGCAAGGCGCACCCAACGTTTGCGCGATACTACTGAGCGCCGAGAACGTGAGTTTGCACTATTACGCTCATTGATTGACTCAATCCCAGAGGCGATTGTTTACAAAGATAAAGAAGGTAAGTATTTAGGCTGTAATAAATCGGCTGAGTACATGCTGGGCTGCAAAGAAAGTGACATGATCGGGCAATTGTCCCTTGATACCAGTTACGATCAAGGCGTGCGTAGCCGCGAAGAAGATCAAAAAGTATTAACCGAACGCTCACTGATGCGTTATCAAGAAAAAGCCGATATTGGTGGTAAAACGGTACTGCTCGATACCTTAAAACTGCCATTTTATAACCGCCGCGGCGAGTTATTAGGGCTTATTTCAGTATGGCGTGATGTCACCCGTGAATATGAATCGGCTGAGCAATTACGATTATCTGAAGAGCGTTACCATTTAGCCATGGATGCAGTAGAAGATGGCTTGTGGGATTGGTATTTAGATTCAGAGCAGCTGATTTGTAACCCCGCATTTTATTCAATGCTAGGTTATAAGCCGAACGAATTTCCAGCGCTTATTTCAGCAACGGATGCACTTATTCACCCAGACGATCGCATGCGAGTCGAAGAGTATCGAAGTGCATATGCGCTAAAGCCCAAAGGAACCTATGAGATTGAATACCGTATGCGCTCTAAATCTGGAAAGTATCATTGGGTGCTGTCTCGGGGCCGAGCAGTGGAGTTTGCTGCCGATGGTCAGTCTAAGCGAATGCTGGGTACGCATAAAGATATTACCCGCCAAAAGAGTAACGAAGTGGCCTTGCTTGAAGCTAAGCAAGATGCTGAGTTAGCCAACATGTATAAGAGTGAATTCTTGGCCAATATGAGCCATGAAATTCGTACTCCGATGAATGCCATTATCGGTATGTTGCAATTGGCGCTGCGAACTCAGTTAACCGCTCAGCAAAAAGATTATTTAAATAAAGCGGGATTCTCTGCTCAGTCATTACTGCGCATTATTAATGATATTTTGGATTTCTCTAAAATTGAAGCGGGTAAATTAGAGCTTGAAAGGGTGTCATTCCCACTGGATAAAGTGCTTGATCATGTCATTGATATGAATGCGCAAAAGGCTCAAGAAAAAGGCGTTGAGTTACTACTATATGCCCCGGTTACCGCTGGGCTAATTCTCAGTGGTGACCCTCTGCGTTTAGGGCAAATTTTAGTTAACTTATTATCTAACGCGGTTAAATTTACTCAAAATGGTGAGATTGAACTGGGCTGTGAAGATGTAGGCGAGCGAGATCACCGTATTACCCTTAAGTTTTGGGTACGCGATACCGGTATTGGTATTAGCCAAGAGCAACAAGCGAACTTGTTTGATGCCTTCTCCCAAGCTGATGGTTCTACCACTCGAAAATATGGTGGTACCGGATTAGGCCTGTCTATTAGTAAGCATTTAGTCTCGCTGATGGGCGGCACCATGGCCGTTGAATCAGAGCTCAATCAAGGGAGTACTTTCAGCTTTACCATTAGTTTTGAAATTGCTGAAGAAAATGTGGTTGAGCCATTGGTGGTGCCAAAGCAGTTAAATAACTTAACTACCTTAGTGGTGGATGATAACCCAAGTGCTTTGCAGATATATTCCACCTTGATGCGCGACTTTAGCTTTGGGGTGAAAACCGCGCAAAGTGGTGCACAGGCACTAGATGTTTTAGCCCACAGCCCAATAGATTTATTATTGCTTGATTGGATGATGCCTGAAATGGGCGGCGGCGATGTGATTAATATCATTGATGAAATGGTTGCTGATGGGCGGATTAAAAAGCGTCCGGTGATTATTTTAATGACCGCTTATAGTGCTGAGCCGTTAGAGGCCGAGTTTGATGTCAGTCGTGTGTTTGCTGTTTTGCAAAAGCCTTTTAAAGCATCAGCCTTGTTTGATGAGATTATTGGCGCCTTTGCCGCTGAGCCTCAATTGAATGTAGCGCCTGTGGTTGAAGAGGATTCCGAAGCTGCCAAACAAACCGGATTAGTCTTGCTGGTTGAAGATAACTTTATTAATCAGCAGGTAGCCACCGAGCTACTTAAAAGCGCCGGTTATGAAGTTGAAGTGGCTGATAATGGTCAAATAGCACTAGATATGATCGATACTCGTCCGTTTGATGCCGTATTGATGGATATTCAAATGCCGGTCATGGATGGCTTGACTGCTGCCAGAGAATTACGTAAGCGTTACACTACAGAGCAAATGCCGATTATTGCCATGACGGCCCACGCCATGTCTGGTGACAGAGAGAAAAGTATTCAAGCGGGCATGAATGCCCATATCACCAAGCCGATAGTATTAAATGAATTGTTTGATACCTTAGAGCATTGGATTGACTATAAAAATCAGCAGCAAAAATAACAACAATAATGGCGTCAGTTAAGTCGCCAATAATAACAATTAACCTGAGCACAACAACAAGGGAGAGTGTTGAATGGATCGTAAAAGTATGGCGCTTGCTTCAGTCATGGCATTAACGCCAGTACTCATGGCAACCCCAATTATGACTTACGCTGCGACCTCAGCGGCGCAGAAAGTGATAAAGCAAAGTGACAAAGCCCAAGGGTTTATCAACTTTTATTTCCAAAATAGCTCTGGGGAATTGTTTTTAGAAGCAAACCGACTCAATGAGCCCTTTTTACTGATCAGCAGTTTACCCCATGGCGTTGGTTCTAATGATATAGGCCTAGACCGAGGCCAGCTCGGGCAAACACGCATGGTGCAATTTGAGCGCCACGGTCCTTATATTCTGCTTAAACAGTTAAATACCTTTTATCGGGCATCAAGCGATAACCCAGCGGAACAGCTAGCGGTCAAAGAGGCGTTTGCTGAATCGGTATTATGGCGCGGTAAAGTGGTCGAAGGTAAAACGCCGCTAGTTGCGGTTAATGATCTAATGATTAATGATTTACATGGGGTTTCTCAGCGTTTAGCTGACACTAAGCAAGGCAGTTATACCTTGGATAAATCCCGCTCAGTTATCTTACCCCAAGGAGTTAAGTCATTTGAGCAAAATGCCGATGTCGATGTTTTACTGACTTTCAATAGCGCTAAAGCTGGCGAATTTGTTAAGCAGGTGACTCCAGATGGCAAGTTTGTTTCAGTGCGAATGCGCTACTCTTTTGTGGCCTTGCCAGAAGCGGGTTATCAGCCCCGCGCTTATCAGCCGATGAGTGGTTATTTATCAGATGAGTATTTTGATTACTCTGCGCCTATCGACTCGCCAGTAAGCAAACAATATCTTTTACGTCATCGACTTGAAAAAGTCACCCCAGGTATTGCTCCTAGTGAAGTGGTTAAACCGATTACTTATTATCTTGATCCTGGCGTGCCAGAGCCTATTCGCTCAGCATTACTCGATGGTGGCCGCTGGTGGGAAGAAGCCTTTAATGAAGCAGGCTTTATTAATGGTTTTAAGCTGGAGATATTACCAGAAGATGCCGACCCACAAGATATTCGTTATAACATGATCCAATGGGTGCATCGTGCGACTCGCGGCTGGTCTTATGGCGCGTCAATTAAAGATCCGCGCACCGGTGAGATCATTAAAGGCCATGTCACCCTTGGGAGTTTGCGGGTTAAACAAGACCACCTTATTGCTCGCGGTTTAACCGCAGGTTGGCAAGACCGAGATGCCGCTGCTGAGGCATCAATGGCCTTAGCATTGGCGCGTATACGCCAATTGTCAGCTCACGAGATTGGCCATACCTTGGGGCTAGATCATAACTTTGCCGCCTCAACCAATGACAATGCTTCGGTGATGGATTATCCCCATCCCAACATTACCCTTAAAGGGGATCAAGTTGATATTTCAGCGCCATACGTTGAAGGCATTGGTGAGTGGGACAAGTTTACTATTGCTTACGGCTATGGCGATAAAGCTAATGCTGACGAGCTAGTGAAACAAGCCAGAACAGCAGGATTGCGTTACATTGGTGAAGCAGATTCCCGCTCAGCATCAGCAAGCCATGCCTATGCAAGTTTATGGGATAACGGTAACTCTGCAGCAGCAGAACTAACACGATTAGAGCAAGTGCGCCGCAAGGCAATTGAGCAGTTTAATGCCAATGCCTTACTGCAAGAGCAGCCACTAGGTGAACTTGCCGATGTGTTTGTGCCAATTTACTTACTGACCCGTTTTCAAGTGGATGCCGCAGCGAAGTGGATTGGTGGCAGTGATTATAGCTATCAGCAGCATGGCTCAGCTGAGCGCTGGCATTATTTATCGCCCAAGTTACAAACTGAAGCCTTAAGCTCTTTATTAGCGCTACTATCGGCTGAAAGCTTAGCAGTACCGACTGAAGTCACTGAGTTATTAGTGCCTAAAGCAGGTAATTACCGCAAAACCCGAGAAAGCTTTGATTCTGGCATTGGGGTGTTAACCGACCCCATAGGAATGGCAGAGGTGATGAGCCGCCATGTGGTAAGCCGAATATTAGTTCCAGAAAGATTAAACCGTGTCAATCAAGGCTTTATGGATGATTCAGAGCAGTTATCTGTGGTGAGTCTCATCGATAAGTTATTGGCGAAAACGCTTTTTCAAGATTTACAGCGTGGGCAGTTGTTAGCTGTGCAGATGCGTGTCAATACCGTGGTATTAGATGAGTTACTATCTAGCTACCATAACGACAACACCTCAGCTGAAGTAAAAGCGCAATTGTTAGCGCGCTTAACGTATGCCGAGAAGCAATTAAAGCGCCGTAGCAATCGCGCCAGTAATTATCAAGCTGCCCATTTTGAATGGTTATTGCAAGGTTTAGCCAAAGGGCTTGAGTCAGCGGAGTATCGCTTTATTGCCAAACCTCTAATGATGCCACCGGGTTCGCCAATTTAGTTTTTTGCTATGAACTGCTCGTTATAAGTGCGTGGCTAAAAATGCCCTGTTAAGCCGGTATGCTCGGACTAACAGGGCTTTTTATTGGCAGTAATTTAGCCGATGAGATGACATCTGCAGATAATCACTCTGCTATTTGCTTTGGATTTTTAGGGTAAAAATGATCCGCTTTATGATCAATATGGGAAAACTGACGGGTATTTTTATAAGGCAGTTTCATAAAACCTGAGACCCCATGGCCTTGAATCTTACTGGCATGAAATAAGATTCTATCCAGAGAAGCTCTAAAAGCTGCTTGTTTTCTCGGGTTTAATAAGCGCAAATAACTGTGTATTTTTAGATGGTTAGGTAAGGCTTCAAAAATAATGCAGCCGGTATGATGAATTTGGTTTATCCAACCCAGTTCTGTCATGATCTCGGTGGGCAGCTCAAGGTTCTCTTCAGGATCTTTACCATCTTCAAAGTAAGAATGTAGCCGCGAACGGCCTTCTGATGCGGGCACATCACCCACTTCAAAACTTAATTGCGCATCGTTGACCATTTTATATGGCTCAGATGGATTGTTTCGCTCTAAATGTAAGGTGTCTTTAGCGTTAAAAAAGCAGGCTTTAAATACCCCGATACGTCGAATGCCGCGGGCTAAGGTCACCATATTATTGACCGCTTGGATTAACACTTCCTTAGTGTCGGGGTCATAAATAGCAAGGTTAGAGTCGATATAGACGCCGCTTTTACGCCAATGAATGGCAAGGCCTCCCACAATCGGGTATTGGGCTAATTTACCCACTGCGGCAATAAAGCCTTTTTCAGTGTCACCCATGCCCGCAAGAAAATTACGGTAATATTTTTCTAATTGAATATCATCCATCTTCGTAATGGGGTCTTGGGTGTTATGTTCCTTTAAAAATGATTTTCTGGAACTGTAACTCACGGTTTCGACTTGTTTTTGCTTTGGTAAAACCCACAGTGGTATATCTTCAATTAACGGCTGAGCCCCAAGGTGTGGCAAGTGCATACGGTGATTGTGGCGCATGCTCTTTAAAAAATAATCACCGGCTAAATTACGTCTGCTGGGGTCATCGCTAAGCATGCCATCTAAAGTGCGGGCCAGCTCAATGGGTAAACCTAAACTACTGGCGGTGATCACTTTACTGCCAAAGCGGCTAATTTGCCCTGATGCCAGTGCGTATAAGGTGGCTGCCACCCCTTGCTCATCAAATCTTGGACTGGATAACGCCCCATTAAGCTGATCTTCACCGATAAAGTACACATCGCCCATTCTGGCGTTGGTGTGTTGTTGATCGCTCGACATCAAGGACATCACATTGTCTTCAACCGAGTTATTATGCTCATCACGTTGGGCAAACACCGCCGAGCCCCAATCAATGAGTGATAAATGGTCGTTTTCAATGTCATACACTAAATTTGATGGCTTAATATCGCCATGGACTAAGCATTTACCTGTGCGCAGGTAGTACAATAAATTGGCCAATTGCCGTGCAATGCTGATGATCATGGCTATGGGTAACGTCCCCATTCGGTGACAGATTTTATCGAGATCTTCACCTTTGGCTCGCTCCATGACCATAATGCCTTGCTTGCCGACCCGCTCAAATTTGATGGCGTTAGGGACATTAGGGTGCACTAATTGACTGAGCATGAAGGCTTCTTCTTCAAGTCTATCTTGCACGCTTCGTGGCAGGGTAATGCGGGAAAACTTAAACACATGGGATTGGCTAATATCATTGATACCCGCAAACACAAAGCCATAGGCACCTTTGCCGATAAACTCGATATCATGATAACCAAGCTTGCTTAGTTGCTGTTTACATAAACGGATCCAGGCTCGATGCTTACGGGCATCTTCAGCCTTGAGCAGGTAAACTGATTGCTCTTCATTGATATAAAAATGCTGTAACTGCGGTGTTTGCAAAATTAACTTCCTATGTACCAAGGTGCCTGTTGAGTGTATTGGTATTGGCTTATCTCATAAACTCATATTTACACATTGCTGGCAAGCTATTGGATTGATTGAGCCGATTTTTTTTCTGTTTTAGCCTTTATAAAGCAAATTAACCTCACCTAGATCTCAAACCGACCTATCGTAAAAATTAGCTGTTGTAAACTTTGACGTGAGTCAAATTGTTTTGTGCGTTAGGTAGGTAGTATTTAAGTAAGTAAAAATATTCGGTTTAATCAAGGAGTGCTTATGCCTACCATTAACAAAGCGGATTTAATTTCACTATTTCCTTTTCCACGGCAACGTATTTTACAGTCGATGGAAGTTACTCACTGTCCACATGCGGTGTTTTATAATGCCAGTGATGAGCAATGTACTACTTGTCATCAGGGCGAAGAGTGCATTTGGATGAATCATAATGATGAACTGGTGGCCCTTGAGAAAAAATCAGTGGAAGATCTGAAACAACAGTTGTTGATTGCGGTGGACTTTATTGACTCGAATTTGAGCCCACATCATTTATCACGTCGTAATTGTCAATGTGATAACTGCAAGTGGCTTAAAAAAGTTCAGCATGTGCTTCAAGGTAAAGCTGAACAAGAGTAGCAGACATTGCCATTACTGTTGCTTTATAGCTTAGGTTTAGTCAATCAAAGTTGTCGTTTGTCGGGTTCAAACTGTGGTTTACGGGTTTAAGCTTTTTAGTGTTGCATCTCACTTTTAGAGTGATTAGAGTTAGACGCATTATTTACTGACTTGAGTTTATCTACATGGAAGCGAGTTTTTGGCATGAGAAGTGGCAGTTACAACAAATCGGTTTTCATCAGCCGCAAGTGAATCCATTTTTAGTAAAGTATTGGTCTACACTTGCCGTCGATAACAGCGCAGAGGTGTTTGTACCTTTATGTGGCAAGTCATTAGACATGTGTTACCTTGCAGAGCAAGGCCATGATGTTGTTGGCTGTGAGCTAAGCCAAACCGCTGTTGAGGACTTTTTTAGCGACAATAATTTGCCTGTGAGCATAACTTCGCAAGCTGAGCATCAATTTTTTTGTGCTGATCAAGTAACCCTTATTCAAGGTGATATTTTTACCCTACCATTAACGGCGACAAAGTCGATTCAGGCTTTTTACGATCGCGCCGCCTTAATTGCTTGGCCAGAGCAAATGCGCCAGCAATATGCACAACAGCTTGCCAAGTTAATTCCGGCTAAAGTTAAAGGGTTATTGATTACCTTAGATTACCCACAAGCAGAGCTTAATGGCCCGCCATTTGCGGTGAGCCCGCAGTGGATTGAACAATACCTGGCGCCATATTTCGAGATTGAATTACTCGAGTGCGCTGATGTACTAGCGGATAACCCTCGATTTTTAAATAAGAATGTCTCTTGGCTAAATGAAGCGGCTTATTTGTTAACCCGCAAGTCTTAATAAATTTTTTTCTATTGTTTTAGTGAGCTGCAGACAATAAAAAAGCGACCATCAGGTCGCTTTTCAGTTGTAGACTAACTCGTTGTTAGAAGTCGTAACGCATACCAACACTGAAGACATTATCGTCTTCAAGATCTGTCTTAGCATTAGCCATGGTGTAATCACCTTCATACATAGCGTAATGGGCAAACACTAAGGTTGATTTAGCAACGCGATAATCAGCACCCACTGTGATATTTTGCACATTGACATCATCTGCGCCTGCTTCACCTAGATTTTTGTAGTAGTTACCAAAACCTGCTTCATCAGCACCGTACTCTACTTTCAAGTTTACGCCATTTAAGTTGTAAGCTAGATTAATAAAGTAAGTATTGCCGTCTTGATCTGAATTAGTCACACTTTCTGAGTTTTGGAATAAACCACCAATTTTAAAATCGCCGGCTTTAAATTGTGCTACTGCGCGGTATGCATCAATACCACCAATGGCTTTGTTATAAGCACCAGCAACATAGTAATTGTGTTTTTTAAGGCCTTTGTCACCAAAGGTCACGCTTAAGGCATATTGAGAGTCATCAGAGGCTTGATTATCTTCCATTAAATAAGTGGCATTAATGGTAAACATGTCAGCAATCAGCGGAGAATAGTACCAAAAACCATCGGCACTACGGGTTTGGCCGCCAACTAAACGATCCATATCGGCATTGGTGTTACCAAAAATATCCACACCACCTTCAGCAGCTTTAAATACGGTATCGTTACGGCCGACTAGCACTGAGCCGCCTTCAGTTTTAATTCCTAAGTAGGTGTTACGCGCTTTGAAAACATCACCTTTGCCAGACGTGTTCTCTACCTGAAATTCCATTTGGTATAGCACTTCAACGCCATCAGTAATTTTTTCACTGCCTTTAACGCCTAAGTTTGAGAAGTTATTTTCAATGTAAGTACCACTTTCACCTAGGGTTACACCGTTAGTGCCGCCTTGCAGGGTTGCACCGGTTTCGGAGTTGGTGATAGATAAATCTAAGCGACCGTAAAAATCAGGACCGTCGGCTAACGCAGCGAACGAAGTGAGGGTTAAAACCGATACAACTGATGCAGATAATAATGTCTTTTTCATCTTTCATACTCCCTTTAGAACATGATGTTCTATCCCCATTTATATGGGATTGTTTTAGTGGTATTTTTCGCAGAACACTCTGCGTAACAAACTTGTTGCAATATTTACAGGTTTGTCGTTAAAAAGTTGTGGCCTAGATCAAGTTTTTTGTTTTGAGGTAAAATTGGCGTGTAAAAGATGTGATAAATGCTGTGTATTTGGGTTTTGGTTAACACTTTTATAGCGTTATACCTATTTAGAGAGGTTCACATCTAATTAAAAATGCGCTAGCCCAGTAATTTATGAGATCTACATCAGGTTTAGGGATTGCTTAAGTGGGAGCTTTGAAGTGTTGTTATTGCAGTTTTTTTAGCTATTAGGTCATTAAAATCAACCTCTAATGACTAAAACAAAAAAAACGGCCTAAATAGACCGTTTTTAATCATCATATCGGTAGATAAATTAACGCTTAAAAACGATGATTAAGCCGTTAATAAGTCGCTGTGATGAGTTAGAAATCGTAGCGTAAACCCACAGTCACGATATCGTCATTTAAGCTTTGGCTAGTTTGGTTTAGTACCATGTCGCCATCATACTTAGTGTAGTGACCATATACTAAGGTACTTGGGCTAACGCGGTAATCTGCACCAACACTGAACTGGTTGATTTCGAAATCGCTCATGTTTTCTAAGCTAGAAGTATCATTAGCAAAACGGCTAGCGTACTTACCAAGACCTGAATCATCATAACCGTAAGCGGCTTTAAGCTTTAGGTTACCCATTAGGTAAGCTAGGTTTACGTAGTAGCTATCACCTTCAAGATGAGCTAGTTCAGCTTTTTGGCTTTTACTGTTTTGGTATAAACCGCCAACAATAAAGTCACCAAATTTAGCTTGTACTACACCACGGTATGCTTCTACATCGCTGATACCATCTTGGTATGCTGCAGCTGCATAAAAGTTATGTGTTTTAAATGCTTTATCACCAACAGTTGCGCTTAATGCATACATAGAACTGCTAGTTGATTCGTGATTATCATCCATTAAATAAGTCGCATTTAATGTCACTAAATCTGCAATTTTTGGTGAGTAATAGCTAATGCCATCAGCTTCACGGTTTTGACCAACAACTAATAAATCGATATCAGAGTTACTGTTACCAAATAAATCAAATCCACCTTCTGCTGCTTTGAACACAGTGTCGTTACGACCCACTAATGCAGTACCTGCAACTGTTTTAATACCTAAAAAGCTGTTACGAGCAGCAAAAGTATTACCAGAGTTATCAAAGTTAGAAACGCCGAACTCCATTTGATATAAGATTTCTACGTCATCACTGATTTTTTCAGAACCTTTAACACCTAACCATGAAAAGTTATTTTCAAGGACAGTGCCATCTTTTTGGTTTTGAGTTGCAATACCTTCACTAGAGTTAGTGATTGCAAGATCGGCGCGGCCATAAAAATTTGGGCCATCAGCTAGAGCAGTAAAAGAGGTCATTGCAGTGCAAGATAAAATAGCTGCAGTGATCAGGTTTTTTTTCATCATCTTAATCTTCCTTTGGTAAGGGCTTGATTTTTATCAGCTATGCTTGCTGATATTGATAGAAAATAACGACTGGGTTATCAACCTTATCGTTATTCATAGTAATTCCTGTTCTGTGGAGGATATTGCCACAAAAAGTTCATACCAAAGCGTGATCTATGTCACTTTAGGTTGGATTTAATTTATATGTATCATTATGATTTACAATGACTTAAATCGTAGTTAACAGTTTTATTGGTGCGGTTAACTGGCTTTCTTTGTTTTTGCTGCATGTTGCGGGTTTAGGTAATAGGTGTTTCAGTGTGTAACTAGGGTTTAACTAAGGTTTAATTGAGGAATACATTCAGATCTGCGTTGATTTCGTATAAAATACCGCCCCCACATTGAGAGTTTAAAGAGCAATACATGTTGTCTGAATCATACTTAAATCGTTTTGGTGGTATAGGTCGACTATACGGTCAAGCGGCATTGGAAAACTTTGCTAATGCACATGTCGTGATCATCGGTATTGGTGGGGTAGGGACTTGGGTCGCTGAATCGCTGGCTCGAAGTGGTATAGGGCAAATAACACTGATTGATTTAGATGACATATGTGTCACTAATACCAATCGTCAATCTCACGCAATTGCATCCACCATCGGCCAGTCCAAAGTTGAAGTAATGGCGCAGCGAATTATTGAAATTAATCCTGAGTGCGTGGTGAATGAAGTCGAAGACTTTATCACTGTCGATAATTTGGCGGAGCATCTGGGTAGTAAAGCCAGTCCGTTAGCGATTGATTATGTGGTTGACTGTATTGATGCCGTCAAACAAAAAGCGGCGTTAATTGCATGGTGTAAAAGAAATAAGCTGAAAATTGTCACCGTAGGTGGCGCGGGAGGTCAAACCGATCCCACTCAAATTCAGTTAACCGATTTAGCTAAAACTTATCAAGACCCATTATTAGCGAAAGTCAGAAACATTTTGCGTAGAGAATATAACTTTTCAAAAAATGTTGCCCGCAGGTTTGCCGTTGACGCAGTGTTTTCAACGCAACAACTGGTATATCCTCAAAATGATGGTAGCGTCTGCAGTACTAAAAATAGCGCCGATGGCAGTATGAGAATGGATTGTGCGTCAGGCTTTGGCGCAGTGACTATGGTTACTGGCACTTTTGGTTTTATTGCTGCAAGTCGAGTATTAGCCAAATTGGCAGCCAAATAATGTATACAGAATGCCAATATTTTTAAGCTTAACGTTTAGCTTATCAATCTCATTTAACCTATAGCTTAGTTTCGATCTTCATGGCGCATTAAACAGCTTATTTGATGCGCCTAACTGCCGTTGTTTGCTCTTCCCTCTAAATAAGTCATTGCGTTAACTGCTTTTATTCATTTCTCATTTTATTGGCATTGAAATTGCTTTACTAAGTCTAGATTCAAAAATCTGACACTGTGGATAGCATGATGATGAAAATGAAATTAAAGGCTGTAAATTTAGTGAATATCAAACGCGTTTTAGTCAGCACTATGCTGTGGTTAGTGATCGCTTGTGCGGTATTATTAGTTGCACCTCAGCACGTGCTTGAGACGCTTTCTTTGTCGGCTCTGGTGTCAGATTATGGCCATTTTATTGGCTTAGGGCTCATTGTTGGTGCCGCTTTTTTCTTAAGCCAATTATTCACCTTTGTGGTTGACGAGTCGATTGGGATTTTAAAAGAAAAACGCGCTGTTGAAACCATAGAAGCCAAAGTTAAGTTACTCGATCCCGCTGAGCGAGCGTTACTGCGAGAGTTCTTTTTACAGGGAGCGACAATTTTGGCGCTACCGCAAAACGAATTGGCAGTTAAAGGTCTAGTGGACAGTAATATTTTAGAGTTAGTGGGTAATGAGCGTCACTATGCGATTCAAGGACCGACTGCTGAGTATAAAATTTCAATGAAAGCGCGTTTGTATTTAAATCGTGAAGTATTGAGATTACCCGCAGGCGAGCCAAGTAAGGAAGAGCTTAATCACCTTATTAAAGCGCGACCACAGTTTGTAAATGGTCTAGTGCAATCTAGAAAGCATGCCGCGTAATCTAAAAATTAGGTTTAATAAACATAAAAATGGGGGCGAAAGCCCCCTAAAGAAACAAATAACAAATAACAAAAATTATAGAAGGAGGGTAGTAACTATTCCTTAGGAGCAGATTTCACAATAAACATCCACATCATGTAAGACATGATCCCCATGGTGCAGAAGATAACAATCATTGACAGCAATCCGATTGCGTTACCAAACATTAAATCTAACCAAAAAGCCATAATCATTATCCTTTCATTGTAAAACTAGCTTTAACATACTATTTTCATTTTTTAACATTTATGATCTTGATCAATAAAGTCAGTGCTTTTTAATGGGGAAGATTTATTAATGTCGATTAGCGCAAATTTACTCTACTTGAATGAGATTTAAGCTATTGAGATTGATTTGATCATTTTGCTTATGAAAGGGCTTGCCATTGTCATTGGCCTAGGTATAATTCCGTCACTCAATTGAGCCAAGCTTGATTGACTACAATATGATGCCAGCGTGATGAAATTGGTATACATGGGGGATTCAAAATTGCTCGTGCCTACATTAACAATTAGTCTAAGCTGCTGAAATTCAAGTAGTTAAAAGTCCTTTTTAGATGTTATTTGTCTTGCAAAGGCTTGCAAAGAATTATATGATTTGCAACGAAATATACAGCTACAACAGCTATGCCAGCGTGATGAAATTGGTATACATGGGGGATTCAAAATCCCCTGTCGAAAGACGTGTCGGTTCGAGTCCGACCGCTGGTACCATTTCTCTTTAAGAGAAATAATCAAACCGACATAAAGTCGGTTTTTTTGTGTCTGGCGTATAGTGAACCTTCTAATACCCCTTTCTATTTTCCATATTAAAGTACCGGAATCATTCCCTTTGCATGAGCTTTTTCCACCTATAGTGTTGGAGTGGTTTGTTAATATTTTTATTAAGTAGTGCCTAGAAGTTATAACGTTGCTTCAGTGTCAGCTCATTAGTCTACATGCTTGTATTAGAACTAATAATCTAAAATATGATGTTTAGAGTAGGAAATGTTTAGCTGCTCTATGAAAAAACTAAGTGTCTAGAAAGCTTTGGCTTACAAATGCAGGAAGCCAAAGTTGCGGTGGATGGTAGACTTGAATGTGATGAGAAGTGGCTGAATACTATTCTGGTCAAGGAACTAACAATTTAAAGGTTTAAGGCTAAAACCAGTCAGTTTACAATTTTAGGTTTATGCATACTTCGGGTTGACAAATCATGAATTAAGCATAGAATTGAGGTTGACATTTCTCAGCTAATGCATACTTTAACCCACGGTATAGGATTTATATATGGTAACAAAACAACCCTTCGAGCTTTCTGCTGACTTAACTGAAGATCGCCTTAATGTTCTTTGTGATAAGTGTCTAGATACTATTGCTGATAGCATTAAAGACTCTAGTTCAAATCATGATACCGCGTGGACAAAAGGTTGCCTACCATATGGTCGTTTACAGGGATTAATGATAGATCTCTCCTCAAATAGAGACCTTCCTTGGATTTCCTTAGCGAATAAAACTATGGACTACACCGTTCGTATTGGTAGAACTTTAGTTCAGTTTGTTATAGATGATGCATATAACCCTAAGAAAACTCATCGATTAAGTAAAAACTCTCTTGAGAATATGCAATTTAGTCTTGAGCTAGAACAACATAACAAAATTGAGGCAGTAGCTTGGAGAGTGTTCATTGGAATTGATAGGCAAGATCATCAAGTTGAACCTACGGCAACACTTGTAGGGTTTGACTTTAACCAAAATCCAGTTTGTTATTGGGATTATGAAGATAACGTTATAACACCTGTTATTTCAGAAATCACTAAAACTGTCGAAATTCCAGAGCCTCTACTGGCTCGTAAACAAAGTCGTGATAATTTAAGTGATGAAACAAAGTAGCCTTTTTACAGACATTAAGACATTGGACTACAATGGGGATAAGTTAAGAATCGCTAGGGTAGCGTCTGGGCTTTCATTAGTTGACGTTGGTAAGGAACTAGTTGTCACAAGGCAATACGCACATAAGCTTGAGAATGAGGCTATTCCTTCTGATGAGCAATTAGCACAATTAGCTAGCCTTCTAAATGTAAAGGAGGATTTTTTCTTTAGTCCAAGGAAGCGACCAATTGAAGTGGATCAATGTCACTTTAGAAGTTTAAGATCTTCTACGCAAACTCTGAAAAAAATGATCATGGCACAAGTGGAAATGTTCGATGATAATTTTTTGAGCTTACTGAATGAAGAAGTCGACTTTCCAGAAGTCAGGTTGCTTGAAGTATGTGATAAAGATATTCAAACAGTGGCTTCCATTGAAGGTGTTGCTGAACATTTCCGAAGAGAACTTGGATTAGGTCTTGGTCCAATTTCAAATGTTATTAAGCTCGCTGAATCAATTGGTTGTATCGTTGTAAACCTATCTGAAGCAGATGAACGAGTTGATGCTTTTTCTATCTATAATGGTCGCCCCATTATTGTTAGAAATACAGCTAAAACAAGTCCATGTCGATTGAGGTTTGATATTTCTCACGAAATAGGACACTTGATCATGCATAGAGGTGTTGAAACTGGATGCCGTATAACTGAAGCACAAGCTAATAATTTTGCCAGTGCCTTTTTAATGCCTCGTTCAAGCTTTAGTGCAGAATTTCCTCGAATGCGAGGCCAATACTTTAATTGGGAAGCTCTAGAGGAGTTGAAGGTTAGGTGGGGTGTCAGTTTAAAAGCGATTATCTACAGAGCTAGTAAACTTGGGCTTATTACACCAGAGAAAGCTAAAACTGGGTTTACAACTATCTCTAGAAGTGGTCAGGCAAAGGTTGAAAACGGTGATGATCGCTTGATTACGGAAGAACCACAAATGATCCAAAGAGCTATCGATATGCTAGATAGCTATACTTGGATTAAATTGATGAAACAAAGTGGCCTGAACGAATCAACCCTTATAAACCGTTATAGGTTAAAGACACCAAAACCACATTTAGTATCGGTACAGTAACGATAGAGCAGGTTATAATGCCTGCTTTTTATCTGTGAATAGCATTTTGAATTGAAGTGTTTAGTTCTATGAGTGCATCAGTTACTGAATCCAGAATGTAGTCTAAAGCGTGACCGTATCCTTCACTAACCGAAGAAATATCAAATCCTAGATTCTCTAAATGCTCCAATGATTTTCCAATCGACTCATGTGCTTCGGCATTTCTTAGGTCATTGTTTATGAATAGCGGGGCTATTTTGGCGTTTCTACTTGTGATGTTGATATCTTTAGCTGCTACATGAAGAAGTTTATGTGACTCTGATTTACTATTATGATCATCAAGAATATTGAATAGTGCTTGAAAGAGTCTTATTCCTTGGATTTTTAGTGTGTCTTCTTCTTTAGCACCTAGAGAAATTAGCACTTTACGTAAAGGGACTATTTTAAACCTGTTTATTATCTCATTGAGCGTTTTACAACGAGCTAAAAAATCTTGCTCATACATATCAAGTGGGGCGACTTGAGATAACTTCTTAATTATAGAGAAATTACTAATACCCTCATTGTTGTATTCTTGTCTATCAAATAGAACGAAATCAACAGGCCGAATTAAGGTGCCGTTGGCAACCTTTGCTAGCGTAGCCAAATTTTCTGATAAGTCTATTAAAGTTTCAAGTAATCTAAAACTCTTGCAAACTATATGCTCTTCATCTTCGGGGAAACCTTTAGCTTCTAAAGCTGAAATAGCGTGTTTGTGAACATGAAGAATTTCTTGTGATGGTACCCCTCTATAAAGCTCATAGATTGAGACTTTAAGCATGTTTCTACCAACTCTTTCGCAGTCTCGAAATGCCCACTGACCGCCATAGGAAGGGCAGCTGCTAAATGAAGTGTACCTTTTGAAAGGAGTGCATTCAAACATACTATTGCGTTCATATTTTTCTAGAAACCTATCATCAACGTAAACGTGCTCATCTTTCATGTGACAGGAGGCTCGGTCTTTAGACATTGGAGAACCATCTCCCGCCCAAACTAATGAATACTTATCAATGAAATCGCATCTTTCAGGTGATACAACAGGGACAGTTGCATGAATTTGCAACAATATTTTACTTTGATGTTCTCTTAATATTAAATCGTACCAACTGTTTGGCTTGTTACATTGGAAGTATTTGTCCTTGCCAAATAACTTTCTGATCGCTGGAGTGTCTTTAATATATGTCTCATAGTAGAAAACTCTAACTCCCCAGCAGCCGTTCATCCATAGGTATTTTCTAAGGTAGTCATTACGCATTTCCCATTTTATATCACGGCTAGAGTGAAAGTAATATTGGCTCGCGAAATCTCCATTAGCAACATCAATTATTGGCTTTGAAAGATCATCATATGTTACTTTTTGAACAGAGTTACCTTTAACTCTCGGTGATAAGCCTAAAGTCATCCATACTTTTTCTGCCAATGAGTATGAATATCGTTGGCCGTCTCCCCAAGAGGCTACTATGTAGTCGTAACCTGAGATACTAGGCTTGATACTATTTATATCCCCTTTGTTGTCACAAATTGGTTTTGAGTATGAAACAACGCCCTCACTACTTTCATTTAACTGTCCTAAATTTGATAGTTCATTTTCAGGAACACAAGCCATAATCATTTGGAGAGCTTCATGTCTGTCACCGTATTGGTCTTTTTCGAAATTGGTGGTAATTTGAACTTTCTTTGACGGAGAGGACGTAGTTTCAACTTCTAATAAGTTCCTTAATGTTTCAGGGATTTCGCTGGATGGCAATGGTAGTTGAGAGGCGTAGTTTGCATAAGTCATTGTATTTACTCTAATTAAAGTTGCTTTTAGATATTGGATGAAAGTTTTGAAAGCTCTAAACATTAGTAAGCTACTTAACTAGTGATGAACTGTGATTTTACATGTCACATATATTTATGCAAAACGATCTTTTTTAACCGTGATCCCCCTTCAAAACTACTTAAGGAGGTCACTAGAACTTGTTTATGTCAACTTTTACCGGACACTTTACTAAAGGGGGACTGGTCAGCTAATACGCTTGTTGATTCCTGGAGCTAAATATTCAGTGGGATGTACTTAGGGCAGTAACAACATTGAAACCGCCCATGGCTTTTCTATGTTCTAGCAGTTATTACCGCGTGGTGGTGGAGTTGGGCCCCAATGAAATTCAGCATTAGAATCTCGCAATGCATTGGCGTGACGGTTTAATGCATCTTGGGCTCCTTTGAGTGTGTGGAACCCCTCGCAACGGCCATGTGGATAGTTTTCGTAACTTTTTCTAGCCTTGTGAAAGCTGTCGAATATACCGGTTTCTGAACCTACAGGAACGACATAGTATGGGAAATGACTTTTTAGTTTTTGTTTAAATTTTTTCATTAAAACTTCTCCAATGATGTAGAGCAAAATTACTCTACAACTTGGATTTACAGTTTTAGAAAAAGCAGAATTAATCGCTGGCGATATTAACTTGGTAAGCCTTAACCCCAAAGCTATAAGCCAAGAAGTTTTGTTCCCACACTTGGTAGATCTCACTGGCTTGCTCGATTGGTGATACGCCCATCAGGTGCCGGAAAATACCGTTATCAAAGTCGAAGTCCAGTTCCTTGGTTAGCTCGGCCATGTAACCAACAGAAACAAAACTAAAGTCGGTGATATAGCAGATCTGCCATTGGTCGCCATGCTCCTCATTAACTTCTTTCTCTAGTCTTACTTCCACAGGGTGAAAACCGCCACGCTTGGCTGAATAGTTAGGATCTCTGAAGTTGATGGTAACGGCTGAGGCTGCCGTATGTTCGCTGATAAGATCTGCCAAGTGCAGGGCGAACATGGGGGATATTGGTAAACATAGATCTTGGTGCTTTATCTTGATAGTCATAGCGGTGTCCTTTCAGGCATTTGTGACAAAGGAGAGAAAGCGTGGCCTGAAGAATATCAGGCACCAGCTTCATTCATGGTGGTTAAGGTTAATTCGCAACTGTTACTTCTTACTCTTTTCATTCTTGGTGCCAGGCTTATTACTTTTAGTAAGTAAAGTATCAACCTCACCAGCCACAACAGCCTCGATAATGGTTTCAATGGTGTCTACTAACTTTTCTTCTTCACCTACCTCAATGGCATGCATGCCTTTTTGTAGCTCCAGCGGCTTATTACCATTGCGTACTTCTAGGTAGTAGCAGTTGTTGCGTTTGTAGAACCAAGGACTCACCTTTTTCGCTACTTTGATTTTCTTTTTCTCGCCAGTTTCATCATCTTTAACCCATTTTTCACGGTAGAAAGTGTGAGGTTCATTTTCGATTAGAGCGAGAGCCAGTATCTTTTGTTGGCCTAACTTGGTGAGTAACTTCTCTCTACGTTGAACTAGTGGATTTTTACTGCCGTCTTCAGGGCGAGCGGTGACCTTGAGTGAACTCAATAATGATGTAGTCATAGTGATTACCTTTTGTGGTTGGTTGTATTAACTAATTGAACTAGCCCTGTGGTGGACTAGATTTTGTGGCGAAATGGGTTATTGACGAAGTGGTCGATTTTACGGTTATGAGTTATTTGAAACCGATGCTTTTATGGTTAGGCTTACTGTTGTTTTCTGTGGTGATAATGGCTAAGCATTCATCGATAGTTAATTTATTTTTATTGAGTTTTAGACGGCGCTTTAAGATGGAAAAGTCACCGGGAGTCAGTAGTTTAAGTAAACTTAATGATTTCAGTATCTGAATCGATAGTATGTCTGTGCTTGTGACTCTCCTAAACAGATTCTGAGCTTGAATATCTGTTAGATAATCAAATGATAGCTTGAAGTCGAATCGACGCATGACAGCTCTATCCAAGCGCTCTGAATAATTCGTTGCTGCGAAGAATGGCTGATTAAAACATTCCATTTGCGTGAGTAGTTCGTTGACCTGTTGTATCTCCCAACTGGCATTTAAACCGCCTCTATCGAGTAGTAGGCTATCCACTTCATCAAAAAACAAAATGCTGTTGTTATCATTGGCCTCTTGGAAGATTCGGGCAATATTCTTCTCACTTTCACCAACGTATTTACCCAGTACATCTGAACATTTAATAGTGACCAGTTCTCGGTTACTTATACTTGCCAAGTATTCCACTACTGCCGTTTTACCTGTACCGGGTGGACCCACTAATAAGGTACGAATATTAGATTGCTGGTTAATTGTTTTCTCTAATTGGATAATGGTTTGATTGCCGCCTTGGAGGTTCAAGAACTCGGTTGAAAAGGGAAGTTGTGGTTTATATATATTGGTATTAATGCTGTGGCCACAAGCTTCTAGCGTACTCTTCACCATATTTTCAATATTCCGCTCAGCGTTTTTACCTGTTAATCCAATCGTGCGGCTTACGAATGAGGCATTGGTGATATTAGCGGGCACTACGTCAGGTAATGATGCCAGTTTCTGCTTAAATAATTTGGATACTCTTAGGCCTTTAAAACTATTATCCATCAGGCTTTCCATTACTCGGTTATCGGGAATGCTGACATTGAGGATATAGGTGAAACGACGAATGCAACTATGAGGAATGGTATCGATATGGTTGGTTATCCAAATCGTTGGAATGATGTTTTGCTCCATTAATTCATGCAACATATCTTTACCATAACCACGGTGTGAAAGACTTTGTTCAAAAATATCCTCACATTCATCTATCAATAACATGGTCTTTTCATCTGGTGACACAAGGCGCTTTACCAGTGTTAGGTACTGTAGTCTTAGGTTGGAGCTAAAGGCCTGCTTCTTAAACCGAGCATGTTCTTCTGATACCTCATCGCCAGCGGGTTTAATGGCAATCAGGTTAGCGTTATTTTTGTCGGCCAATACCTTTGCAAGTTCTGTTTTTCCTGTACCTGGTAACCCATATAGCAAGATGTTTATGCCATGCATGGAGTGGTTGATACTGATATCCAAGAACTGCTGCAAGGTGTCACACTCAAGGTGGTTGAAGTGGCGTAACTTGAGTTCAGACTTTGGCTTGGATTGTATAAAGGGCTCAATGAGGTTGATGTAATACTCGACCTTTTTACCGAGTAATAGACTGGTGATAGCCTGTGGCAGGTTCATAAAATCAATGAGCGAACTATCAAAGAACTGGTCAAATAGCCCTGTGGTGGTTAATGACTTTAATACTTCAATGAGTTTGGCTTCAGGTATATCGAGCATATAGGCAAACATGGCATTGGCGTAATTATCTTCTGGTAAAACCTTATTGATGAAATCATATAGGCCACGATTAACATTCATTACCGCAATAAACTTAATCACTTTCCAACTGTCACTTGGCAACCCCAATCCTTGGGATAATAACTGACAATTGTGGTTTAGGTTTTCAGAATCGGCTTGAATGCCTTGCTTCTTCAGGTGGTTTTTTAGTGACGTCTTTTTATTCGTTGAACCTAGTTTAAAACCTTTACCACAAACGACCTTAATGATGCGGCTATTGATATCATGAAGGTCGGTATCATCAATATATCCTGAGGTAATGGCTTGGTAAGCATAGGTCGTGGCGCAACCTTGGTGAGACAGTATTGGCGTGACTTCTACTACCATATTATCTGTGGGGATAGGCGCATGGAGTCTAGTCATGGTTTTCTCCATTCAATGGGTCATCGAGTTGATAGTTAAGCAGGTCAATAGCCTCCTTCATTACTGACTCATCACGTTTGTCATAGATTTGGGTTGTGGTGACATTGGCATGGCCAGCAAGTTTACTGGCAGTACTTAAATCAACACTTTGGTTGAGCAGTTCGGTGATAAATGTGCGGCGTAAATCATGCGGTGAAATGGTGATACCAGTAGCGGCTAACGTTCTGGCTTTTACAATCTGGTACAAGGCGGCACTACTGAGGCCTCGGTCAGGTTTAATCACATTGTTCCAGATGGGATTAAACAGACTTCCTGCTTGGTGGCTTCTCACGTTTAACCAGTTAGTGATATAGGTTAATGCCCACTTTGGTATGGGTTGTTTACGTGGTTTTTTACCTTTACCAGACTTAACCGTTAGAGTGTGTTTGTCGAGTTGAATGTCACTGACTGTAAGGTTGGCTAATTCAAAACGCCTTAGGCCAGTACTTAAGAAAATGGCTAAGATGCAGCAATCACGTTTACCTATATACCGTTTGTCTAGGTAGCAGGTGTTAATTAACTGGCCAACACTGCAAGATGATAACGCTTTGCCTTTGGTACTTGGATTAATCGCTAATCGTTTAATGGCTTGTACCTGACGCCATTGCATATCGTCTACCACTCCCATAAGGAAGCCAGTTTTAACAATGGCCTTTAGTGCGAACAGCACCAAGTTAATCGTTCGAGGTGATTTTCCTTCATCAAGTTTGTGGCGTTTTATGTATTCAATTTGTGCGTAGTTCAGAGTGTGAAATGGCTGGTCTTCCACTTCACCTTTCCATTTTAAAAGTTTTCTTACAGTACCTAATTGACTGCGCAGTGGTCTTCGGCCACTGGGCGCAAGGCGTGACAAAAACAACGCCGTTGGAGTTTGATTATTCATAAAGGAGAGCCTAGATAGAACACGAAGAACTTCGTGCTGATAAGTCCATTATATCAGGCTGTTAAGAGTGGTTTTAGTGGTGCTTTCGGACGGTTGGTTTTCGTGAAACCAATTAGGTGAGCTTAGTTGCATTAATATTGAATAGATCTAGCGCCCCTATTTCACGGTAACGTACCCTAACCGGAAGTGGACTGAATGCTGAGATTTTACGTTTTGGTTTATTGGTTACATGATAATAGAATGGTTTTTCTATCATGCCCTTGTAGAGTCTGATATGCCTCCAAGGCGTTCTATTTTTGCTTTTTGGATAATTAGGAGGAGGCGAGAGTGTTAGGTATTTGAAATCATGAAGCTCTTTTAGTGTCTTAATAAGATTTGATGAACTTATATGAATACTTGACTCGACAAGTAAAGTTACAAGGTTTGGTAAAGGCATAGGAAACCCAGTAATGGAGCCTGCATAATTCACATAAAACTCATTATCGCTATACTCTTCATGCTCATTGACTAATGTTTGACTCGCAGGATCGGTTGTCATAAACACCTCTCCAGTTTCATAATCGAAAGACCGATCAGAATCTTCAGAAAGAAAATAGTTATAAAAAAAGATGGCAATTCGAATTGCCATCTTAGATAGATGCGCATTTCCGGCAACATTATTCAAAAATAACTCAACTCCATATGTATGCTCATCTTTGAACTCAAAACTTTTGTCTCTCAATGCCGTTTCTAGTAAGGGCCTGGCTACTTTATCTAAAGTTGCAATAAGTGGGTTTTCTTCTGTGCCAATTTTCATAGATATCCATTAGGCGTGAGTTTCACTGTTAATTACTTTGTAAGGCTCTTGTAAAGCCCGAGAGAGTAAGGCTTCACAAATAATCGCTTTAGAAATACTAGACGATGGTGAGGGTAATGTGAAGAGGTGGATGTATTTTGTTTATTTTTTAGTGTGTTAGGTGAGTATTCTGTGTTTGCTTTGTATGGATTTTTCCGGCTGCTATACCGTGATTATTGTAGGGTTTTCTTTAGAATTGTAGTTGTTTTCAGGAGACATACTGGCAATTAATAGAGGATTACAATGATAAAAAATACGAATGTTATGCAAACTAAAAAGAAGGTTAAACCAGTAAGAAAGAAGGTTAAACCAATAAGAAAGAAGGTTAAACCAATAAGAAATATTACCAGTCCAAAAGCCAAACTGCAACGTCGTGGCTTCGGTAATATTTCCCCATCAACTGATAATGATTTTGATGACTATACCAATGAGGGAGGATATGAAACAGCCGATGAACAGGCTCTGGTTATGACTAAAGCCAGTATTGAATATGGTGAGCTTATATTTGCAAAGGAACCTAAAAGCACACAGTTAGGCTCAATGCTTTATGGCCTTGTGAATTTAGAGAATACTACTGAATATTTATCAGATAAAAGAGTTTCAGAGTGGGGTCAGGTTTGTAATGAAGCCTCAAAGTTTATACGTGTCGTTATATATATGTCGATTGAGCTTGATCTACCTAAAACAATGGGGTTAACACAAGGCGCATACTTTGAAAAGTACTTTAATCTTGCCGACTATCAAGTGTCAAAGGCTCTTAGAAATGTACAAACTTTAGTATTTCTAAAGCATGGGGTGACTTCTATTTATGAGCTAGAGGATCGACAATGTTTGAGTGATATCGGTGATGAAAATGACCATGTTCTCAATAGCTATTCAACTATTCGTGCTGATCATGGTGACCTCCACCTTCTAAAGGTTCATGAAGAGTGTAATCAAATCGTTGCTGATGAAAACTCTACTAAGAAAGTGACAGGGAAATTGATTCAAGAAGTTCATAAAGCACTTCTTCAAAATGGAGCTCTTAGTCAAACTATTGAAAGTGGTGCTATTGAAGAGTATGAGCGTGTGGAACCTGCATTAAATTTAACGGAAATAGAGGTTGTTAAGAGAAATACAGTTCATGGGGTTGACTTAGATGCTGATTTGGAAAAATTCATTGATTACTGTGAAAAAATCCAATCTATTTCAAAGTGTCTTGTTGAGCATCGCCCTGAGAGCGTTAGTGAAATGAAAAAGCAGGTAAGCCTGTTAGTAGAAACTTTTGGAGACCTTGATACCTAGTGTTTTAAAAGGGCGATGCTAAGCGCCCTTTACTCTAGATTTGATACTTGCAAATTTGCAACTAAAGAGGCCAAATAATGAAAATTCTACTAGCCGATGCAGCTAAATCTGACTATAACATCACTGTCATTGATCATGCTAAGCATACAATGGCTAATATCACACTTGATGATCTAATTAGCATCCATAAGTCTAATCTGAGTAATTTTGACAGCGTACTTATGTCAGAAGCTGCCCATGATACGTTAAGCAGCTACAAAGAATATAAGCCCGCAAAGTCTACGGTAGTAGTAACTAGAGCGACTTCTGCACCGTATCAAGATCTTGTTCTAAATTATTCAGACTACAGCTCGTTGTCTTGCAAATTGGCAAGTCCTGAAATCTTTGCTGATTTGTTTTTAGATAAACTTGAAATAACTATTCCACTAACTCGATCTGAAAGTAAGCGTTTGCATTCGATATTGATTGAGGAAGAGATGCGCTTATTCAGGGTTAAACAATATTCACACCCAAATGCGAAGGGGGTGAAATTCAATAAATCATTTTCAATTGAGGCTAAGCAATTCGGTAGTCTACAGCTCCTTATTAAGCCAATTTCAAAAAAGATAAAGGAATTAAAAGTCAGCTATAACCCATCTAATTACCAAGAGAAGGACTTAAGAGTACTTGTTAAAAAGCTCAAGAAGTTGTGCGGAAGACACTTTAAAAATCGAATACTGAAATCAAATGTAACTAGAGTCGATGTTACGTTCGACAGTGATGGTTACTTAGTTGGTGACGCCACCATTAGTCTTGATAAAAGCTCATTCTATAAAGCCTTTGTAAGGGCTAATGGAGTTGTAGAAACTAAGGTTGTTGGAGCTAATAAGTCACGTAGAGTTCAGGTTTACAATAAAACTGCTGAGCAGGTTAAGCGTGGAGTGGATGGTAATAAAGTATGTACTAGATTGGAAATGACAATTAGGCCATATAACGTTAAATCCCTCAAAGGTCTTAAGTTGAAAGATATTGAGCAGGTAGAAGATCTTTATACTGGCTTACTTACCTATGACTCTAATAAGTTAAGTGAGCTATTAGGTGAAAGCAGCGGGGACTGGCAGATTGTTCAATACTTTGGTGTAGCAGCGCTTAGACGCAATAAAAATAATACAGATAGAGTAAAGCTAGCCAAGATTTTAAAGCAATGCGAATTAGGTGTTGATGGAATTATGATTAATAAAATTGTCAGAGATAAGTTGTGCGAAATAAGAGCGAAATTTCTTGCTTTATGACTGATTAGCCGAAGAAAAATAGAAGTTAGATAACTAATATAGTAGATAAAGGAATTGATGATGAAGGCCGATATTGCGTTAGAAACACTGAAGTTTATTGCCCATGGAGTGCACCCATTCTCAAGACAAAAAATGAGAAAAGATCATTTTTTTAATGAGCCGGAAGTCCTTGAGGCTGTAAACATTTGCATAAATTTAGTCGCACAAAATCTGAGTAAGAAGACATATTTAACACAGCAAGATAAAATGTTGATAAATATAGTCAATGGCAAAGCAAGAAACCATGGTTTTCCTTGGTCAAATGTGGATACTAAAAAATTAATTAGTGAATACATCGCTGGGCGTGCAGCCTCTACTCTGTCTAGAGAGCTTGGTCGTTCAAGAGGAGCGATAGTTAGCCATTTAGAGTTGAAAGGAGTGACAATACGATAGTAAGTTGTAAGTCGGTAGTGATCTAAGTGTACTACCGACTTACTGGTAATCGTTATTAACATGGTTTAGGAATATAATGAGTGTAGAAACAGCCAAACAGTATGTATTAGATAGAGTCTTACTACCCGCCATTGCATCAAATCATGTTGCGCAGAAGGTTAAGGATGTGACTAAAAGCCAAGTTCCTTGGATAGAAAGCTTTAAGAAAGTTGGCGATATTTACCAGTATCTTTTAAGTACTACGAAAACCAGGGACAGTAGCGTTGATCAGTTAGACGCTGCAGGGCTAGAGACTTATGAAAGCATCCTACCTAGTTTTGAAAAAAAGTTTAAAGATGAGTTGGGGGAGATTTCACAGTTTGGCGATTTTAAACTAGATCAAGAGTATTACGCCCGAGATATTCTTTCTGTTGTTCGACAGTACGATACCCGAAGCGGTGGTATTCAGCTACACAAGGTCGATGGTGAATTAAAGGCGATTGCGATAAAAGTCACCTTGAAAGGTGGTAAATACGAAAATGAATGGCTGATTAAAGGGACATTGCTTAAGTATTATATGAAGAGTATTGGGGATACTTTCAGAGAGTCCTATGAAGATAATAAATCAATAATTAACTCTGGTCACATCCCAATTTATACCTTTGTCCGCACCAAAAAAACAGATAATAAGTTTACTTTTAAAGGTGCTTTCAGGTATTTAAACCATTTCGATGAGAATGATAAAAAGTGGTTTCAATTAGGTGAAATAAACTCAACACACATTAGCTCCCTTCAAGAGATAAATGCTGAGTTGAATTTACAAGCAGAGATATCATCGAATGACCTATCTGAAAAACGGAGGAAAAGATTAAGTAAAGCCCCTAAAAAGCCAAAGACTAGAGTTGTCAGAACTGTTATCTATGAGCGTAATCCAGATGTTGTAGCTGAGGTCTTAGAACAAGCTAAAGGTGTGTGCGGAGCTTGTTTTGAAGATGCTCCATTTGTAAGGAAATCAAATGCAAAACCATATCTAGAGGTCCATCATATAGTTAGGTTGGCCGACGGTGGCGATGATACAGTAGATAACGCAATTGCATTATGCCCTAACTGCCATAGAAAGAAGCACTATGGCAGTTAGGGCTCTGGGAATCTAGGCTGTATATAGATATACAGTGATAAAGCGTGTGGTCTAAAAAATTTGAGTCAGTAAATGATTTTTTCACTAAGGTTTTGACATCGGCTTTGTACTACTAGATTACTATTTTTCTGGATAGCGGCAATTCTTTTGGCTCGTGTGCACTCCCACTTTGAAACTGGAAACTGCTTGTCCCATGCGGTCATTAATTGCTTCTGTTGTTTGCTCAGAGCATACCTCGGGTAGGTGCTATCCATATAAAGATAAGTACGAGCAATTCGGCCTCTAGCAGCAATGGGAGGCTCGGCTTTTCTATTGTCTATTTTCATTTGGCAGCTTCCAAAGCTAGACGGTGAACTTGGTAGCATCGTAAAATTGTAATTGCTGCGTAAAGCATTAACTGCCCCGATAGCTGGGTAAAGGTTATACATATCAGCTTGCATGTAACGATACTCGGTATTTACTTTTTTAGCACACCTCAGTCCTTTGAATGACTTCCCTTTGCTATCAACACAGCTTGAGTGTCCATCACGCCACTCTTTAAATGACCTGCCGAAGTTTTCTGCGGGAACAACATGCTCCCATTCCACTTTCTTAGAGCGCTTTATATACTTAGCGGTTTCAAACCCGGGGGGAGGAATGACTTTTTTCTTCTCAGTAAATTCAGCTCCGCAGTAAATGGTCTCTCGATGATTATTATAAATACTACTTTCAAGTGACTTCTTTGCCTTATTGAATGACTGGTTTGTGGTATTTGGCTCGTTACCGTTAGCCGCAGTCTGAGTGGTAAGAAGGAAAGGGAGTAATATGGTTGATAGGTAAGTAAGGCGCATGAAGTCGTCTGCGGGGAAGTCATCCTTATATCATGACTGGTTTTCAATGTTTCCTCAACAAAGTGTTTAGCCTATCGCACTGATATAAGGTGCAGACGGCAGGCTGTTCTTAGCCTGAATTAGTGTCAACTTATTAGGGGAGGCAAGTTAATGAGTGACGCGCCTTTGTGATATGACTTTTAATAGTTCAGTTTGTAGTGCCACTCATAAAGGGGGATAAAATGAGAAAGGAATGCATGAACTGTGGATAAGTTACTGACGATAAGTTTGAGAGTGTTTAATAATATTTGAACACTGTGCATAGCAAGCTGACTTAATGGCAATTATCATGGTTCTGCTTATTGTGGTTAATTATGTAATTGGTTCAACTGATCGAGGAAGGTGTCATCATCCTGGACATATTGCTCGTTATGGGAAATCCCACATTCAGCACCGTAGTTTTCATCTGCATTTTTTAGCGTCTTGGCCACCAACTCTTTTGTCGAGGGAAGGGCAATATGTATCGTCCCACCTTTGAGCTGACGTTTCTTGGCACCAGCAAAGCAGCTGTTAACTATAAGAATCACATTTTCAGCTTTTTTCAAACTGTCGTTCGTTATCGTAAGCTTATCGTCGTATACCTTTACCTTGAACCCACTTGGCTTACTCCTGTTTAACTTCCGCTTCAACTCGGCTGCAGTTTTCTGCCGGTGATCCGCTATGGCTTTTTTGATGAGATTAGACCGAGTATTTTTTCTGTGATTTTTAGCTGTCTTAATACGCTGTTGCCTTTCGCTATCGTCATAGCTGGTGGATGAACCACTGGAGTCGGAATTAGAATCGTCCATGATTGCATCATAAACCTTCTTGGCAAGCCAAGCTGCACCTAAGATAGGTATCATCTGAAACATAATTAACCTTCAATATCTTTCGAAATAGTTATATTGATCAGTACGGCAAGTCACATTGCATTACTGGACTGGGTAGAGTGTTTCGGTAACAAGCGGCTGATACTTTTCAAGTACGCATCATCAGCCTGGTTGTACTCATTGTCGTAGTTGAACCCGCACAACTCGCCATATTGGTCGTTGGCTTTAGCCAATGCTTTCTTTACAACATCGTCAATGGGTGTCATCTCAATTTCAATCATGTCACCGGTTGCTGATTGGTTTATCTGGACATCAAACTTGCTAGCCAGCATATCCATAGCTGCTTGTATGTACCCGACCCCGTTGAAGTCAACCACCAGCTTACCGAGCTGAAATTCGCAGGTTACATCGGAAAATCTTGGGAAATCTGTCTGCAGTGAATCCAAGAGCTCAGCGCGTAACTTCTGCCGGTTAGCCACTAAAATATTGCGGATCATCTTCTTGCGAGCTTTTGTACGACTTCCCTTGGAAGAAGCTAAGCGTTTTTTATCGGATGGCTCTGGTGAATGATTGTCATCATTAGATTTGAGCAGCTTTTTAGCTAATTCCCACAAAGGGTTATACGTGGGTTTGGGCATGAACCAGGACATGTGCGTTGACCTTGGGATTGAATTTTGTTTGGTCAATCTAACACAAATGTAGAACTGTGCAATGGTTTAAGACATTTTTGACTAAGACTGTTGCACGTTTCTGAGTTCGGTGTCATAGTTAAAATCAATTACGGCCATGAGTAATCAATATGAACCTAAAACAACTATCTGAAAAGCTGTCTAATTTCCTCATTAAGAAAAGAGAAATTGATGCGAAGCTTACGCAGGCTGATGTAGCAACACGTTCTGATGCTTTTGGCATAAAAGGTATTTTAGACCAGCGGATAGTTTCCAGAATTGAGAAGCAGCCGCTTAAAGCAAGCGCCATCAACATCGCCGCTTATATGGCAGCGATAGGCTGTGATCCGAAAGAGTATTTCGACCACTTAACCGAACTAACATTCTCAGAGAGCATTAAATCTATGGACATGATTAACTCGAACACAAGATCAGCGATTACGACAGTTATCCAATCTGCATTAGGGCAAGTAATACAGGCTCAAGGAGTTCTGGTTTCAAACCCACACCCGTACATTAAAAGCCTGAAACTTGAGGAACGTCTGTTCACCGCGACCGAAGCTTTAAAAGGCCTAGACCGTAAACCAGTAATCGGCTTCTTTGGACATTATGACTCAGGTAAGTCAACGCTGATTAACACGATTGTAGCGAAAGAGTTACTGCCTTACGGCTATCAACCAGCCACCAGTATCGTGAACCTGCTAATGCATGAGACTGACCGTCCTAAATCTCTAAAAGGTGCGGTTTCACTATTCAAAAAAGGCTTTATGCCACACATGATCCATGATGAATCTCTGGTTAAAGAGTTTCTGATTGAAGATGGCGATACAAGCATCTTGGATCGCCTCGGGATCCATGACTACGACTCAACGATGCCGAATGACGCCTATATCTCAATTGTGTTCTCAGAGGCTAAGATTTTAGAACGTGCATGGTTGATGGACACTCCTGGGCACCTGAATGAAGAAGAGTCAGGCGATTCAGAGAAGGCTAAGACAGGCGCCGAATTGGTGGACGGTGTTGTATTCCTGTCTCAAGCTACCGGCTTTCTTGATAATGCTCAACTGTACTTCGGCACTGACATCATTCGTCAGCGCCCACCAGTAGAAAAAGAGAAACCACTCGAGCATTTGCTGTTTGTTCAGTCTCATTGCCATGACGCCATTCCCGCATCAGTTGCGAAAGACCTTGGGGTTAAGGCATTCAAGCGCACACGTAAAATCTTTGATGAGACAGTATTCAAGCACTGGGTGGCAGAAGGCTTTATCAGCAAAGCACCAGATGCAGCAGATCTTGCTTCACGCTTGCAACCTTTCTGGCGAGAAAACGATGAATTCCGCAATGGCTTGATGGTCCGCCTCAATGAGATGGTGGACTATCTGACAGAACACCACACTCAGATTGTCGAAAAAGACGTCCAACGCATTAACAAGGAAATTATTCGCGCACTGGCTGCAGCGGTTAGTAACCTGGAAGCCAAAAAAGCCAATGTAGAAAAGCGTGTTGAAGAGGTACAAAAGCAGGATGCCCGATTTCGTGAGGAAGTTGTTGAGCTTGTAAGCGGCTTCGAAGCTCATATTACATCTTGCCAAACCCGCAAACAGGAAGATTTGAGCACAATGAAATTATTCCTTGAAGCAAAAACCAATGTCGATAGTTTGGCTGACTTGATTGAAGAGTCATACGACAGCAAGAAAGAGGCGCAAGCTGAGGTTGGTAACTACATTGGGCAAATGCTTTCTTCCAAGGTTGAGAGCACACTTAAAACGAGTGGTAAGGTCTTCTCCAACGAACTAGACGTCTTGCTTGACCGCTGGCAGAAAATCGCACCTTCGTTTAAGACTGAAGCTGGTAAGCGGGGTGACATGGACGGGTTAGATTTGGACCTGTCGGGCTTCAATTCCCGTGCGGCGTTCATCGGCGGTCTATCCAGCATTGGCAGCTTGGGGGCAATGTCATTATATGTTTCGACCATCGCAAGTAACTTGGGCGCATATCTCCTGGTTGGTAAGGCTGCAGGCGTTCTGACAAGCTTAGGTTTGGCTGGTAGCGTAACCAGCGTTACCTCCTTCGTGGCGGCGATCGGTGGGCCTATCACTATTGGTATCGCAATTGCCGCTGCTATAGGTTACGCGATTTATCGTATTGCTGGTGGTTCTTGGCAGAAGGGGTTGGCCAAGAAAGTTAAAGCTGCACTCGACAAAGATGATGTTTGGTCGAAGCTGGAAAGCCCTGTTTCTGAATTCTGGGATAATACCGTCAAGGCGACCAAAGCGGGTCTTGATGAACTGAAATCAGAGACAGATAAGCACATCGAGCAAATGAAGGAAGAAGCTAAAACTGAGTTCGATGCGGCAGAACTGGATAAGTGTGTTGATGTCATCGTCAAAATGAAGGCTACGTTCTAACGGCAATAAGATAGGCAAAGCCCGGGCAATTATGCTCGAGGTCCGTCGACTGGCCTGACATCTGGTCGACTTTGTAGCTGAGAGTTATTTGCGTTAAGTGACTAGCTCTTTAATCATGTAAAAGCAAAAACTAATTTTTCTTGATAAACAGGTGGATATATGGGTTTTTTTGATAGTTTAGGTGATTTTATTTCGGATGGTATTGATGCAGTTATCGATAATCCAATCAAATCAATCGTAGTTGTCGCAGCAACAGTTGCAACAGGTGGAGCAGCACTTGCAGTAGCTCCAGCAATAGGAGCTGCCGCAAGTGCGGCTGGGTTAGGAGCTGCAGCCGGAACATTAAGTGGGGCTGCTGCTAGCTCAGCAGGTTTAGCAGCATTAGGTGGTGGCAGTTTAGCCGCCGGTGGAGCTGGAGTGGCGGGAGGAACAGCTTTAGTTACAGCTACTGGAGCGGTTGCGGGAGCTGCAACTTCTGGTGCTGTCATTGCGGCTACAAATAAAAATTCTGATTAGGAACAATTGGCCCCCCAAACCCAAAGCTGTGATTTATTCTCTCACGGCTTTTCTTGGTTCTGTTGCGACCCAGTGTAGTATCACTTCGACAACTCCTAATTTGACGTACTTTTCTTCATGCGAGAATTGAATGGATTCAGGAGGTAGAGCAACACTGGAGCTTCTTGCTGAGGGCGGTTCTTTCAGTGAATACAATTCCGCCTTCTCCATTTACTAGGATACTTATCGTAATGTAAACCGCAGTTTTTTGTGTTTAAGCTCTAAGCCGTTTCTGCCCAAAGTGAGTTTCGTTATTCAAAAGGTAAGTAGGACGAGTAAAGCTTTGTCTATAGAAAACCTAATCTGAAAGGTGGGTTATGCTCAACCTAAAAGTTATGCCTGTCCCGACTTTTTCCTCATTGTTACCTCTAATTACACGCAATTATCTAACTCATGCATAATTACACGCAAGACAGGTAAATATGTGTAATTTGATTTACGGGTTTATTCCTATTCAATTAATTATTGTCTGAAGGCGAAAGTGACAAATGATATTCTCACTAACACTTCCTTTGTAGTGGTTTAGCAAAACAGGCCACTACTTTGTAGTCAATTGGTGTGTTTGGCATAGAATAAGTTATCAGAAAATTCAGCTGCACTAGTTCATCGTAACTCAGTATTCTCCAAAAACGTGTTTAGGTAGAAGCTTTGACTGTAGTTGCCGCATGTTAGCTAAAGCCAACTTAACGGTAACAGTAATTATCATGGTGTTGATTCACTCCCCAAATTTCATACTGTAGTGACATAGTGGTTTGGCCACCTAGCTAGGGGGATATCATCACCTCATGAAATTTTACTCAGATTTTTTATATTTGGGTAAGATAATGTTTGACGAACGGTATATTGATCAAGTAGATTAAAAAACCTAGGGCTAGAGCTTACCTGCGGTTTGTAATGTACTTCTTACAAAACAAAACTCTATATCAATGTCCATAACCTTCGCGATATTCATTGATTGAAACCTTTTTTATTAGCCAGAAGTGCACCAAGAAATTGGGGCTAATCATCTATTAATAGGTTTTAAAAAATGCAAAAAAATAATACTCCAGTAACTCTACTCCCTCTTGATAAGTTTCACATTATTCCTTTGGATGGCTTAGCACCAGAAAGCTTAAAGCGTTCATCAAAAAAGGCAATGCATGATAGAGAAACAATCCCTCATACAACCAAACTCAATGCTATTTCGAAGAAGCTAGGGTTTCTGGGTGGCTTTGCTTTTTATGAGCAAGAATACAAGGATAAGCTTCTGCCATTTATGGTAAGAAATAACCTCAATAAGCGAGTGAATTTGCTGGAACATAGTATAGCTGGTCACTATAACCCTTGCAGACCATTCACTCACCAGCAGGTTTCCGAGCGTCTTTTCTTCACAGACCACAAGCTACCTCAGAGATTATTTACTGGTCACGACTTTGATTTTGCGAGTATTTTTGACTGGCATAACATGGATATCCCAGGGCTTGTGAGTAGAGATGAGGATTGGTATCAAGTTATTAGAAGGAATGATCATGTTAACCATATGGTTAATAAAAACTTTCCTTTTGAAGAGCTACCTAAAAAACAACAAGAGTTTTTGAATCTAGATATATTCACTGAACTTAAACCAATCATTGGTGGGGAAAGGAGAACTGTTAGGGTTATTGATTTAATTCTTTTACAAAATAGGCTTGAGTTTAATGTAACGGCAGCTTATCACTTGTTAGGGAACAACCTCACAGATCTCACCGATGATTTCCCGGAAGTGGAGCTATATAACTCTGGGGATGATGAAGGGTTTAAACATGACTCTGAAAAAGCACTGTATATAAAAAGTTTGCTTAACCTTTTGTTTAAGATGGGAAAAGAGGGTTGGGTTGACGTAATCCCGTTTAATGAAAACCTGATTTTTCTTTCTGATGGGCAAGGAGGTTATGACTTTATAATTAAAAACCAAAGGGATCATAAATTTGACCATCAGATTTATGGTGAATACCTTAAGCGTTCTGATATACCTAGTTGCATTGAGACATACCGATTCAAACGATGGTATTACTTTGAGTACCAAGGTAATAGAAATCTAGATTCGCATCAGTCTGAAAAATTGTTTTATGGGAATGGAAATACGATTGCTGATTATTCAAGTTCAGAAGTGATTCTTAGACAGTTTTATGAAAATAAAGGTATTTACAAGCCTCAATCAAGAAGTTCCAGCAATATGCTTAAAGGTTTTAAACAAGTTGCTGTGGGTGACAAAAAATTGATGGTATCGGAACTAAGAACAATTGATGAACTATATTACTTTTTAGCAAACAATAAGGGCTACGCAGATTCAAGAAAAGGAGATGCGATTAAACCTGTAAATAGTGATGAGGACACATCCTTACCTGCATCACTCTCTTTTTACGATGTTTTGGCTTATATAAACTGGCAGGAAAAAGAAACGGGAGTTCCTCTGCGTTTACTTGGGTTAGACGAATACTTAGAACTTAGAAAAGAAGGTCACTCAAGGACACCTAATTACAATGAAGAATTTCGTTTACGTTTCTATGATTTGAAGGGGAACCTTTATAAGTCATATCCTCCATATATGAATCCCAAAAATTTTGATGCTTTGCCAGTTAAATATCCAAGAGATCTTGTTAACTTCCAATGCAAAGAGCTTAGCTTTGTCGACTCTGATTCATTTGCTGAATGGTTACTAGAAGGCACTTCAATTCGCTCGGCTAGCTTAACTTCTTTTTATGGTGATAAACATATTCTTCGCTCTTCAGGTCCTCGATACAGTACTGGAAAATATAAGTACCTAAAAACAGGGTTTAGACTGTGTTATGAGTTAACTCATCATTAAGGGAAGAAAGGCAACAGTTTTGTTGCCTTATTTTCAAAATGAGTGCTCAGCTTTCTTGTCGTAAAATGTAATATTTATTTAAGTGAGTCTTATGAAAGATAAAGAAAAAATAGCTCTTTTTATCGATGCTGACAATGCACCAGCTGCCAAAATTGATGTGATCTTGTCAGAGCTGGCAAAGTACGGTGTAGTGAACATACGCAAGGCTTATGGTAACTGGAAGAGCCCTAATATCAAGCCTTGGGAAGATGTATTGCATGAATATGCTATACAGCCAATCCAGCAGTTCGATCTAACCAAAGGTAAGAATGCCACTGATATAGCACTGGTCATCGATGCTATGGATATTCTCTATACTAAAGACGTCGATATCATTTGCCTTGTGTCATCTGATTGTGACTTTACTCCCTTAGTAACTAGAGCACTTGCTGACGGCAAATTCTTGATTGGGTTTGGTGAACGTAAGGCACCAAGTGCATTCGTAAACAGCTGTTCCCGTTTCCTATATCTAGACGAATACGAACAAAGTGTTGAAGGGCTACCTAAGTTTGATAAAAGCCTGAACAAGGATAATAAGCTTATTAGTCTTTTAAGGCAGGCGATTGAGGCTGTTGAAGAAGATGATGGGTGGGCTATGCTCGGTCCAATTGGTTCACAGATCTCTAACCAAGCATCTTTTGATCAGCGAAACTATGGATTTAAAAAATTAAGTGATCTCTTTGGTGCTATTGATTTGTTCGAAACTAAAGTCACGAACAACACAGTGATTTGGGTTCGTGATATTAAGAGGGCTAAGCAGCAAGCTAAGAGACTGTCATCATGAGACTTCATGATAATCATTATGCTTGTACTTGATCGCGATATAGTGGCATTTGCCTAAGATCCTTTGGTTCACCTGATTGAGCCTAATTTACGCCTATTGTGAAGTGGCTGTAACTTACGGTTATCGTAAAGTTGAGCCACTTCAAGTCGAAAAATGTGCGCTTTGCCAATGGTTTGCCAATTTAACGATAATAATCATTATCGTGAAGTTGGGTATTTTAAAATTTCTATTTTGTCGAGGGTGTAACAGATTCTGTGTAACTGCAATTTAGTTAATATGCTTCACAATTCTGTCTTCGAACTCAATAATAA
>NZ_JAUOQU010000024.1:0-82747 GCF_030547195.1 Shewanella sp. 6_MG-2023 | reverse complement strand
GAGCGGTAGTTCAGTTGGTTAGAATACCGGCCTGTCACGCCGGGGGTCGCGGGTTCGAGTCCCGTCCGCTCCGCCAAACAGATTAGCCCTTGTCATTAGACAAGGGCTTTTTTGTGCCTTTAATTTATGCTGTTGGGCTTATTTTAATGAATGAGTTAATTGGATTAATTACTTGAATTAGTTACTTGAATTAGTTACTTGAATTAGTTACTTGAATTAGTTACTTGAATTGGCTAAATGAATTGCTTGAATAAAAGCAGCAGTTGGTTACTTTGTATTAGTAAGCTGAGGCTGTCACGCCGGGGGCGCAGGTTCGAGTCTCGTCCGCTGCGCCAAACAGATTAGCCCTTGTCATAAGACAAGGGCTTTTTTGTGCCTGTAATTTATGCTGTTGGGCTTATTTTAATGAATGAGTTAATTGGATTAATTACTTGAATTAGTTACTTGAATTGGCTAAATGAATTGCTTGAATAAAAGCAGCAGTTGGTTACTTTGTATTAGTAAGCTGAGGCTGCCACGCCGGGGCGCGGGTTCGAGTCTCGTCCGCTGCGCCAAACAGATTAGCCCTTGTCATAAGACAAGGGCTTTTTTGTGCCTGTAATTTATGCTGTTGGGCTTATTTTAATGAATTAGTTAATTGGATTAATTACTTGAATTAGTTACTTGAATTAGTTACTTGAATTAGTTACTTCAATTGGTTAAATGAATTGCTTGAATAAAAGCAGCAGTTGGTTACTTTGTATTAGTAAGCTGAGCCTGTCACGCCGGGGGCGCAGGTTCGAGTCCCGTCCGCTGCGCCGAACAGATTAGCCCTTGTCATAAGACAAGGGCTTTTTTGTGCCTGTAATTTATGACATTGAATGTATTTATCTTAAGCTGAGTCTATTGTTCTGCGGCTTTAACGTGAAAATTATTAAGCTTTAGATACTTCCAATCAGCAGGTTAAAAGGTTGATGTTAAGTTAAAAAATTACGGTAGATGTTTTAATTAAGCCTTGCTCTGATGTGTAATTTAGTATTTTATTAAAGATACAAACTCGCGAGCTATATCGCAGAAAATATAAAAAAGGAATTGTCCATGGTAGAACACATAACTGGCATGCTCGCGCTGATTGGCGTGCTGTCTTTATTGTGTCAATGGTTAGGTTGGAAGTTTCGTCTTCCTGCAATATTACCGTTATTATTATGCGGTTTGTTACTTGGTCCGGGGCTTGGCATTTTAGACCCTGATGCTATCTTTGGCGATTTGCTGTTTCCCATTATTTCATTGGGGGTCGCGGTTATTCTTTTTGAAGGCGCGTTAACCCTCAATTTTAAAGAAATCAAAGATCACGGCCGCATGGTGACAAACTTAGTGACCTTTGGTGCCTTTATAACTTGGGCTTGTATCGCCCCAGCCGCTCATTGGCTATTAGGCTTTGAATGGCCCATGGCGCTACTTTTTGGTGCATTAGTGGTAGTGACAGGTCCAACAGTAATAGTGCCTATGCTGCGCACAGTAAGGCCAAAATCAAACCTTGCCAGCATCTTACGCTGGGAAGGAATAGTCATAGACCCTATCGGGGCAATTTTAGCAGTATTAGTTTATGAATATATTGCTGTGGCGACCGCTGCAGATCCCACCACCCATATATTATTCGCTTTAGGCATGACATTACTGTTAGGTTTTGGACTTGGGGCGCTTGCTGGCTATCTCATTGGCATTGCACTTCGTAGTAATGTGTTTCCTCATTATCTTAAAAATACTGCGGTATTAACTATTATGCTGGGCGTCTTTGTTGGTTCTAATTTGATCCAAGAAGAGTCTGGGCTGTTAACCGTGACTGTGATGGGCATTTGGTTAGCGAATATGCGTGGGGTTGATATTGCGGATATTTTAGAGTTTAAAGAGACTCTTACCGTATTACTGATCTCCGCCTTGTTTATTTTATTAGCAGCAAGACTTAACTCGACCGCGATGCTTGATTTAGGTTGGGGAGGTGTCGGTGTCTTAGTGGTCGTGTTGTTGGTTGCAAGGCCTCTGAGTATCTGGATTTCTGGTATTGGTACTAGTTTATCTAGAGCTGATAAATGGTTTTTAAGTTGGGTCGCACCAAGAGGGATAGTTGCAGCGGCAATTTCTTCGTTATTTGCCATTAAGCTTGAAGCTATTGGGGTTAATGGTGCCAGCTCGATAGTGCCATTAGTGTTTTTAATTATTATTGGCACTGTTGTAATACAAAGCTTAACGGCAGGCCCATGGGCTAAGTTTTTAGGTGTAAAGGCCGATTCATCACAAGGCTTACTGTTATTTGGTGCCTCTAAGTTTTCACGTGAGTTAGCTAAGGTGTTAACGGCTAAGCAAGTGAAAGTGGTATTAGCCGATAATAACTGGGACAACATTCGTCAAGCGAGAATGGCGAATATCCCGGTTTATTTTGGTAATCCGGCCTCTGAACACGCCGAAAACTTTATGGATTTAAGTGGTATAGGTCGAGTGCTAGTGTTATCTCCCTATCGTCAATTAAACCCTTTAGTGAGTTTTCATTTTCAAGACTTATTCGGTACCAATAAAGTGTATGGCTTAAATAATGCCGAAGGGGGAAGTGCCAGACATCAATTGTCAGAGTCTTATTTAAAGCGTTTGTGTTTATTTGGTGAGTCAATTTCTTATGCCAAAATAGCCAGTTACATGGCGAAAGGTGCTGTTATTAAAGTCACTAATATTACGGATAATTTTACATTTGAACACTTTAAACAGCGTTATGGTGAAACGGCGATGCCGTTAATTTACCTGACTAAAGATCAGAAAGTAAAAATTATTTCAGGTACTGAAATTAATGAATTACCAGTCGGTATCGAGTTAATTAGCCTATTGCCGAAAGAGGCGCAAGAGCAAGATATAATCCAACGTAATTTAGCTGAAGTAACAGAAAATGAAGACGCTAATGAGCAAGATGACTCTGGTGAAACTTTCGGCAATACATCAGCTTGAATTTGAATTTGACTAAAAATCAGCAATAAAAAAGCTTCGTATTAACGAAGCTTTTTTTATGGAATTTTTACTTAAGGCTTAAGTTAAAGCGTTTCTAACACCGATAACACCACTTCATGGTGGTTTTTGGTTTTAAATTTATCGAACACATGTACTATTTTGCCATCTTGACCAATGAGGAAGCTCAATCTATGGATACCGTCATAGATTTTGCCCATGAATTGCTTCTCGCCCCACACGCCAAAGGCATCAGCAACGGCATGATCTTCATCACTGAGTAAGGCAAAGTTTAACTCTTGCTTGTCATTGAACTTAAGCAGTTTAGCAACTGGGTCAGGGCTTAAACCCAATACTGTGACATTATGATTTGCTAACTGGTCTTTGCTATCACGCAAGCCATGAGCTTGCACTGTGCAACCAGGTGTTGATGCTTTAGGGTAAAAATAAACTAACACAGGGCCGGTTTTTAAAGCTTCAGTGAGAGAGACTGATTGGTCAAATTGATTTTGTAGGGTAAATTGTGGTGCTAAATCACCAAGGGTTAAGGTATTCATTTTATGTCCTTATTTTATATTCTATTTGTCACTGTTTTGCATATGATTGATAGAGCACTCAAGTGATAGTTCTTTTGCCAGTTCATGAATACTTTTTTCAAGCTTTATAAGATCAATTTTTTCCGGCACATTGATAGTAAATAAAATATGCTGCGTTAAATTATCGTCGTCAGCGTGAGAGCGCACCGCAGCAAGATCAAGGGAACGATCCGCTAAGAATTCGGTTATTCGCTTCATGGTGCCACGTTGATCTTGACCGTTAACATTGACCTCGATACGCGACACGTAATTTTGTGGTGTATGCTTGGAAGTACGTTTCATTACCATGAGTAATTCAAGCTGTACACTTAAGCTGGGTAACTGGGTTTCTATCTTTGTTATTGCTGCCCAAGAGCCTGAAATCATCATAATTAAGGTAAATTCATTACCAAAAAGTGCCATACGGCTATCGACGATGTCACAGTCACATTCACTTGCTAAACGGGCTAGACGACTTACTAAACCAGGGCGATCAGCACCCATAGCAGTAACGACCAGATAGTTGGTCATGGATTTTCCTCACTTTTTCGATATCATGGAGCGTAAACTAGCGAGCTAACGCAAAGTTTTTTTGCGGGCACTAATGCTACCATAACTAATGTAAAACCACATAAGTATGTCACTATGAAAGTTAATTCATATTAAAAATTTACTTCTTGGCATAACAACTTAGGTGTAAGATTGATTTCAATGAAATAAAGTACCTAACGTCATGATATAAAAAATATGCTTAGCCATTAAACAATCATCTGACGATGTAAATTTGTGCTTTAGTAAAAATGCATTTGAGAGCCCCCGTTAATGCTTGTCATTAGTTGTAGGCATCAGTAACATAGCGAATCCTGAAACCTTGGGGAATTTAGATGATAAACGGAAGCATCGTTGCCTTAATCACTCCTATGAATAGTGATGGCACAGTAGATTATAAAAGTCTTGAAAGACTGGTAGAGTTTCATATAGAGCAGGGGACTGATGCGATCGTTGCAGTCGGTACAACAGGTGAGTCTGCTACTTTACCCATTAAAGAACATGCACAAGTTGTGTCGCAAACTGTTAAATTTGCCGCAGGTCGTATACCCGTCATTGGTGGTAATGGCGCTAACGCCACTGCCGAAGCGATAGAACTTACCCAATCAATGGCTGATTCTGGCATTGTTGCCATGCTTGGGGTCACGCCTTATTACAATAAGCCTTCACCTAAGGGCTTAATTGCACATTATAAAGCTGTTGCAGCAAGTACTGATATCCCTCAAATTCTTTATAACGTCCCTGGACGTACTTCAGTGGATATGTTGCCTGAAACCGTGGCTGAATTAGTAGCGGTGGAAAATATTATCGGTGTTAAAGAAGCCACTGGCGATTTAACCCGTGTTGCTCGATTACGCGAGCTTTGCGGTCAGGATTTCAAACTTTATAGCGGCGATGATGCCACTGCGAGAGACTTTTTATTACTTGGCGGTGATGGTGTTATTTCGGTTGCTAATAATATTGTTCCAAAAGCATTTAAACAACTGTGTGATGCAGCATTAGCAGGTGACCATGCTTTATCCGAAAAACTGAACCTACCACTGAAAGGTTTATATGAGCATTTATTCTGCGAAGCTAACCCAATCCCTGTTAAATGGGCTGCGCATCAAATAGGTTTAATTAGCCAAGGACATATTCGTTTACCTTTAACTGAACTTTCTGAGCAGTTTCATGGTCAGTTGTTAGAAGCGATGAAACAAGCCCAGATAGAGGTAACACAATAAATGTTGAAGCAAGTCACTCCAATTTTACTTATAGCAGCAGTTTCTGCTTGTAGTTCACCGACAGATCGTCGCGTTGCCAATGGCAATGATGAATATGTTAACGCCAAAGAAGTCCCACTATTAGTTATTCCAGAAGGCTTGACTGAGCCAACTTATGGCCGTGAATACGACATTCCTAAAGTGGGTAACAAAGTTGATAAAGACTTAGTTGGAAAACGTCTGGATATTCGTCCTCCTTTACTGGTCTTGCCTATGTCTGAAGGTACGCGTATTGAAGAAGGCAGTGACAATATTAAAATTATTGTCGAATCAATTACGACCACAAAAGATCTAAAACAAGAAGTTTTTGATAATTTACATGGTTTCTTAGCAAAACATGAAGTACCTATCGAAAACGAAAATTATGACGAAGGTTTTATCGAAACAGGTTGGATAGACACGCAAGACGTCATAGAAACAAGCTGGTTCGGTGAAGACAAAGTGTATTTACTGCGTCAACGTTACCGTTATGAGGTCGATGTGAGTCCTCATGGTCGCTCAGGCAGCATGGGTATTGATCTCATTGAGCATGAAGAAAGCTACAATGGTGATGATCAGCAAGTGCTATTAACGGCAGAAGATAAACGCCGTTACACCGTTGATATGCTCAATAACACTATTGCTTACATCAGCTTAAAACGTGACAAGCAAATTAAAGCTGACCGTATTCAACAAAGTAAAGGTATTAACGTTGATCTAGTGGCTGAAACAGAAACCACTGGCGCTTATTACATTTCAGAAGTTGATTTCAATAAAACCTGGGATCGATTACGTATTGTATTGCCTGAGCTAGGTTTCGATATTGTTGATATGAACAGCGCCAAAGGTTTGTATTATATTGTCTTGGAAGAAACTGGCGGGTTCTGGAGTTCATTATGGGGCGAAGATAAGTTATCACTTGAAAAAGGTAACTATCGAATTGAGCTTGTTGAAACTGATGATAAAGATCAAACTGAAATCTTTATTAAAGATGCCGCAGGTGAGCCATTAGAAAATGAAACGATTACTGAAATCTATCGCGTAGTCAGCGAAGCAATGAAAGAAGATCGTAAAGTACGATAATGCGTTAAATTAACATTACCTAATTGTTCGTATTTTAGGCTATCAAAAAAAAGAGACAGTATTTACTGTCTCTTTTTTTATGCTTTAAAAACAGTAAAAATAGTCATTTAACCTTCTATATCGATTGTTTACCAATTAAAAAGCTAAGATTGATCTTAGTTAACCCCGACCCCGTATATTCCGCAAATGTTTCCTAAGTGTGTTAATTGTAAGAAATGGTAAAACACCTTGATACCAGTATGATGCTGAGTACACTAGCGGTTGGCTAAATCCCATAACATATCGTTTTTGAGTTTGATGAATGGAATCCCGATGAAAAAAATAATAATTCTCCTCGTTGCGTTACTGATAGGCTGGTTTACATACCAATCTATGAAGCCTACTGAAGAGGCCAAGGTGCGTGCTAAACCTATCCCAAACGTTGTTGTTGCTAAAGTGGCGATGTTGCCAGTAAGAGATGAGGTTGAGGCAATAGGAACCAACAAAGCGTTTGAGTCTATTACTATTACACCAAAAATCACTGAGAAAATCGCAGACATTAAATTTAACGATGGTGATGTGGTTAAAAAAGGCGATTTGCTGGTTCAATTACGTAACCGCGAGCAGCTAGCCAAAGTTAAAGCCGCTGAGTTTAAAGTCAGCGATAATTTACGTGAACTCGACAGAATTCGTAGTTTGGTTACCAGTAAAACGGTAGCAGAACTTGAGCGAGATAGATTACAAACCTTAATCGATACGACCCGCGCTGAGCTTGAGCAAGCTAAAGCTGCTTTGGGTGATCGCGCCATTCATGCACCATTTAGTGGTCGCTTGGGACTAAAGCTTGTCAGTGTCGGCAGTTTAGTGTCTCCAGGTACCCAAATATCGACCTTAGATGATGTTAGTAAAATTAAACTTGATTTCTCAGTGCCAGAGCGTTTTATCCAACAACTTAAATTAGGTAAAACCGTTGAAGCGAAAGCGATTGCCTATCCAGATCGTATATTTAAAGGTGTGGTCACATCTATTGATACAAGGGTAAACCCAACAACACGTGCTGTGGTAGTTCGCGCTATTATTGCCAATGACGATGCAGCGTTATTACCCGGCATGTTGATGAAAGTTAAACTGATTAAACAAAATCGTGAAACCTTATTATTACCAGAGTCTGCCATCATTCCTATTCAATCAAAACACTATGTATACACAGTTAACGAAGAGAATATTGTCGAGCGAAAAGAAGTCACAATAGGCATTCGTAATCGAGGTTGGGTTGAAATTCTTGATGGTGTCGGAATTGGTCAATCGGTCATTATCCGCGGGTTATTAAAAGTAAGACCGGGAGATGAAGTCACCACTCAGGCTGCAGAAGCGTTTAACTTTGCCAATGTCGCTGATGTGGAGAATGCGGCATGATCCTCACTGACATTTCCGTAAAGAGGCCGGTATTTGCTTCTGTTATTAGTATTTTAATTATTATTCTTGGCATGGTGTCATTTGATAAGTTACCTCTTAGAGAATACCCCAACATTGATCCACCGGTAGTATCGATTGATACCAATTATCGCGGCGCGAGTGCTTCAGTGGTTGAAAGTCGCATTACCCAATTAATTGAAGACAGAATTAGCGGCGTTGAAGGGATCAAACAAATTACCTCAAGTAGCCGTGATGGACGCTCTTCTATTACCTTAGAGTTTAATATCAACCGTGATATTGAAGCGGCGACCAATGATGTTCGAGATAGAATTTCAGGGTTACTGGATAACTTACCAGAAGAGGCAGACCCACCAGAAGTAGAAAAGTCCAATGGTGGTGATGAAGTGATCATGTGGCTTAACTTAGTGTCTGATCAAATGAACACATTACAGCTAACAGACTATGCCCGACGCTATTTAGTCGATCGATTTTCAGTTGTCGACGGTGTTGCCAACATCCGTTTAGGTGGCGGTAAAGTTTATGCCATGCGAGTGTGGATAGACAGACAAGCTTTAGCTGCGCGTAAACTGACCGTAGCGGATGTGGAATCTGCGCTGCGCTCAGAAAACGTTGAGCTTCCGGCGGGTTCTATTGAGTCAAAAGAGCGCCATTTTACTGTCAGGGTTGATAGAAGCTTTAGAACCGCTGAAGACTTTGCCAGCCTTGTTATTACCCAAGGTGATGATGGCTATTTAGTGAAGCTTGGTGATGTGGCTAAAGTGCAAATTGGCTCAGAAGAAGAGCGGATAATGTTCCGCGGTAATACTGAATCAATGATTGGCTTAGGGGTATCTAAACAATCAACCTCAAACACCTTAGAAGTCGCCCGTGCTGCCAATGCGTTAGTCGATGTTATTAATCCGACATTACCAGCAGGAATGGAGATTAAGCGCTCATACGACAGCTCAGTATTCATTGAAGCGTCAATTAAAGAGGTGTACCAAACCTTATTTATCGCGATGCTATTAGTGATAGTGGTGATTTATCTGTTCCTAGGCAGTGTGCGCGCGATGTTAATTCCAGCGTTGACTGTTCCAGTGTCGTTAATGGGGACTTTTATTGTTTTATATTCATTAGGTTATACCATTAACTTACTGACTTTGCTGGCGATGATCCTTGCCATTGGTATGGTGGTTGATGATGCCATTGTGATGTTAGAAAATATTCATCGCCGTATTGAGCAAGGTGACTCACCGCTTAAAGCGGCCTATTTAGGTGGCCGTGAAGTTGCTTTTGCGGTAGTTGCGACAACATTGGTATTAATTGCCGTGTTTATGCCGATCACGTTTTTAGAAGGTGATTTAGGTAAGCTGTTTAAAGAGTTTGCAGTTACCATGAGCGCCGCAGTGATTTTCTCAAGCTTAGTCGCATTAACCCTAAGCCCAATGATGTGCTCTAAGTTGCTTAAACCCGCCGGTGAAAACACTTGGTTAGTACGTAAAGTCGATGACGTGATGGATAAGTTATCTGCTATTTATCAATCGCATTTGGTGAGTGCGATTAAAAAGCCCTATCTTATCGGCGTAATTGTCGTGGTGGCTTTTGCGTTAAGTGGCTACTTGCTTAAACAAGTACCTCAGGAATTTGCCCCTCGCGAAGATAGAGGCTCAATGTTTTTGGTGGTTAATGGCCCTGAAGGAGCAAGCTTTGAGTACATTGAAAAGTACATGGATGAAATTGAAGGCCGTTTAATGCCATTAGTTGAATCGGGTGATGTGAAACGCTTATTGATCCGCGCTCCTCGTGGTTTTGGTCGCTCAGCAAACTTTTCAAACGGCATGGCGATTATCGTTTTAGAAGATTGGGCCGAGCGACGTCCTGCCAGTGAAATTATTACTGATATTCGTGCTCGAATTTCGGACTTAGCAGGGGTCAGGGCATTTCCCATTATGCGTCAAGCCTTTGGCCGTGGTGTCGGTAAGCCTGTGCAGTTTGTATTAGGTGGTCCAAGTTATGAAGAGTTAGCTTTATGGCGAGACATCATCATGGAAAAAGCTAAAGAAAATCCGATGTTAACCGGGCTTGATCATGATTATAAAGAAACCAAACCTCAACTTAGAGTGTCAATTGATAAAGACAGGGCTGCTGATTTAGGGGTGTCAATATCACATGTGGGCAGAACCTTAGAATCGATGCTGGGCTCACGTTTAGTGACGACCTTCATGCGAGAAGGGGAAGAATATGATGTGATCATTGAAGGTAATCGTGAAAATCAAAATACTGCTACGGATTTAGAAAATATCTACGTGAGATCTGATCGAACCGGCGAGTTAGTGCCACTATCGAATATTGTCACTGTAGAAGAGTATGCTGATGCCAGCTCTTTAAATCGCTATAACCGCATGCGGGCGATCACTATCGAAGCAAACTTGGCTGATGGCTATAGTCTAGGTGAAGCGTTAGATTATCTTAATGATTTATCCTATACCTATTTGCCTGCTGAAGCGGTGATTAGTTATAAAGGGCAATCGCTGGATTATCAAAGTTCAGGCAACTCCATGTACTTTGTGTTTATCCTAGCGTTAGGTATTGTGTTCTTAGTATTGGCGGCGCAATTTGAAAGTTATGTGCATCCTATGGTGATTATGCTTACAGTACCTCTGGCTACGCTAGGCGCATTAATTGGCCTATGGTTTACCGGACAAAGTATCAATATTTACAGTCAAATTGGTATTATTATGCTGGTGGGGCTAGCGGCTAAAAATGGTATTTTGATTGTTGAATTTACCAACCAATTGCGTGACAAAGGCATTGAGTTTGAACAAGCAGTCATTCAAGCCTCATCCCAACGTTTAAGACCGATCCTCATGACCGGTATTACCACTGCAGCTGGTGCTATTCCATTGGTGCTATCAAGTGGTGCGGGCTCTGAAACACGTTTTGTGATTGGCGTGGTAGTGTTATCAGGTATTTTGTTAGCAACCTTCTTCACCTTGTTAGTGATCCCGGTGGCTTACAGTATCTTTGCCCGAAACAGTAGGTCGCCTGAAGCGATTGCCAAGCAACTAGAACAAGAGTTAACGACTTAGTGACAATCTGCTTAAGTGAATTAGCTGTTATAAACGCTATGTTGACTTAAGCACTTCAAAAAGCCAGTTGTGAATAGTCACAACTGGCTTTTTTATGTCTGTATAGTGACAACTCAGTGACAACCCTATAATTCAAAGCTAATCGAAGGTTAACGATGAAAAAATCCGACAAGAAACGTGATAACCAAATTCGTCAGCAGTTAACACTGGTGTGTGATTTATTAATGTCAGAGTGTGAGGGCTTTCAATGGCTCACGCATTCGGTAAACTACACCGCTTTTCCTAAATCGTTAAAAGTGATTTGTGTATTTAGTAATGAGGCGCAAATAACCAAGGTCAAATTAGCCAAGCAAGATGCGTTTATTGTGCAGATGATAAGCCATTATTTACAGGCTGTTTCTGTGGAGATAACTGCTGGGCAGATTGTATTAGACAGTGAAGCGGCATGTGATAGTCAACATGAGGGTAATTGGGCAAAGCGTTTAACTTAAGTCATTATTATTTTTGCTTAACACTAGGGTAATTAGCGCAGCTTAACTTGGGTTTACAGCAAATAAAAAAGGGAAAGCAATGCTTTCCCTTTTGGTATTTTTAGTTAGCTTTAAAAAGTGAGTTAAGCCGCTTTAACTTGCTTGGCTTCACTAACAACCTTTGCTTCAAGCTCTTCAGGGTCAAAGTCATCAACATTGATTGACTTCATACGACCAATTTCAGCTCTTTCAAGTAAGGCCACTTCAGTATCACTTAACACACCTAAGGCTTTACCTTGTGCAGCGACTTTATCTAACCACATAAATGGTAGGCGTTTACCGGCAGCTTTACAGACTTTGTCGTATAAAGGCTCTGAAGCTAAAATATCTAATAAAGTTTGCTCTTGAATACCTACCGCATTGTGCTCTGAAGCTGTCCAGAATTGGCCTTGGCCTAAACGGTCACGACTGGCACATGGCGTTTGCATAATTTTAGACACTTTATGGTCTAATACATCGCTAGGACGTTTTAGTGGGCGACCAAATGGGAAGATAACAGCGCGAAGTGCAATGCCAAGACCCATAGGGAAGTTATCCAGTAAGTCATCTAAAGATGTTTGTAGTTTATGTAGTGAATCTTCTACAGCCCATTGAACTAACGGTAAATCTTCAGTTAAACGACCATCATCTTCATAACGCTTAAGCGTTGCAGACGCTAAATATAGCTGACTTAATAAATCACCTAAGCGTGCTGAAATACGTTCTTTACGCTTAAGGTTACCGCCAAGTGTTGCCATCGCTAAATCCGAAAGCAGGGCTAAGTTAGCACTGAAACGATTCATCTGCTGATAATAACGTTTCGTTTTATCATTATAAGGTGATTTGGTGAAGCGGCTAGAAGTAACGCCCATCCAGAAACTTCTTACAAAATTAGACATCGCAAAGCCAATATGACCGAAGATGGCAGCATCGAAGTTACTTAAGCCTTGACCCGATGTGGTATCAAAAGCAGATTCCATTTCAGCTAATACATATGGATGACAGCGAATAGCGCCTTGTCCATAAATAATCATAGAACGGGTTAAAATGTTGGCACCTTCAACGGTAATTGCAATCGGCGCTGCTTGATAACCACGACCCAAATAGTTATTTGGACCTAGACATACACCTTTACCGCCGTGAATATCCATGGCGTCGATAACACACTTTTGCATTCTATCGGTTAAATGGAATTTAACGATGGCAGAGATAACTGATGGCTTTTCACCTAGACCAATCCCCACAGTAGTTAATGAACTTACAGCATCCATCAAGTAAGCATTACCGCCAATACGTGCCATTGGCTCTTCAATACCTTCTAATTTACCGATAGGTAGTTTGAACTGACGACGAATTCGAGCGTAAGCACCTGTAGCTAATGCAGCTGTTTTGACGCCACCAGCAGAGTTTGACGGCAGGGTAATACCACGGCCTACAGAGAGACATTCAACTAGCATGCGCCAGCCTTGACCGGCCATTTCAGGGCCACCAATGATAAAGCTCAGTGGCACGAATACTTCGTTGCCACGAGTTGGACCATTTTGGAACATACAGTTCAATGGGAAGTGACGACGACCGGTTTCAACCCCTTGAATATCAGTAGGGATAAGGGCACAAGTAATACCTAAATCTTCGGTATCACCTAATAAGCTGTCAGGGTCGCGTAATTTAAATGCCAAACCTAATACTGTCGCCACTGGTGCTAAGGTAATGTAGCGTTTGTTCCATGTTAGTTTCATACCTAACACTTCTTCGCCTTCCCATTCACCTTTACAGACGATACCAAAATCAGGGATCGCGCCAGCATCACTACCAGCTTCTGGGCTAGTAAGTGCAAAACAAGGCACTTCAAGACCTTTAGCTAAACGCGGTAAATAATGATCTTGTTGTTCAGTCGTACCATAGTGTTGCAGTAACTCACCAGGGCCTAGAGAGTTTGGTACCCCAACCGTTGATGCAAGTTCACTACTCACGCCAGCTAATTTTTGCAATACACGTGACTGAGCATAAGCTGAGTATTCAAGACCACCGTATTTCTTTTTGATGATCATGGCGAAGAAGCCTTCGTCTTTTAAGTATTGCCAAACTTCTTGTGGAAGGTCAGCTAGCTCATGTGAAACCTGATGTTGGTTAACCATTTTACACACAGTTTCAACTGGGCCATCTAAAAACGCTTGCTCTTCAGCAGTTAAACGCGCTTTAGGGTAGTTATGTAATTTATTCCAGTTAGGGTTACCAGCGAATAAGTCAGCTTCCCACCAGGTTGTACCTGCTTCAATGGCTTCTTTTTCAGTGGTAGACATTTCAGGCATGATGCCTTGATATACTTTAAGCAGTGGACGTGAGATGAAATTCTGACGAAATGATTTAACATTTAAAGGTAATGCTAAAACTATATAGACAACCCAAGCTAGACTGCCAACAATATCTAATACACTACCAATTAACATTACAACTGCTGCTGCAATTGTTGCTGTTAATAACGACACCCGCAAGTAAGTTGCTGCGCCGAGTACCGCGATCATGGCGATGATCCAAATAAGTGTCTCCACTGTCTTTCTCCTTAAAAGTGTTTAATATTTAAACACCTACAAATTAATGATCCTATTCACAGAACTGACCGTGGTCTGACCTGTATCACATAAAATTAAACCTAACTGGCGCTGATTACAAGTTATTTCAAACAATTGTTTAAAATATTTTGTTTAATAAAAATGCCAATTTTTTTCTGCACTAGGTACAATATAAATTACGTAATATTTTGAGTTAATTATATTTTTAAGGCGTGTTTCATGTGTGAGTTACTAGCGATGAGCGCTAATGTCCCAACGGATATTGTATTTAGTTTCACAGGCTTAGCTGAAAGAGGTGGTGTTACTGGGCCACATGTTGATGGTTGGGGGATCACTTTTTATGAAGGCAAGGGCAGCCGCACCTTTAAAGATGCTCGTCCTAGCAGTGAATCCCATGTCGCTCAGCTCATTAAATCTTATCCAATCAAAAGTGAGATTGTCGTCAGTCATATTCGTCAAGCAAACCGTGGCTGTGTTGCGCTGGAAAATACCCATCCTTTCACCCGCGAGTTATGGGGCCGATATTGGACTTATGCCCATAATGGACAGTTATCAGACTACCAAAATAAGTTTCAAGTAAATCATTTTCAGCCTGTTGGGGACACCGACAGTGAGCTGGCATTTTGCTGGATTATGGAACAGGTGTTAGGTGAGTTTGGTCATACGCCACCCGATGACATGAAACAGGTGTTTGAATTTGTAGCAACGCTGGCTGATGACATTCGAGCTTTAGGTGTTTTTAATATGATCCTAAGTGATGGTGTCGATTTAATGAGTTATTGCACTAATAATTTGTGCTTCATTACCCGCCGTGCGCCTTTTGGCAAAGCCAAATTAATCGATACTGATGTGGTTATTGATTTTAATAAAGAAACGACACCCAATGATGTCGTTACAGTGATTGCTACTCGTCCGCTGACAAAAAACGAACAGTGGCATATTTTACAGCCTGGCGAATGGAAGTTATTTAGGCAAGGCGAATTACTGATTAACAGTTAATCCAGCGTTTGCTTTAGTAACAGCTGTATCGGATTCTATTGCTTGCTGAATTTGATAATTATCTAACTGAATATCAAGCTGCTTACTACCTTTAGAAAAATGACTTAAACGCACGGGTAAGTAGTTTAATTCTGGCGCCATCCAAAAAAAGGTTTGGCGCTTTTTACTTTTTCGTACCACTTCTATTTTTACGGTTTGATAAGTGCCACTGTCTAATATCACTTGTTCTTTGCCGACAATTTTAAATTCATAATCATCAAACTCTTTTTCTTTGACCATTTTGTATTTAAGCAATTCGGGTTGGCGGTACATATCCATTCTAAATATTAATTGAGATACCAAGGGATCGTAGATATCCTCGGCAAAGGGTAATTTCTCTCTTTCGTCTTTATATATGGTGTGGATAACGCCTTGTCCAGCAGCAAAGGCGGTTTGCTCTGTGTAGTCAGATCCGGTGCCGCTACGTTTACTCATATAGCGGATGGGCTTAACCTTGCCATCTTCGAGTTTGAACTCACTATTAAGGTTACGCACATCCGATAGCATTAATAAGCTGATATCGCTATCAAAGCGATAGTTATAGTAGCCATTATCACTTTCAGGCAACTGGTAGCGAGCTTTACCGAGTTCGATACTGCCATAGAACACCCGATATTCAGCAGAGTGAGGGGTTAATGCTTTGAGGTACTCGAGGTTTTCCTTGTCATCAGAAGCGACAGCATTAGGGGCCTGAGACAATGTAATGACAATAATATTGGCTAATAAAGCGGTGAATTTTCTAATCAAAGTAATACCTACCCATGCAATATTTAAAAAGGTAACGACATGACAAGGGTTGCAATGTCAGGGCGCCATTCATATTTTGACAATGAAACCTTGCCTTGGTTCACTTCTACTCCATCTGATCTTAGTCGCTGTTGCTGATTTTGGAAATGAATAGAATTGACTTTAAAAGAAATTTTTCCTTGGCTGTTAATCACTCTATACCAAGGTAAGTTTAGGTTATCGGGGGCGTCTTTGAGTGCTTTAGACACATACCTGGCTCTACCTGGTAGCCCAGCTAAGTCAGCCACTTTACCATAAGCTAAAACATGACCTGTGGGGATCATATTTACAATAAACCAAATTCTTTGCTTTGGGCTAAGGTTTTCCATTGATGGCTTTTGATCAGGTATGGGATGATAATTTATTGTAACCCGCTTTGGTGTTGCGAGTTAAGTAGACAATAGTAAGTATTCAATAGCCAGCTTATGAGTGTTGGTTATCGCTCATGGTTGATGAGCGATACTTTTTGAGTGAGTTTATAACAGTGAGACGAAATACTGACAGGGTTAATACTGTGGATATAAAGCAGGTTTATATGACTGTTAAATAAATACACAAGAAATGAGACAAGGCGCCTGCAAGTACAAATAAATGCCAAATAGCATGATTATAAGGAATACGCTTATTGACATAAAAAATAACCCCGATGCTATAAAAAGCCCCACCTGCAAGTAATAGGTTAAAGCCTAAATCTGACATGCCTTTGATTAAATCTCCCATGATGGTGACACAAAGCCAGCCCATAACAAGATACAAAATAACACTTAGCCCTTTGAAGCGGCCAATAAATAAGGTTTTAAAAATAATACCGCCTAAGGCTAATAACCATATTGCAGTTAGTATTAGCGTCGCACTATCATTTTGAAGGCTAATTGACATTAAAGGTGTGTATGTACCAGCAATAAGCAAATAGATTGCACAGTGATCAGCCATTTTAAAGCGTTTACGCCATAAGGGACTTTTACTGGAATGGTATAAGGTTGAGGCCAGAAAAAGCATAATAATACTTAATCCATACACAGTGATCCCGATAGTGTCAGCGATATTAAGTTGGCCATTCGCTTTTATTAGCATTGCAATTAGCGCGGCGATACCCGCAAGTACCCCTATACCATGGGTGATACTGTTAGCTAATTCCTCAATCACACCATAGTCTGACTTTGATGTAGGTGTTGGTGCTAATGTTTGATTAGCATCTAACTCAAGTGACATAGTTGCATACAACCTTGTTAAGCAATTTACATTGAGTCTACCAGCAATATTCATAATAGGCCATGACTTTAGCGTACACGTGTAAGCTTAAGTTTGACGCTATGATAACTGTCTGATTTTGTGGGGAGTCGTGTGTCATCGACATAAATTAAATGAACTTAATGGCTTTTTTATCATCTAGTTTATGGTCAGCTTGTGGTTGAAGTCTGATCTAGCACGATTTATATCCAGTGATTCAAAAGCGACAGGAGGCGCGAGTAATGAACCAAGGTGGTGATAAACATTTAACACAAGGATTGGCAGCAAACACTAATTTTGAACCGGGTGCTAGTGGAAATTCGACAGGCTTAAATGGCACACAAGTTTCACATGGACAGCTTTACATAAATGCAAGCTGCCAAGAATCTGCGGTTGAAGTGATAGATTTCTGTGATCATGTTGTGATGTTACAAACGGTGAATGCAACTAGCACTGAAGTAACTAGCACTGAAATAATGAGCACTGATGTAATTAAAGCCCAAACATTACCGCTGATCTGTGGGCTGATCGACAATCAAAATAATCACGGTCGCTTTTTAAAACAAAATTCTGATAACGAGTTTAAAAAGATACTGACATCACCATCGAGCATTATTGTTGCAGGGCTACATGTTGTGCTGGTGTTTATGCTATTTTCCTTAGCTGATAACACCATTAGCCATTTTGTCGAGATCAGCCGTGAACAAGCCGTTAAAGCTGCGACATCTGAAAGTAACAACCAAGAAATAAAAGCCTACTTTTTAACGGCTGAGCAAATTACCCAGCTAGCTAAGACCCTGCCAAGTGAACAAGCCTTGATTGAAGAGGTCGTCAGTGAAGTCATTACCAATGAAGAAATAATCGATCAAACTATATCGAACAAACAAAGTACTAATAAGGTTGTCGATACAAGCTCAATAGCGCCTGCAGTTGCAACTAGCCCAAAAGATACTGTCAATCAAAAGGCAATTTCCCCAAAGCCTATTGACCAAAAAGATATTGACCAAAAAGCTGTTAACCAAAAGCCCATTGACTACAAGCCCATAATTGAAAAATTGCCAATAGCAGAAGCAGTGCAAGCCGAAACGCACCAGTTCGATTGGTCTTCAGTTGATAGCATGTATCTGCAGCAGCAAAAAGATAGCAGTAACGAACATCTATTTAAGCCACAATTGTTTAATGAAACCATCTCAGAGGCCAATACCATAACAAGCGACAATTTATCGGCCATCAATCAAGCTAGCCATTCCTTTATAAATAAACTCAATCAACAACAAGTTAATCAGCAAATAAGTCAGCAAGCCCATTTAGCGACTTCTGTTAGTGGTGCCAGCACCAGTGAGTTAACCCCTGAAATGGATGATATAGAGTTAATAGTAATAGAAGATAAGCGCCAACCAACTACCCTCAATCATCGTTTAGATCCAAATAGAATTGTTAAGATTGGTGAAACTTGCCATCGATTGGTGGCATTACCAACCCAAATTAACCCTTATGCCGAAGGCTTAGATTTAGGACACCCATGTGAAGGAGGCAAAACAAAAAAAGCACTAGATAACGCCATTCAACAACGCTTATCGAAACTTAAATTACCTTGAACTGTTCAGACTTTCACAAAAGATTTATTTCAACAACATCAAAAATGAATAATATTTATCAAATTTATTTATCAAATTATTTCTGTATTAATTGGGTCTTAATCGCTTGGTTGTAAATTAGATCCATATATAACAGTATTTTAATTAGTGAAATAATTTAACTCATATTCCAATTCGAAAATTGTCAAAGACTTGTATTTTATTAAATAAGCTGACTATACTGCAGCCATCTTGTCGGAGTGCCTTTATGGCTGAGACCGTTTATTCGGGATCCGTTGAACCTGATCAGGCTAGAACCTGCGAAGGAAACAAGCAGTTAATTTGCTTATTTTTACCCTACAGTCAGCAGCAATTTTATAGTGAATGGCTGCGTGGCTAGATCATAAATATTAGTGCAAAATAAAAGATAGAATTAATTAAAGCAGAGTTATTGCTGAAGTTAATTTAACCCGCCATTTGCCGATATTTAAGGTCCAAAGTTAAGGTGTAAATTCAAGTCAATTACAGAGTTAATGTTAACTCGCTCGTCATCAACAATTCTCCAGGCAAGCAACTCTATTTTTTTATTTTGAGGTTGCTTATGTCAAATCGTCGTGAAACCCGCGCTCAAGCGCAAAATTTTATTGAAACCCTAAAACCTTTACAGCACCCAAATTCTGAAAAGATCTATCTGAGCGGATCCCGCCCCGATCTGTTAGTGGGCATGCGTCAAATTCATCAAAGCGATACTATCCTTGGCGGTAGTGAAGATGCGCCCGTTACTGAAGCCAACCCAGCCATTAAAGTTTATGATTGCGCCGGTGCCTATTCAGATCCTGATGCTGAAATTAATGTCCGTTTAGGCTTAAACAAGTTTCGCCAAGCTTGGATTGAAGAGCGCGAAGATACAGAGCAACTTGATGGAGTTAGCTCTGACTTTACCCAACAGCGTTTGGTTGACGACGGTTTAGATCATTTGCGTTTTGAAGCCCTTGTTCGCCCTAAAAAAGCCAAGTCAGGCCGCCGCGTTACTCAAATGCATTACGCTCGTAAAGGCATTATCACACCTGAGATGGAATATATTGCCATTCGCGAGAATATGGCTAGAGAGCAAGTCACTGATGAGATTTTGACTCAAAAAGCCCCCGGTGAAGCTTTTGGCGCTCACATTGGCCAGCCTATTACCGCTGAATTTGTCCGTGATGAAGTTGCCCGCGGCCGCGCCATTATCCCGTTAAACATTAATCATCCAGAAGCTGAGCCAATGATCATTGGGCGTAACTTTTTAGTCAAAGTTAATGCCAATATTGGTAATTCTGCTGTGACGTCTTCAATTGAAGAAGAAGTTGAAAAGCTGGTCTGGTCAACGAGGTGGGGCGCTGACACTGTAATGGATTTGTCTACGGGGCGCTATATCCATGAAACCCGTGAATGGGTCATTCGAAACTCTCCTGTCCCCATTGGTACAGTGCCCATCTATCAAGCGTTAGAAAAAGTAAATGGTGTCGCTGAAGACCTAAATTGGGACATTTTCAAAGATACCTTGATTGAACAGGCAGAGCAGGGCGTCGATTACTTTACCATCCATGCTGGGGTACTGCTGCGTTATGTACCAATGACGGCAAAACGTCTTACTGGCATCGTTTCTCGTGGTGGTTCCATCATGGCAAAGTGGTGTTTAAGTCACCATAAAGAAAGTTTTTTGTATGAGCACTTTAGAGAGATTTGCGAAATCTGCGCTGCCTACGATGTGTCATTGTCATTAGGCGATGGTATGCGGCCCGGCAGTATTGCCGATGCCGATGATGAAGCGCAATTTGCTGAATTAGAAACCTTAGGCGAGCTGGTTAACATTGCTTGGGAAAATGATGTGCAAACCATCATTGAAGGCCCAGGCCATGTACCGATGCAGCTCATTAAAGTGAATATGGAAAAGCAGCTTGCCCATTGTGATGAAGCGCCTTTTTACACACTCGGCCCACAAACCACCGATATTGCGCCAGGTTATGATCACTTCACCTCAGGGATTGGGGCGGCAATGATGGCTTGGTATGGCGTGGCCATGCTGTGCTATGTCACTCCTAAAGAGCATTTGGGTTTACCGAATAAAGAAGATGTTAAACAAGGACTTATCGCTTATAAAATTGCAGCTCATGCTGCCGATGTGGCTAAAGGTCACCCTGGTGCGCAAATTCGTGATAATGCCTTATCAAAAGCAAGGTTCGAATTTCGCTGGGAAGATCAATATAACTTAGGCTTAGACCCAGATACCGCTCGTGCTTATCACGATGAATCGCTCCCCCAAGAGTCTGCCAAAGTTGCGCATTTTTGTTCTATGTGTGGGCCAAAGTTTTGCTCAATGAAAATCACTCAAGAAGTGCGTGAATACGCTGCAAAGCAAGCGCGTGATCAGTTACAAAAGGTGAACGTGCTTGACGCTAGCGAATTTAAACACCTGCAGGCACACTCTAATCACAATGTTAATTCCGTAGACGCAAGTGCAGATATAAGCGTTAGTAGCGGTGTAGATATTCAATCAGCCATGGCACAAAAGTCAGCTGAATTTAAAGCCACAGGCTATGCAATTTATCATCCGTTACCTTCTAAGCCAGACACAGCAACAAGCGCAGATTTAGCAGTTAAGACCACTGCTGAATTAGAGGCTTAACCATGAATGTTTCACAACCACATAGCTTAGAAACCATGTCGCCCATCGTCTGGACTATTGCCGGTTCAGATAGTGGTGGCGGCGCCGGCATACAGGCAGATTTAGCAACTATAAATGACTTACAGTGTTTTGGCTGCAGCACAATTACCACTGTTACTGCGCAAAATTCGGTGGCTGTAACACTAGTCGAGGCTGTGTCAGAATCCATCTTATTGGCACAGCTAAATACACTTGCTAGCGATTTAGCGCCAGCAGCCATAAAAATTGGCTTAATTGCCAATCAACAACAATTGGCACTCATTGCTAATTGGTTAAAGACATTTAAAAGTCAGAGTTTAGCTAACCAGCTGATCCCGATTATTTTAGATCCTGTCATGGTTGCCAGTAGTGGTGATAGCTTAAATGAGCGCGCAAAAAAGCCGTTAGATTTTAGCCCTTTTAAAGGTCTAATTAGCTTAATTACCCCTAATGTTAGGGAGTTACACACGCTGACTGATACTAACAGCGTGGAATTTGAACCTCAGTGCACAATTAAAAGCCAAAGCCTAGACTCAAGTGATGGTTTTTATAGTGCGGCAGCGCAACTGGTTAAACAGCTTCATTGTCATGTGCTCGCCAAAGGCGGTGATGCAGTATGGCAACAAACCAAAGCCAATGATTTGTTCATTTGCCGTAAAGTTCACGGCGTGAGTGACGCCCATCAATATCAAGCTTATTGGCTTAATAGCGAGCGAGTTAATACAAGTAATAACCATGGCACAGGTTGCACCTTATCCACTGCGATAGCATGCTTTTTAGCCCATAACTATGTACTTCATGATGCCGTTGTGATGGCAAAAGCATATGTACTCAAGGGATTAGTGTGCAGTGAATCATTTGGTAAAGGCGCAGGGCCAGTGGCAAAAACCGCTTGGCCTGATGAAATACAATACTACCCTGAAATTACTGCCGTAAGTGGCGCTGAAATTAACAATTTAGGCAAAACACAGCAAGAATTAGCTGCTGGTGGAAAGTTTAGCAATGGATTAATAAATACAGCTCAGGGCTACCTAGATTGCCGCTTTCCTGCGCTGCATAAGGGCATTGGTGTTTATCCGGTTGTGGATGACGTGACTATGCTGCAAAGCGTGTTAGAAGCCAATTGCATCACAGTGCAGCTGCGAATTAAAGCTAATGCTGTCAATGAGGTCTCTAATGATGCTCAGCAAACCAAACTAGTACAAGATATTAGCCGCGCAATAGCTCTGGGTAAGCAATATAACGCCCAAGTGTTTATTAACGATCATTGGCAACTGGCAATACAGCTTGGTGCATTCGGGGTTCATTTAGGTCAAGAAGACCTTGAGTTAGCTGACTTAAATGAAATTTCAGCGGCAGGGCTAGCCCTTGGGTTATCTAGCCACAGCGTATTTGAAATTCTATTAGCTCAGCAATTAAATCCATCCTATATCGCCTTAGGGCATATTTTCCCAACGACCACTAAGGTGATGCCGTCAAAGCCTCAAGGCTTAGCAAAATTAGCACGCTACAGTGCATTACTTAACAACGTATGCCCAACCGTGGCCATCGGTGGTATTGATGCAAGTGTTATAACGGATATCAAAGCCACTGGGGTTGATAGTGTTGCCGTGGTAAGAGCCATTACTGAAGCAGAAAACCCTGCCAAGGCTTATTCATTGTTAGAGCAGCAATGGCATCTAGCGGCTGCACAACAACCTCAGCAACAACCTCAGCAACAACCTCAGCAACAACCTCAGCAACAGCCAAGGCAATTACATGTAAAATCCCACAAGCCATCAGTGAAACTAAAGCAGTGTGAGCCAGTGTCATGACGATTACACAACAGCGTCAAGCTAATAAGAGTGGGCTCACTTCCAAGCAGTTTATCAAGTATGCCAGTCATATTTTACTGACTGATATGGGTGAGCTTGGTCAGCTTAAATTACTTAATAGCCGGCTACTGATCATCGGAATCGGTGGTTTAGGTCACAGTGTTGCCCAGCAATTGGCCGCCGCGGGAGTTGGAGAACTGATATTGATGGATCATGACAAGGTAGAGCTTTCAAATCTGTCGCGGCAATTACTTTTTAACGAACAAGATATTGGTTTAAGCAAAGCGCTACTTGCCAAAGATAAGTTAGCAGCAGCCTATGAAGACGTAAATATCATGGCAATTGAGCAGGCCTTTGGCGCTGATACAGATGGTGCAAAATTAGTTGAATCTGTCGATCTGGTGTTTGATTGCACTGACAACTTTACTAGCCGCTTAATGATTAATGAAGTTTGTGTTAGTCACGCTACAGGGCTAATTAGCGCAGCGATTTCCGCTAATGATGGGCAATTATTTTGCAGCTCAACTGACTATCCGCAAAGGGGCTGTTATCAATGCCTGTACCCACAAGATACTCATGTTTCACAAACATGTGTATCAATGGGGGTTAATACTGCTGCTGTTCAAACGGTTGCATCAATGCAAAGTTTATTGGGGCTAAATTGGTTAACAGCCGATGACTTAGGCAAAGGCCTGCTAGCGGGTAAGTTACATGTGTTTAATGCTAAAAGCTTGCAATGGCAGATTATACAAATGAATCAAGACCCTAAATGTAGTTGTTGTAGCGCAGCTATTACAGCGTCAACAAATGACGTCAACTCATGCAGATAACTTTACCGCAAAAGGATTAAACATGATTGAAATTGAATTTAATGGCCAACCAGAGCAGTTGCAACAAGCGCCAAGCTTATTAGCGCTAATAGAGTCTAAACAACTTAATCCCAAAGCACTGGCATTAGTGCTCAATCAACAAGTTGTACCAAGAAGTCGCTGGCAGGCCATTCAATGCCAGCCTAATGATAAAGTAGACGTCTTTTCAGCTGTAGCAGGGGGGTGATTATGTTAACCATAGCCGGACATCAATTTGAGTCTCGTTTATTTACAGGTACAGGAAAGTTTAGCGATGCTAACACTATGCTAGCTGCCATTGAGGCCTCTAACTCACAATTAGTGACCCTCGCAATGAAGCGTATTGATCATAGTAAAGACTATGATGACTTGTTGACGCCATTACAGCAAATGGGAGTTAAGTTATTACCCAATACTGCAGGGGCAAGAACCGCTAAAGAAGCTATTTTTGCAGCAGAACTTGCCAGTGAAATGCTTGGCACAAAGTGGATCAAACTTGAAATCCATCCAGATCCGAAATACTTGATGCCAGATGCTATTGAAACCCTTAAAGCTGCCGAAGTCTTGTGTAAAAAAGGCTTTATTGTGTTGCCTTATGTTCATGCAGATCCTGTGCTGTGTTACCGGCTAGAGGAAGTGGGCTGCGCCGCTGTGATGCCGTTAGGCAGTCCTATCGGCAGTAATCAAGGTTTAGCCACTGAGCCTTTTTTAGAGATGATCATTGAGCAAGCTAATGTGCCGGTGGTTGTTGATGCTGGGATTGGCGCACCTTCGCAAGCTAGCCGAGCAATGGAGCTGGGCGCAGATGCCGTGCTAGTCAATACTGCGATTGCCAGTAGTCAATCTCCCATAGTGATGGCGCGGTGTTTTGATTTTGCGGTTAGAACCGGTCGTGATGCCTATACCGCCGGACTTGGCAGTGTTACCAAACAGGCAGAACATACTAGCCCGCTGACGCAATTTTTACATCTGTAAGCCAGATTATTCCCTTACTGGTGAATGATTTGGTTTGAGTAATTTAACTTTGAATGCGGTTGGTTCAACAAATTAAGTTAATAGAGTGGCGCACCATGAGTTTTGTCGAGCAATTTAAACAGCTAGATTTAATCGATTTATCAATGCGGATTAATAGCAGCACTGAAGCTGATGTGCAACAAGCATTACAGCGCCCCCAAGGTCATATTGACAGTTTAATCGCGCTTTTATCGCCTGCTGCATTACCTTTTTTAGAAACGATGGCGCAGCGGGCATATCAGATAACCCGGCAACGCTTTGGGGCTAATATTGGTTTATACCTGCCATTGTATTTATCTAACTTGTGCGCAAATGAGTGTGACTATTGCGGTTTTTCTATGAGTAATAAACTCAAACGAAAAACCTTAACAGAGACCGAATTATTAGCTGAAATTCAAATCATTAAACAGCGAGGTTTTGATTCAATATTACTGGTTTCTGGAGAACATGAAACCAAAGTAGGCATTGAATACTTTAAAACCATCTTGCCACTGGTAAAACAGCATTTCAGTTATGTAGCAATCGAAGTACAGCCTTTGGCGCAAGATGAATACGCCCAGCTGGTGGGGTTAGGGCTCGATGCTGTGATGGTATATCAAGAAACTTATCATCGCCAAACCTATGCCAAGCATCATACCAGAGGTAAAAAACAAGATTTTACTTATCGGCTCACTACACCAGAAAGGGTCGCGGCGGCTGGGGTTGATAAAGTGGGATTAGGGGTATTGCTCGGATTAGACAGTTGGCGCGTAGATGCGTTATTAATGGGCTATCATTTGGCCTATTTAGAAAAACATCACTGGCGCAGTCGTTACAGTATTTCTTTACCGAGATTAAGACCGTGTACCGGTGGAATTAGTCCTAAAGTCGAATTAACTGATGTGGGCTTAGTGCAATTGATCTGTGCGTTTAGATTGTTTAACCCCCAGCTTGAAATTAGTTTATCTACCAGAGAAACCCAGCAGTTACGTAACAACTTATTGCCTTTAGGGGTGACTCATATCAGCGCTGGCAGCTCTACCCAACCTGGTGGTTATCAAAATCCCAACACCCAGTTGGATCAATTTGAAATCTCAGATGAGCGCAGCGCGGTGCAAATGGTGCAGCAAATACAAAAGTCAGGGCTTAACCCAGTATGGAAAGATTGGGAGACAAACTGGTATTAGTTTTTAAATTGGTATGCATTTTATCACGACTATTCAATGTGATATAACTTGCTATTAGGTTGTTTCAAAAGGAGTTGTATCATGGAAATAGCATCAAGTTTTACCCTCGGTGTTCAAGGACTGCAACAGGCGCACAATGATTTAGCGCAGGCGACCACGGCGGTAGCCATCCCAGAAACGCTAAGTTCTGCCTCAGTACTAATAACTGCAGATAGCGTCACGCTTAGCTCGCAAACAGCGGCCCTGATTGATGCTCAGCAAGCTATTTCTCACGCCGAGGTTGCAGTAGATGTGATAAATGTCTGGTCTGAAAACATTGGCACCATAATCGATGTCTCAGTGTAGAACTCAATGTAACTTGAGCTGGCATTAATGACTTTGAGTATCATTAAAGCTAAATAAATCAGATATCTATCAAGGCTTGTTTTGGTCAATATCGTGCTGTAATAAAATTAAAGATTCTAACAATTTACTGGCAGGCCCCTGATTATCTCGGTTAGGGATAACCAAAGTTAATGCAATTTTACGACTTTTACTGCCTTTAAGAATAAGCCTGGCGAGCTTACCTTGGCGAATATCATCCTCGACCAAATAAGCGGGCGCCCAACAAAAGCCAATGCCACTTTGTAACACGTTTTTTGCTTCGTGAAAGTTTGATACTGTCCAGCGCTGCTCTGACTTTAACCAACCAGTATCTACTGATTTTTCAGTTGCAGTGTCTTTAATGACCACTTGTAAGTGCTGCGCCAGCTCTGTTTCATCGGCAACAATACCGCACTGGGTTAATGGATGAGTCGGACTGCATACAAGGTATAAGTCTGACTCACACAGGAACTCGGCAATATGGCCTTTTGCAGGAATACCGCAAATAGCGATATCGGCGATGTTATTGTCAATTAATTCTTGTGTGCCTGTGATCACCGAGTCAATGACAGTCACTCGGGTCCCACGGCTATCGGGCCAAAAGGCTTTTAAGGCGTCCACAAGAAATTGCATTGGATAGATGATTTCGCGGGCAATGGTCAAGTTGGGCTCCCAGCCTTGTCCTAAATTGCTCGCAAGTTGCTCAAGTTCATCAACGGTTTGGGTTAAGTGACGTGAGCGCCTGAGTAGTACTTCACCTTGCTGCGTTAGGTAAGCTTTGCGTCCCTTTACTTCAAGTAATTGAATCCCAAGTTGGTTTTGTAGTTTAGCCACAGCGTGATTGAGCGAAGATTGGCTTTTATTCAGCTTTTCTGCTGCTTGGGCGTAACCACCAAAGTCCACTACAGATTGAATAATTCGCCATTGCTCAAGTGTGGATTTTGCTCTATTCATACAAAACTCATTAGTTTACAGGTCAATATTAAAAAGAGCGTATCACACAGTGATACGCTCTTGAAGGCAATCGAGAACGCGCTTAATTACTTAGCGCTAGGTTTCTCTTTTGTATTGCTGTTAGTTTTAGTGAGATCTTTAGGCGTCACTTGCACCGGCAAATACTTTTTCGTCGCTTTTATTTCAGCAAGGTAAGGGCCTTTATGCAGCTTCTCTGGCCAATCAAGAAGCATCATCGCCAATACATTGCGGTGTTCGCCTGACACCATATTGGGATTACCACGAGGTGACGGGATCAGTTGATACTCAGGGATAAATGACGCCGCAATATGGTTTTGAGTCTTTTTAACCACAGGATGGTTTGGCTGACCCGCTAATAAAAAGCTAATGCCGACTTCTGAAATAATGTCATCGGTTGCATCAGTTAAGATCCGATCAATGTTGTTATTAAAGTAATCTAAAATCCATTGATAATCTTTGGCGTTAACTTGCTCTTGATAATAACCACTAGAGGCAAAAATAAAGTGTGTCATACCATATAGCTTGTTTCGGTACTGCTTTTTATCAAGATTGTTGTCTTTATCGTCAGGATAAGTCTCGATGAACGCTTGTTTATATACCTCGACATAATCCCCCACATTTAGCTGTTTAGCCCAGTAAACATAATTCACTAACTGCGCGGCCCATGATGTGATCATTTTAGGATCAGTCAAAGCTGGGGTTAAATCATAGGCTTTTAAGCCTTTAATCATTTGCTCATGACATGGCCCCATGAAACCCAGTTCATCGGTGCGACTGGCATAGCGCAATAAAATATCGCTATAGAAAATAAACTCTGGAAACGGCTTAAGGGCTTTTTTACGCGCTTTAGCACGAGGACCTTTACCTAACACGCTAATAGCTTGTTCGGCTTCATCTTCAATAAAATTAGGTTTATCCATATTACAGGCAAAGTAGTTTTGTCTTTCTGTAATGGTGATCAAATCAATTAAAGCGGCATTAGCGTACTTTTCATCACCAGTCATGCGATACATACGTAAACCATAATGCCCTTGAATTCGAGGTGGCAAGGAATACATATTTTGTTCAAGGTTAAGCTGAATTGCGCTTCGAACTTGCTGGTGAGTTAATTGATGGTTATCTCTGGTTTCAGCAAAGCTGCTGGCACAAGTAAGTAGCAACGAAAAGCTGATTAAACTGGTTAAGGATTTAAATTTTCGAATTGCCAACATTAAAGGCTCTCCTGATGATTGATGATGGATCAGTCGGTGGATTAAGTATAATGCTCATTTGTTGGATTAGGGATAAATTATCTTCATTAACTACCAAAATATCAAAAACTTGGCGATTTGTTATTGAAGCGTTAGTGTCTGTATTAATCAAATTAACTAAATTTTGTTGCCAAAGTGGGTGATAGTAATCGAGCCCTTCATTAGCTATGCCGTTAAAGCTATAGGCCATATTTTTTGCATCCGGCCATTGTTGATTAAAACTCGCCTGAAAAGCCTGATTGATGGCGCTATTTAGTTGTTGATTATTTATATCATCTCCTTGCTGCTCAGAGTTTAAATAATACCAAGCGACTTTGCTGCGAAATACCCTAAGTTGCTGTCGATAAGACTCAGCAAATTGCTCTCTCGCTGAAGGGGTTAAATAGGCTAATTGGTGTTGTAGATGACTGCTTAACCAATAATAACCTAATAAATAATTATCTGTTGATACTCCAAGCTTATTTACCAAATAGAATTGGCTGCCTCGAGGCATAGCAGTAATGGCCTCGCTGAGGCTTTTCACCAGTTGCATTGCTTGGCGCCGATTAGATAAATATTTTGGAAAAACCACGCTCGCTTGGGCAAATTGCTGACCGATCACCGGATACCTAATGATATTCGCCATCGAATGCTTACTTGTATGGATATAGAGTTCACCAACTAAACGCTGCTGATGCCACAAGCGATAAGTTGTAATTGGTTCTGATGGTTCATTGACCGTTGCAGTGCCATTGCCAGTACTCGCGGTGGTATTGGTTTCATTAGTGGACGACATATCAGCTTGCACTTGGAGGGGAATCGCTTCGAATTCAAGCCCCAGAGGCGTTAATACATCGACAACTTGCTGAAATAAATCACTACTGTTTTTGGGGCCAAGATAAGGGGTATTTTTTATCTGACTAAGGGTTTTACCGATATTCCAAGGCGCTGTATTAATATTATTGGTTTGGCTTTCTAAGAAGGATAATAACAGCTGATTTGTTAATAACGGCTTTGTTGATAATGATTGGGTTGCCTGTAATGGCGCGCTTTGGGCTTCAGCTGAAGCAATGCTGGGCTCAGGCGCTGAAACTTGCTGCTTAATGGTTTTAATTGTCGCTAATAACTGCTGATTTTTACTTTTTGCCCGTGCTTGATAGGCCTGCCAAGTGGTTTTTCGGCATTGCTCATCTGGTTGTAAAAGTAAGTATTTGGCTAAACTGATCTCAAAAGCAGAGTTTGTATCATCGCGGTTGGTATCTAACTGGCATTGTGCGTTATTAAATACCAATTTCAAATTACTATTACTAAGGTTTCGTCTTATCGTTGCCTGTGCATTGTGTAACTGTGATTTGGTATCGATATCAAGTTGGGCTAGTGTAATCGCGTTAATTTTATTGGCTAATAAAGAGTAGGGCATGTGGCTATCTTCAAGCTCAGCGATAAAACTGGATAATTGAGGCGCTGTTAACAATGCTGATAATTCATCAGCTAAATGTAATTGGCACATTAATAGCCCTTCACGCTGGTTATGAGTGGCTAAGTGGCGGTAGTAATTTAAACGGTCGTTAAAATTGTTAAAGCCTAAGGTTAATTGCTCAAACTGTAATGTTTGGTAAGGGGTTGTTTGCTTTAAATCTAGGGATGCTAAAGACGGTTTGTATTGCAAACATTGTTGCACAAACAGCTGAAGAGGATTGGCAACTGCTTGCGCAGTTGCCAATAAACTAAAAGTTAGGATTACTACAGAAATGCTTTTTGGCATAAGCCACACGTTCTTCCACTGAAACGGCAGGGCCTTTGATAGACTCAACATGTTGCAAGCGTTGTAAAATCCCTCTACCGTTTGCGGTTTGAATTGCAAGTCCTGGTCGAGCATTTAGCTCCAGTAGTAATGGACCTCGCTGCTTATCCAAAACCATATCGGTTCCTAAATAACCCAGTTCACACATTTCATAGGCACTGGATGCGGTATGAAGCAGAGTGTCCCAGTTTGGGACTTGAATTTGTGACAATTCAAATTGAGTATCAGGATGCTTTAAAACAGGTTCATCAAATTGAACAGCAAACAAACTTTTGCCTGTAGCAATATCTAAACCGACACCGACAGCGCCTTGGTGCAAATTAGCTTTGCCATCAGAAGCAGCTGTTGAGCAGCGTAGCATGCCCATTACTGGATAGCCTTTAAACACGATTAAGCGGATATCAGGCACGCCTTCGTAACTAAAACCATCAAAAACCGGATCGAACTCAATCAAGCCTTCAACAATGGCGACATCAGGGGTGCCGCCTAAAGAAAACAACCCACTTAAGATGTTGGAGACATGGCGATAAACTTCAGTCGGCGTCACTTCATCGCCATTAGGTTTATAATAGCGACCGCCTTCCACTTTAGTGATCACCAAAATCCCTTTACCGCCAGAACCTTTTGCTGGCTTTATCACAAAGCCAGTACGGTCGATGACCATTTGCGGAATATCATTGATTTTGTGCTGCTCTTCAACAACACCAATCAAGTCAGGTACGGCAATACCATTGGCTAAAGCTAATTGCTTGGTAATCAGCTTGTCATCCACGCGTTTGTAATATTTACGAGGATTATATTTTCCAATGTAATCGATATTACGCTTATTCATATTTAATACGCCTTTGCGGCGCAGCTCCCAAGGCCAGGCAAAGTTCATTACTGATCTCCAGCCAAAGGTTTAAAGCGTTTAAGCTCTGTGAGACGGTAGCCAGTGTATTGGCCCATCACTAACACCATTGCTAAAATCACTAAGTGAATACCTAAGAAGTTAAATACCCAATATTGGATCCAACTGTTACTCATAGCAAGGTAGGCTAAGGTGGCGACAAACAAGCTACCACCGCCGGCCATCACTACCGCTTTAGGGCCTTCTTCTTCCCATAAAATTGACATACGTTCAATGGTCCATGCCAAAATGATCATCGGGAAGAAGGTAATGGTTAAGCCTTCACTTAATCCCACTTTATAGGAAATAAGCGTAAACAAGCCAATAATAAATATCACTACAATAATGACCGCGGATATTCGGGATATGAGCAATAAGTTAAGTTGCGATAAATAGGAGCGGATCATCAAACCAAAGGCGACAATTAACAAGAAGCCAATTAAGCCGGTCAATAATGTGGTTTGAATAAAGGCTAATGCAATCAGTACCGGCATAAAGGTACCTGATGTCTTGATACCGATAATCACTCTTAAGAACACCACCACAAGCACGCCAATTGGGATCAATAAAATCCCTTTGAAGGTACTTTGTTCTTCTAGTGGTAATTGGTACAAAGAAAAATCCAGTGCATCTGAGTTTTTCATCATATCGATAGAGGTTGCCAGTGCTGAGCGTGTTTCTTGCAACATTGAAAAGTTAACTTGCGAGTTACTGCCACCAACAACATCTAACACCGATTGGTTATTGTGTTGCCATAAAACCAAGTTATCAGGACGGCCTTGTTTGTTGCCTTCAACATCAAATAAAACCCATTCACCATTATGATAAACCTGCACATAAGGATTGAGTTGCTGACGACGACGTTGGTCTTCTAGCATTAGACCACTCACTTGTTTTGCAGGAACGCCTTTAGAGTGCAGCATTTGCAAAAACAACTGGGTACGAGTGTTAACTGATAATAACAGTGCTAAATTCTGCGATTGATTAGTGTCGTTAATCACTGACATTAACTGCTGTGCGTAAGAAAGGTTATTAGCACTGCGCTGCCATACATCGTTCATGATTTGGTCAGCGGCGCCTTTTTCAGTGACTTGCCATAAAAAGGGTTCTGGTGTTTCAGGTACTTCATCTTGGGTGACGTCAAGTTGACCTGTCGGTACCAGTGTTACACGGTAATATAAGGATTGACGTCCAGAGGATTCACGAATTGACCAAACTGCTCTTCTGTCAGCCCCTTCTGAGATATTTAGACCATATCCCGGTGAGGTAGCATTTTCTGAAAGTACATCAAATGCAGGATCTTGTGGCAAAGAGAGTGATACTTCGGTTGGGTTATTATTACCATTAAACATCACTTTTGCTTCCACTGACCAGCTTTGAACCTGCTGACCAGGAAGGAAAGGGACGTTGTGTTCAACGCTGCGATAAATACTGGCTGCAGTACCGAATATAAATAATAACGCGACGAAGATAAAAAACGGTTTACGTGAATGCATTAGAAGTCCTATTTAACTTTTGTCGTTATTTGTTTGTCTTTTTTTCCATGAATATAGCTCTGGCCGACATCGACTACAGCAATATCTTTCATAAATTTACGACCAAGTAGTAAGGGATAATCTAAATGGCTACGATCGGTTAAGTTTAAGTCAGTTTCAGCGGCGTATTTACCAATTTGCAGGTGGGCATGAATAACGGGGCGGCGATCATCAGGTTGTTCTGCATCTTGTTTAATGCGCACAAAACGTTCAACTTTATGTTCAAAAGTATCTCCAGGTTGATCCTCTCCATTGATCATTACATCGAAGCGAACCCATTGAACGCCATTACGTTCAAATAACACAATATTGCGGGCATCTAATGATGACGATTCAGCGCCAGTATCAATACGCGTTGCAAAAGCGGCTTTTAATTCGTCAATAAAAACACTTTCTACTTCACCCAGAACAAACTTATCGGTTATTGCTGACTCAGGACACTGAGGTGGTTCATTTAATTGCGCTAATGCAACGGCATCAGCATCCATTTTTTCAGATTGTTTGGTAAGAGTATCGGTGATTTGTAACCTTAATTGTTGTACTTCTTCGTTTAAGGCAACAATTTCAGGTGTGGCGCTAATACATTGGCTATTAATCGCTTCAATAATAGCGGCCTGAGAACTGGCTAAATTTGAAGTAAACTCTTCACTACCAACCGGAGTTACTTTTTCTGTTGAAGCACAGCCGGTGATTAACGCGGCTGTACAAGATAAAATAAATACCTGCTTTAACATGATAATTCCTGTTATTTTAATAATCTAGGTTAAATTAAGTCGTGATTAGGTTGGTTCTTTATTGCAATAATCGTTGCACGTTTGGGTGCAGGGTAACCTTCTACCGTTAAACTAACATCATTTGGATCAAGATAATCCACTAATGACTCGTTTTTCATCCATTTAGTTGAGCGCTGTTCTGCCATAGAGGTGACATCAACATCGACACAACGGATATCGGTAAAATCGCATTTTTTAAGCCATAACATTAACGCATCAACGGAGGGTAAAAACCATACATTGTTCATTTTGCCGTATCTGTCTTCTGGCACTAAAACCGCATTTTCATCACCATCGATAACTAAAGTTTCTAATACCAATTCGCCGCCCATACGCAGTTGATCACGTAACTGCATTAGATGGTCGATAGGTGAGCGGCGGTGATATAACACTCCCATAGAAAACACTGTATCAAACGCATCAAGTGCTGGCAGTTCTTCAATTCCTAATGGCAATAAATGAACAGGATGCTGATTACCCGCTAAACGCTTAACGGCTTCAAATTGGCATAAAAATAACGGCGAAGGGTCAATACCCACGACACGTTTTGCGCCAGCCCCTAGCATGCGCCACATGTGGTAGCCGCTACCACAACCTACATCTAGCACGGTGCGATTCTCTAACGGTGAAATATGTGGTTTGACTCGATCCCATTTCCAGTCACTGCGCCATTCGGTATCGATATCAATACCATGAATATTAAAAGGACCTTTACGCCAAGGTTGAAACAAGCCTAAAAGGTTTTCAAGTTTTTCAGTTTGACCTGCAGTTAATTGGCTGCCATCGCCAATTTTGACACCATTGAATAAATCGATGCTTGTTGGAGTAGGGTAATTAAGTTTGTTAAGGACTTTTTCCCATTTAGGTAAATTGCCGTGTTTATGTTCACGTTGCCACTTTCCTAAAATAGCCGGTAATTCTTCCAACCAGTGTTGTAACGATGAGTCGGCAATTTGTTGATAAAAAGAGCTGAAACTAATCACTTGATAGCCACCATAGATGCGAAATTAAAACATTGGAACCATACAGTTGAATGACTAAAGCCATTATCAGTAAAGCGTTGTTGGTGGATTGTTAAACTGTCTGGGCGCATCACATTTTCAAGTGCGCTGCGTTTTTGGCTGATTTCTAACTCACTGTAGCCATTAGCACGTTTAAAATCGAGGTGTTGTTCATACAGCAATGATTGAATCACATCATCTTCAAAGCAGAGCTTTTCTGAGATCACTAAAATGCCGCCAGGCAATAAGCCTTGAAATATTTTTTTGATCAGGCTATCTCTATCTTGCACCGGTAAAAACTGTAAGGTGAAATTTAACACCACCATCGATGCATTGGTGATTTCTACATCTCTAATGTCACCACAAATTAACTCAACCTCAGTATCACTGACATAAGCCGCGAGATTTTCCTGACATCGAGAAACCATAGACTCGCTATTATCTACTGCGATGATACGGCATTGGCGTTGTTCAATTTGACGACGAATACTTAAGGTAGCAGAGCCTAAGGAGCTGCCTAAATCATAAATATTAGAATTTGGCGTTACATACCTATCAGCAAAATCACCTATCGTATTAATGATTTGTGCATAACCAGGTACAGAACGTCTGATCATATCGTTGAACACACCAGCGACGCGATTATCAAATTGAAAATCTGATATTTTGTCAGTTGCTGTGGCGTAAATTGTGTCTTGTTGAGAGTTCATCTGCAGTAACTTAGGAGTATTATATTGTCATTCTAGCTAATCCTAACAAATAGCAGCAAGTATCCCATTGGAATTTTTGTAAATTATTTTGTTTATTGGCTATTTTCTCGGTAAATTATTCACCTTGTTAGACAATTAGTCGATATAAAACGGTATGATGTACAGTAATTAAAAATAATCAACAAACACATAACCTTTTTCTTCAGAGAAAATACATCTTGCACAAGGGATAGCGCTTGAAGTTCACTCAATTTATATTTGTCATCATAGTCAATTTAGTGCTCACCACTGCTACTTGGGCTAATACCTCCTCAGATGAGATACTAGTAAGCTCACTACCGAAAACAATATCTATTTCAATGAGTGAAGACGCTTACCCTTATCAATTTGTTGATCAAAATGGTAACCCTTCGGGTTTGATGGTCGATTTATGGCACGAATGGTCAGTTAAGAGTGGCATTAAAGTGATTTTTAAGCCCATGCCATGGAAGGAGTCACTCTCTGCTGTTGAAGAAGGTAAGGTCGATGCCCATATAGGAATGGTAGTAAACGCGAAAAGAAAGACAAAATTTGCTTATGCCAATCAAATAACAACATTAAATAATTACGTTTACCTTCATAATGATATCGCCACTAAGAAAAGCATCACAGATTTAAAACCTTTTAAAATAGGGGTTATCGAAGGCACATCTCATCTCGATGATTTATTAGCCATTGAACCTAGTCTCACATTTAAAACCTTCAAAACTAAACGTGAACTCGTGGACGCGGTAATTGATGGCGAGCTATATGCTTTTGCTGCTATTCAAGGTTATTATCAAGGGATTCCGGTTAATTTTGATTTGGCCAATAAGTATCAAACTTCCGCTAGGATCTCAGTTAATACAGTTAATTTAGCGCCAGCGGTTGCCAAACGGCACAGTCATTGGGTTGCTGAAATTAACCAAGGTTTTGCGCAAATATCAGCGAAGGTGGTTGATGATATTGAGAAACGCTGGTTTGGCCTGAGACGTGAATCAGGCGGCTTAATGATCGCTATGCAAGTTGAAATTGAGCCGTTTGTTGATATAAACCCTGAAGGTCAACCCCATGGTTTATTTGTCGATATTTGGCAGCTATGGTCAGAAAAAACGGGTATCAATATTAATTTCATTTCTAGCGATATGAACGGTAGCATTAACATGGTTAAGAAAGGGCTTGCCGATGTTCATATTGGTTATCCTGAAAGTGACACGATGAACACTGGGTTAAATCGTGCAAATCATTTATATACGGTAAAAAGTCGTTTTTTTAGTTACCAAAAAGAATTAACCAATATTAGTCAAGTTGATGGTAAACGCATTGGTATTTTTGCCACATCTCCTTATATTGTTGAACTGAGAACATTATTGCCTAATGCGCAGCTGCGGTATTACGATTCTATGGCTCAAATGGTCAAAGCGAGCCAAGACGGCGATATTGTCGGCTTTGTTGCATCGAGTGCGACTACGTCACATTACTTACTTAATAATAAAAAATGGGCAGATTTCAATCAGCTCACTTCAACTGAATTTAGCACCCAGATTTATAACCTCACCAATGTTGAAAACACAGAGCTTGCTGAGCGTATCACCAATGGTTTCAAGCTGATTAGTTTGCATGAACTAAATAAAATAGAGCGTAAATGGCTGGTTAATAATGACGACCGCACTTTTATTAGCCGTGATAAGCAAATATTTTTAAGTCATAACGAGCAAAAATATTTGGACTCCTTAGGTGCATTAAAATTGGGCTATTTAGACGACTGGGCACCAATGGAATATCAAAATGAACAGGGTGAGTTTTCTGGCGTTAACAGCGACGTCACTGACATTATCTCTAATCAATTAGGAATCGATATTATTCCAGTTGCTTATCAAGATTGGGATAGCCTTAACAATGATATTAAATCAGGAACCATACACATGGTCGCTAGTATGGCCAAGAGTAAATTGCAGCAGCCTACGCTCGAATTTACCGATGGTTACTGGCCATCTCCTTGGGCCATTGCCACCTCACTCACTGAGCAACCACTATTTAATTTAAGTCAATACACAAGTAAACGGATTGCTGTGGTCAAAGGGTACAGCATCAATAATCAATTAAGGCAACAATTTCCAGGCTTAAAGATCATGCCTGTGGCAGATGTCAAAAGTGGTTTAAAAGCCGTATCTACAGGTCAAGCTGATTTATTTATTGAGCAAGTGGTTACCTTGGCTTATGCACTTAATGAAGGTGGTTTCCCTGATTTAAAAATAGCACTGGTAGCGGATTTAGCAGAGCAAAAAAGTCATATTGGCGTCTATTCAGAACTTAAAAAGCTCATCCCACTAATTAATCGTGCCTTAGAAACTATTGATGAAACAAAGCAGCAGCAAATGTATCAGCAATGGGTGGCCATTGACTTAAGTAGCGAAGCGGATAAATATCAACATTGGTTTAAGATGCTGTTGATAGGGTTAGTTATTGTTAGCGCTATTACATTGTTGGTTATTTGGGGTAACAGGCGGCTGAAGGCAGAAGTGGAGCTTCGTAAACAAGCACAATTAGAAAGTAAATTTGCAGCTGAGCATGATCCTGTGACTCATTTACCTAATCGGTGTTTACTTGATGATAGATTAGCTTGCGCCGTCACCGCTCATCTAAGAGAACAACATAAATTTGCCATTTTATTTATTGATATCGATAAGTTTAAAGCAGTTAATGACACCTATGGCCATCATGTTGGTGATCAAGCATTAGTTGCTATAGCAAATAGCTTGAAAAAAGCGGTTAGAAAATCAGATACAGTTTCTCGATTTGGTGGTGATGAATTTGTCATACTACTGAATAATATCGATAACGCAGAAAGTGCAATTAAGGTGGCTGAAACCATTACTGCTAACCTAACAGAGCCTTTGAGGATTGATGGTATCAGTCTAACGCTTACTGCCAGTATCGGTATGGCGATTTATCCTGATGATGGTGATAACGCCATTGCATTGTTAAAGTGTGCTGATAAAAATATGTACCGCAACAAGAAAAGCGCTAACAACTTAGGTTACCAATAAGCTGAATAGTCTTGATTAATTTCTAACAAATAAACTTAAGGCTTGGCAGCGGTTAACCAAAAATGCAGCAGATCCACAAAAAAAGCATTGGATGATGCTTTTTTGCACGTTTATTGTGCTAACTTTTTCCTAAAGCCGCGTTAATTGCAGTAAACTATTTCAAAGCTTGTAGTAAAATAATGTTCGGATTTATTTATCACGTCATTGACGTTGTTTAAGTACTATAGTTGCTAGCATTATTTATCTAATGTTTAACAGAATTATTTTTTAGAACCTATTACCGAATTAAGGGTAGAGTTAAATGCGCAGTCAATATTGTGGAGACGTCAATAAGTCTCATCTTGGTCAAGAAGTCACCTTAGTAGGTTGGGTAAACCGTAGCCGTGATTTAGGTGGCGTGATTTTTTTAGATCTTCGTGACAGAGAAGGGATTGTACAAGTTGTTTATGATCCGGATTTAGAAGATGTTTTCAAGGTTGCCAGTAGTTTACGTGGTGAATTTTGTGTACAAGTAAAAGGCGTGGTGCGTGCAAGACCAGAAAGCCAAATTAATGCACAAATGAAAACCGGTGAAATTGAAGTATTAGGTAAAGACTTAGTTATTATCAATGCTTCTGCGCCGTTACCACTAAGCATGGATAACTACCAAAACAATAGTGAAGAGCAGCGTTTAAAATACCGCTACTTAGATTTACGTCGCCCAGAAATGGCTGACAGAATCGTATTTCGCTCTAAAGTGACTAGTGCTGTGCGTCGTTTCCTTGATGACAGCGGTTTTTTAGATATTGAAACGCCAATCTTAACCAAAGCTACACCAGAAGGCGCTCGTGATTATCTAGTTCCAAGCCGGACCTATAAAGGTCAATTCTTTGCCTTACCTCAGTCACCACAGTTGTTTAAGCAATTGTTAATGATGTCTGGTTTTGACCGTTATTACCAGATCGTAAAGTGTTTCCGTGATGAAGATTTACGTGCAGATCGCCAACCAGAATTTACTCAAATAGATATCGAAACTTCTTTCATGTCGTCAGATCAAGTGATGGCGAAAACTGAAGAAATGGTTCGTGGTTTATTTAACGACTTATTAAATGTCGATTTAGGTGAATTTCCACGTATGCCATATGCAGAAGCCATGGCACGTTTTGGTTCAGACAAGCCTGATTTACGTAACCCACTAGAGTTAGTGGACATCGCTGATTTGGTTAAAGACGTAGAATTTGCAGTATTCAGTGGTCCAGCTAACGATGTCGAAGGTCGTGTTGCGGCATTACGCATTCCAGCAGGCGCATCTTTGTCTCGCAAACAAATTGACAACTACACTAAGTACGCTGGCATCTATGGTGCTAAAGGCCTAGCGTGGATGAAGATTAACGACTTATCTGCTGGCATTGAAGGTATTCAATCACCAGTACTAAAATTCTTAAACGAAGAAATCGTTAACGAAATTATCAGTCGCACAGGTGCGCAAACTGGTGACATCGTGTTATTTGGCGCTGATAAAGCCAATGTTGTTGCTGAAGCAATGGGAGCACTACGTCTTAAAGCCGGTGAAGATTTTGACCTACTTGAAGGTGAATGGCGTCCATTGTGGGTTGTTGACTTCCCAATGTTTGAGAAAATTAATGGTGGTTTCCACGCTGTTCACCATCCGTTTACCGCAGCATGTGATGTTACCCCGGAGCAATTAGAAGCGGATCCAGCCGCTGCGATTTCAGATGCATACGATATGGTATTAAATGGCTGTGAATTAGGCGGTGGTTCAGTGCGTATTCATAATGCAGAGATGCAAAGCGCGGTATTCCGTATCTTAGGTATTTCAGATGAAGAAGCCAACGAGAAGTTTGGCTTCTTACTTGAAGCATTACGTTATGGTACACCACCTCATGCAGGTTTAGCCTTTGGTTTAGATCGCATTATCATGTTAATGACAGGTGCAAGCTCAATACGTGATGTAATGGCATTCCCTAAAACAACCACTGCGGCATGTCCGTTAACTAATGCCCCAGGTTTTGCTAACCCGCAGCAGTTAGTTGAATTAGGTATCAATGTTATTCCGCAAGAGAAGCCCGCTACTGAAGAGTAATCTAAAGTTTGGCTACATTGATAAAATAACAAACCGAGGCATATGCCTCGGTCTGTTTTTATAATACCTAAGTGTGTAATCTAACAGGTATTGAGACCGGAAATTTAAAGGACTTACCATGGCTGGACACAGTAAATGGGACAATATTAAGCATCGTAAAGCGGCCCAAGATGCCAAGCGTGGCAAATTATTCAGTAAATTTATTCGTGAGTTAACCGTTTCAGCACGAGAAGGCGGATCAGATCCAGATGCTAACCCGCGTCTACGCGCCGCAATAGACAAAGCTTTATCAAATAATATGACCCGAGACACGGTAGAGCGCGCAGTAAAACGTGGTGCCGGCGAGCTTGATGGTCAGCAGCTTGATACCATTATTTATGAAGGGTACGGCCCAGGTGGCACCGCAGTGATGGTTGAAACCATGACCGACAACAAAAACCGAACTGTCTCTGGCGTACGCAATGCATTCAGTAAGTCAGGTGGTAACCTAGGCACCGATGGTTCTGTCGCTTATATGTTTACAAAATCTGGGGTCATTTCATATCCAAATACTGTCGATGAAGATCAACTGATGGACGCCGCCTTAGAAGCGGGTGCAGATGATGTGGTTTCCCATGATAATGGTGCATTTGATGTACTCACCACGCCTGATGCATTTGGCAGTGTTAAAGATGCCCTAGATACTGCTGGTTTTGAAGCAGTAAATGCCGAAGTCACCATGATTGCCGGTACTAAAGCCGATTTAGATGCTGATACCGCAGCTAAATTTATGCGCTTGATCGATAATTTAGAAGATCATGATGATGTTCAAGAGGTTTATCATAACGCTGAAATATCAGACGAAGTAATGGAAAGTCTAGGTTAAGGAAACCTTAAAACCGTGACAACAATATTAGGCATTGATCCTGGTTCACGAATTACCGGATACGGCGTCATCAAGTGCCAAGGCAGACAACAACTGTATTTAGGCAGTGGCTGTATTCGAACCTCAGCAGATGATTTGCCGACTCGATTAAAACAAGTTTTTGATGGCATTACAGAAATCATCAAGCAATACCAGCCGGATCAATTTGCCATTGAACGGGTTTTTATGGCAAAAAATGCCGATTCGGCTCTAAAGCTTGGGCAAGCACGCGGCGCCGCCATTGTGGCGGCCATGAATGCTAATTTGCCGGTTGCTGAATACAGTGCAACCCAAATTAAAAGTGCTGTTGTGGGGACGGGGCGCGCGCAAAAAGCGCAAGTTCAGCATATGATCCAGCAAATTTTTAAATTGCCTGCTGCGCCTCAAGCTGATGCTGCTGATGCACTTGGCGTTGCTATTTGTCACTACCACACTTATCAAAGTTTAATTGCGCTGGGTGGAAAAGCTCAAAGCCGCACATATGGAAGATACAAATGATTGGAAGATTATGCGGATTGGTGGTTGAGAAACAGGCCCCAGAAATTGTACTTGATGTTAATGGCGTTGGTTACGAGTTACAGGTACCAATGACCAGTTTTTACGAGTTACCGGAATTAAACCATACCGCAATGCTATACACCCACTTTGTGGTACGTGAGGATGCGCAATTACTTTATGGTTTTATTACTAAGCAAGAGCGGGCGTTATTTCGCTTATTAATAAAAACCAATGGTGTCGGCCCTAAACTGGCGCTTACCATTTTGTCAGGTATGACCGCTGGCGAGTTTGTTAATTGTGTTGAGCGTGATGATATCGTGACCTTAGTAAAACTTCCCGGTGTCGGTAAAAAAACTGCAGAACGCTTAGTTATTGAAATGCGCGATAAACTGAAAAGTTTACTCGAAGCTTCCGTTGGCTCCGAGCGTGAGTTTGCATTGCAAACTAACTATCAACCTGCAGTGGTTGAAAACAATGCCGAAGAAGATGCTATTGCCGCACTAGTATCATTAGGCTACAAACCCGCGCAAGCGAGTAAAGCGGTTATAACAGCTTATTCAGACGGCATGACCAGCGAAGTATTAATTAAAGCCGCGCTAAAATCGATGCTTTAACTCCGGTATTTAATTGCTTAATTAAAGAGATATAAATGATAGAAGCAGATCGCTTAATACAACCACAAGAATTTGAGCAAGAAGTACATATTGATAGGGCGATGCGCCCTAAAATGCTTGAAGACTATACAGGTCAAGATGATACTCGCGCCCAGCTTAAAGTGTTTATAGAGGCAGCGCTTAAACGTGAAGAGGCCTTAGATCATATGTTGATTTTTGGCCCTCCAGGTTTAGGTAAAACTACGCTGGCGATGATTGTTGCCAATGAAATGGGTGTAAATATTAAGTCTACTTCAGGACCTGTACTTGAAAAAGCGGGCGATCTCGCTGCACTACTGACAAACCTTGAACATGGTGATGTGCTATTTATCGATGAAATACACCGCTTAAGCCCAGTAGTGGAAGAAATTCTCTATCCTGCAATGGAAGATTATCAATTAGATATTATGATTGGTGAAGGACCTGCAGCACGTTCCATTAAACTGGATTTACCACCCTTTACTCTAATTGGCGCCACCACCCGAGCAGGGGCGTTAACGTCGCCTTTGCGCGCCCGTTTTGGTATTCCACTGCGTCTTGAGTTTTATAACGTAAAAGATCTTTGTACCATTGTGACTCGCTCAGCCAAAGTCATGGAATTACCCATCGATGAGCAGGGCGCCTTTGAAATTGCAAAACGCTCAAGGGGAACACCTCGTATCGCTAATCGTTTGTTAAGACGTGTTCGCGATTACGCTGAAGTAAAGCATGATGGCTTTGTAACTGCAGAGGTCGCACAAAAAGCGCTGGATTTACTTGATGTTGATTTAGAAGGCTTTGATTATCTAGACAGAAAATTATTATTAGCCATCATTGATAAGTTCATGGGCGGGCCAGTGGGTTTAGATAACCTTGCCGCAGCTATTGGTGAGGACAGAGAAACCATTGAGGATGTATTAGAGCCATTTTTAATCCAACAAGGCTTTATACAAAGAACACCACGTGGCCGAATTGCAACAGATAGAGCATATCTGCACTTTGATATCATAAAACCAGCAGTTTAATTTGTTGTAATAAAAAATGGAAAGCTAAGGCTTTCCTTTTTTTTTACTTATAAATAATGGTGCAGTATTGAATAAATATTCATTATTAACTTATCGACGAATTGTAACATTTATAAATGATTAAAAATAAAACATACCGGATGGCATAATACTCAATTGTTAAATTGTAATAACCTAACACCTGCTTGTGTTGTACTTGTTAAAACCTAATGCTATTTAATTGAGCCATACAAACAATCCTACAGATAAAATTACCTTTCATTGTTATAAATATACTTGTTTAAATAATAACCACAGTTAATAATTCTATAAAGACCCAGTACTGGTGCGGGTTACAGTGTTTTAGATCCTAAACAGATCTTAAACTGAATAAAAACTGACTAAATAAATTTTATATGGCGCAAGCTTCAATAATATTGTGTGATCATTGTCACATATATTCGTTTTGATAAGTATTAAAAATGTTATTTTTGCACTAGATGATAACACTTTATTTGATGGTTATTGGCAGTGTTATTCACTGCTAAGTAAAATAAATTCTATTTTAGCGCGATAGCTACTTATTAGTGTTAACACTTGCACTTGTAAGTTATTAACAAGATAACGGTCAAAAGTTAAAGGTTAGTGGTTTGACGAAATATCTCTGGTTATACAGTATCTAGTTCAACGCAAATTTAAATACTTATTTAATTGCGTACATAGAATAAGAAAAGATATCACCAGGGAGCTACAAATGCTTAAAAGATCTAAATTATCAAACAGCGTAAACGTCGCGTTATTAGCGTCAGTTTCAGCTGCTTCAGCCGTTTCGGTAAGTGCTTACGCAGCAGAAGAATCTGCTAACGTAGAAAGAATTGCAGTAACGGGCTCCCGTATTCAACGTCAAGATATGGAAACAGCATCGCCTGTCACCACGATTGACGCCAGTGCTATCAAAGCGGAAGGTTATAACTCTGTAGATGAAATTCTACAATCTCAACCTGCTATGGCCGGTATGGCTGCAGGTGCGACCACCAACAACGGATCTGATGGTGTAGCGCAAGTTGATTTACGTGGTATGGGTTCAAACAGAACATTAGTACTGTTAAATGGTCGTCGTATGGTGAACTCAGGATCTGGCGCAGACAGTGCAGTCGATTTGAACACTATTCCAGTTGCAATGATTGCTCGTGTTGAAATCTTAAAAGATGGCGCATCAGCAGTATATGGTTCAGATGCTATTGCTGGTGTTGTTAACATCATTACTAAAAAAGACTTTGAAGGTTTCCAGTTTGATATCAATGGCGGTGCAACTGACAAAGGTGATGGCGAGAACCTAGAGCTAAGTGCATTATATGGTTTTGATACCGGCAAAGGTAACGTGACTTTTGGTTTAGCTTACTCAGAGCGTAAAGGTGTAATGCAGGGCGATCGTGATTGGGTTGCTAAGGGTGATAGCTCTTTTATTCCTGAAGGCACTTTAGGTGGCAAACAAATTAACCCTGAGACTGGCGAATGGGGCGATCGTGAATACGGATACGATTTCACCCAAGATAGCTGGTTACAAACGCCAAATAAACGTTACAGTTTTTTTGCTAATGGTAATCACGAATTCTCAAATGACATGATTTTAAGCGGTGATATCCTCTACACTAAACGTAAATCTAATCAAATGATGGCAGCTCAACCAGCTAACTTAGATTTAAAAGTTTGTGAAGGCAATATTAAGCAAGATGACTGTATTACATTAGACGATGCAATGATTGCTGGTGGCGTTGCTGCTGATGAAGACGGCATGATCAACTACCGTAAACGTATGAATGATGTTGGTAATCGTGTTTATGAACAAGAAACAGATACCCTACGTGTATCTGCTGGTCTAGCCGGTTATTTAGATATTAATACCGGTATGGACTGGGATGTGTCTTATACCTACGGCAGTAACAAAGCTGATACTTGGGTACATAATTCAATTCACCAAGGCAACATGATAAAATCAATCAATGCGAATCAAGATGCATGGTTTGGTGGCGATCCTATGAGCCAAGAGATGATTGATGCCGTTAGCTACACAGAGCAAACTGATGGCGGTAACGATCAACATGTTATTGCTGGTGTGATCAGCGGTGAAGCATTTGATTTAGATGCTGGTGCAGTGGCTTTCGCAATCGGTGTAGAGTACCGTCATGAAAGTGGTTATTACAATCCAGATCCAGTAATTATTGCTGGTGAAGGTACTGCAGCGCAGCAAGATCCAACTGATGGCAGCTTTGATGTATTCTCTGTTTACCAAGAAGTCAGTGTTCCTTTCACTGAAAAATTAACTGGTGAGTTTGCACTTCGTTATGATGATTACTCTACTTTTGGTAGTGCTGCAACTTGGAAAGTGGGCTTAACTTATGAGGCGACCGATGATTTAATGCTTCGTACAGTAGCTGCTACTGGTTTCCGTGCGCCAAGTGTCAGCGAATTATTTGGTGGTAACTCAGGTTCATTCGACTACCTAGATGATCCTTGGGGTAATGAGTTAGATGACCAAATTTTAGTTAACTACACCTCAGATGAAAACTTAGATGCTGAGTCGTCAGAATCCTATACTGCTGGTTTAGTTTACTCACCAAGCTATGTTGATGGTCTATCTATCACACTTGACTGGTGGAGATTTAAGATTGATAACGCGATTTCTCGTTTAGACGTTCAAGCAGGTCTAAATAACTGTTTTGCTGGTGATGTAAGTGCTTGTGAAACTTTTAATATTGGCGCTAATGGTGATTTATCTGACCTAAGTAACCCACTAACGAACGTTGGTTATCAAGATACATCAGGTATTGATTTTAACTTAGCATACAGCTTTGAAGCATTTGGTTTGGATTGGAAAATCAATAACGATCTGACTCACTTGATTAAGTTTGAGCAAGATGGCCAAAATTACACTGGTACAATTGGTGGTATGTTCGGTGGTTACGCTGAATACAAAAACAACTTCAACATAAGTGCTAGACAAGGTGATTGGAGTGTAATGTATTCGAACCGTTATATTGGCGAAATGAATGACATCAACACGGATGCTCCGATTGATTCAATTCTTTACCACAATGTTTCGGCAACGTATTTCTTCAGCGACGCAGTCTCAGCTAACATTGGTGTGAAAAACTTAACCGATGAAGAGCCACTGATGATCCCAAGTGAAAACGATGCAGGTACAGTTCCTGAAGTGTATGACACCATTGGTCGTCAAATCTACGCAGGTGTATCATTTAAGTTCTAAGCAATTAAAACTTATATGAATCCAATAAAAAGCCAGCTAACGCTGGCTTTTTGTATTGTCACCAAGTGACAATCTTAGTTAGATAGTTATTCTAACCATTAAGCTAATTTTTTGCTGATTTTTAACCTAAGCCCTGAGTCGCTGACTTCATTTGGATGAGTTCTATTTTGTAACCATCTGGGTCTTCTACAAAGGCAATTTCGGTGCTTCCACCTGCAACAGGGCCTGGTGCGCGAGTGATATTGGCGCCAGCAGCTGCAATGGCTTCACAGCGGGCGTATATGTCTTCTTCGCCAATAGCTAAATGCCCAAAACCTGTACCCAAATCGTAGCTCTCAGTACCCCAGTTATAAGTTAATTCAACTACAGCTTGTCCAGTTGACTCATCCCCATAACCGACAAAGGCGAGGGTATATTGATATTGCTTGTTTTCTGATTTTCGTAATAATTTCATCCCCATAACTTGGGTATAAAACTCAATGCTACGGTCAAGGTTGCCGACACGGATCATGGTATGAAGAAGTTGTGACATAATATTCTCTATAATTGAATGTATGTAAGTAACTGTTCAAGCATAACAAATTTTCATCTGAGATATAAAATTGATTTCAGGTTAAAATTTACGTTTTAGTTCACAGTTTTGTTGTTAAACAATAGGAAAATAATTATTAAAAGCTAAAATTAACTTATATTCATTTGGAGACAAGATAATGACAACAGAACTAAAAATGGCTCTTGGTACCTCAGTAGTAATCGCAGTATGTTTCAGCGCATTTTTTGTATCAATGTTTTAAAACTTGCTGAAAATATTCACAAAAAACCGCTTATAGCGGCTTTTTTGTGCCTTAAATTTGACTTGGTCAAACTAAGTACCTGTTTGCTTCTTTTTATGGGTAAGTTTTGCAGCTTTAGCAAATATGTTAGCTAAGCAAGAACACAATGGTGCTGAAAACATATAAGGTATTTTTAGTTTATTAATCAGCACTAAAACAGCCAGCGGTGCTAACAGGGCAAAGATAAAACCGATAACAAGCTGTTCGATAAAAGAGTGTATGCCTAGTTGACTTAGTAGTGCTCTAGCGGCTCCGCCCGCAACAACATGCATCAGATATATTGCCATTGAATAGCGACCTAAATAAGCAAAAAAACTTAGGTTAAATTTTGCCAGATGAATAGATAAAGAAACGATAAAACCAATTGAAATTATAGCCAGTAACAAAGACTGTATACCTCTATCACGATATTCTAATGACAGATAACCGTGAAATATCCATTGCCCTAATATGAAAGCCAAAAATAATCCGACAAGGGCTAATTTGCTATCAAGCCACTGCGTTTTTATATGCAGTGAAAAAATAATTCCTAGCGCGAAAAAAGCTGTGTTTTCAGTAATATAATTGATTATTTTATCATCTGAAATCATCGAGCTAGTTAAGTACATTATAATGCTGAAAATGCCAAATACAGCGCTGAAGCGTTGTGGTAATAAACGATATGCTAGCGTCGATAATGCAAAGATTAACAATAAAGCATATAAGAACCAAAAATGTGCTCTAGGGGCCCACAACAGTGAAAGGACGTCAGTAAAAGAGGGACTTCCATTGGTGTAGCTAGGTAAAAGTACTTCTAATGAACCTTGTAACATTGACCACAATAAGTAGGGGTAAAAGATAGTATCAATTTTACTGAAAACTAATTTTTTCGGTCCTCTTTTTTGTAATGATGTAACAAAGAATAACCCTGATAAAAAGAAAAAAAGCGGCATGTGAAAACTATAAACTAGGCTATCAGCAAGTTTGTAAAAAGGAACGGGTAAGTCTATGCCCGAATGATAAATGCCACGGGCTACATGTCCATACACCACTAACATGATGCCTATTGCTTTAGCGTATTCAACCCAAGCTGTGTCTTTCTGTGTCACGAAATGTCCTTTTCTAAATGTTGTGCTTCAAACCACAAATAATTCTTGCTACGCATTGAGTATTTAGATGAATTAGCTGTAAAGGTTATGACGGATAGCTGCAAGTATCATTAGCTTATAATGATAGCAAAATAGATCACAGTATTAACATTTTTTTAATGCAAAAGTATTAACTGATTTGGGCGCGGGATTGTATTTACAGGATGGTATTTAACAGTTTAACCATTGCCAATTGGAAGGCAATGGTTCGTAGAGATGCTCTAATAAAAAGTACTAAAAAGATAGCATTAGATGATTAATCTTCTGGGTAAACCTTATCTTTGTAGTCATTTTATATTTACCAAAAATAAATTCAACTCAGTGGGTGAGTGAGTGCAATTGACCTAGTGCCGTGGTTTACAACGGTTTATCTTCCAAATTTTGCTTTACGAAAAGAGTAAGATTTGTAAACTTAGTGCTTTGTTAGCTGAAATTCATACAAATTCACACCAGTTATTCTTTACAAAATAATATCAAATTTAAAATGACTGCTATATCAAATTTCTTTTTTGTAGGCTTGGTAAGGCGATTGCCTCAATGCGTGAAACCATCACTTTGCCAAAGTATCCTGAGTAATGATGGTAAGGTAAAAGTACCTTCGTAACTCGTTTTTGGACAGAACCTTCTTAGAGTAACCACTTAAATTAGAGAAATATAGATAACTTTTTGTATCATAAAATCGCGTCGTAAAGTGTTCAGTTTAATTGGTACAAATCACTTTAAGATCTGAACAACTATCCTGACACTGGGGGCACCCACGATCTTGCTATTTTATAGGACAGGTTCAGCAACAGTATTAAATTGATGATATGGAACACTTGTGGTTCTCACTTTCTAAACATATTCTTGGCACCATCGTTCCACTGTCAAAATCATATACAACCACCCTAGGGTGGTGTACATCATATGCTTGTCCAATAAACACTGATGCAGCGTTTGATGCACAAGGAAACAAATGGATAGTTTGTGCACCATACTCTGATTTGAGAGTATGAAACATTGACTGAAGAACAGCAGTAAAAGCCTTTCCGTCATCTGGATGCGATACTGCACCATTGCCCATAAACTGTTCCTTCGCGCGAATTGTAATCATTTCGGCTCCAGTCTTCACACAAACTGAATTAGAAGCTTCAACTAAACTTTCTGGTTCAGCCGTTAAGGCAATAGTTATTACAAAATCAGTTCCTTTTTCTAATTTATCAAACCCAACCACTTCATAAAACTCACCGACAGGATCTATTGCAGGCCATGACCAACTACCAGATTCTCTAAATCTAAGCATCGGAGTAACCGCATTCTTGTTCCCAATTTTTGCGCCGAAACCAATAAGCGCTGAAGTTGGTCCAAACCCAAACAACGCAGCATTAAATCCAAACTCTTTGGTTTGTTGGATAATCTTATCGGCGGAAGCCTGAATGATTTTCGGCATTAGACCCCAAAATAAATCTGGTGATTCAACCAAAAGCTCTTCATTATGACTTAATATGTTGATCTGCTGGTGCATCCTTCTTTTTATTCTAGAAAGGCTGTTGGCGACTTGAAGGTAAGAAGGGGGAGAAACTGTTTGAGAATTTACAGGCCACAATACAGCGTAAACTGGGATTGGTTGGTACTTCAAGCCATCCAATAAACTATTTGCGACAAGACCGAATTCCTTCCTCATCGCAGATAGTGACGATGCTGGATAGTCACTAGCGGCAACCTTATCAATTAACCGATGGTGTTTATCACATAAAAGCAATACATTGCTCGGATCATTTGACAGTTTCTCTGATAACTCGGTAATTCCTCTTGCGCCTTTTTCAGACGATGCAACATTGTGAGCCAAGTATGCATAGTTGCCTGAAGTACCTGAAACCTCATCGTAATCAAGCTTTTCACCGCACCCAGTAAATATGCAACGACCAAAACTATCCCGCCAAACGGTCTCCTTGGTGCCTTTTGTGAAATCTGGACCACGGCCCGTTTTTTTCCTTTCTCCTTCAAAACGAGTGAACAACGATTCTAAATCATCTTGTGTTAGCTCAGTGCTCTGTGCCTCGGCTTTCACCCAGATACTTGCTATACTAGATAAATTGGTTAAATCATCGCGCGTTATTGCATAACCTTGAATACATCTGTAAGTGACTATTTCAGATTCACCAGATAAGGTATTTATACAAGACTTAATCAGACTTGGCTCAAAGCAAAGGCGCATTGTGGCAGTCAATTCTTCGCTTAACATTAGCAAAATGATGGTATTCCTATCACCTTCGTCAGTTAAAATCCCTACACGGTTCCAACTAACCAAATTTCGCAGATTGTCGAGATACTGATAAAAAGTATCCATCGAATCTAATGGCGAGCTTGCCGCTTGATTACAGAATTGATCTGCCTTGTTACCCATCAATGTTCCTCTTTGCTATTTCTAAATTACCGTTAATGTTAATGTAAACGTTTACCTGCTCATTACCCACTATTACAAACACAAGTTTCCTGTCAGGATTTCGCAACGTACATTGAGCCCAGTCATTCAAATCAATAGATGAGGGTTCTGGTACACATTGTGGGTGCGTATGCCAAGTTCCAATATAGCCCAGCTCACCATTTGATTGTTCAAATGCTTTGTCTATTGCCTGTTGATGAAATGGGTCTCTCATCACAAACCTTGCTCGCTGGCTAATATCTTTTTTCTTTGGTGTTGTACACCTGTCAATCCAAATCTTGCATTCACCTTCAGCTCGTGAACCAATCAACGCCCCAAACTGTTCTGTATCCTTTCGCTTGATTTGGCGGTGTTCCAGCCAACATTCATAGACCTGCTTGTTAACTCGTAGTTCGACACTTGAACCGACAAACAAGATATCTTCATCAGTTACAGACATCACAATCCTCATGAATCAGAGATTTAACCTGCAAAGAGTCACTAAATTGATAGAACCTATTAGTCAGCGATACTCCATGAGACACAGCATCATGTTCACTGCCTTTCCAACTAACTTTTGAACTAGCAGTAATCTTCCCTTCCAGGCATTTGATAGCCAAATCACTCGCAATTAGAGCCGTTTGCGCAGAGCAAATAGCGCTATAGGAAATAAACTGCTCACCACAACCAGACATGTTAATTGTGACGTCTTGGTTTGGCTCGATGAAGTTAAGGTTAGAGTTAAGCCCTCTGGTCAACATATCAGGGCAAACATAGGCGCAAAGTAAGCAACCAGCGCTATCCGGCATATCTAATACAGCATGCCCACCTACACCAAAACCTTCAAGCCAAGTGTTAATGACCGGAACTTTTATGCCTTTTTCCAAAAGATACTCTTTAAAAAGTCGCTCATGAGTTGGGCTACCAATGGCTATAACAATCAAATCATAAGAGCTAATCAACTGAGAGTTTCTGAGTTCCAGTAGTTTCTTTTTGGAGGGAACAGCTTTGGACCATAAGAACTGACGAGCTAGGTGGTAACTGAGGCCATAAGACTTCTCTAGATTTAAATACTCCTCAGGTAAGATATGCCGGTATAAGTTATCTATCTGATAAATATCATTGTCATAGATATCTAAGTTTTGAACCCCGGCCGCAGAAAGCTTGTGTGCTATCTCGCTCCCAACAGATCCAGCTCCAATCAAGGCAACCTTGCTTGTCGCTAAATCTAAATTTGCACCACCTCTTGGCAGCACAGCTCCTTTATTAAAAAGCCTTATAGGAACAGCCTTAATCTTCCAGTGTCTTAGCTGAGTTTCAGTTAACGGCAGAGAATGCTTTTTACCTTTTCTACTTTTGAAATATAAGCAAAACCAGACCGTTCCTGAAGGTACTTGAGCATTGAAAACAATCCAGTACTCATGAGTCTTCCACCTCCCATAATTATCACTCAACTTTTTGAGAAGGTCAGGTTCTTGTTTCAACAAGACAGCTAAATACCAAGTTGTAAGCTGCTCTCTTTCTAACGGTGCTGGCTCAATTTCAGTTAGAGGCAAAACTACAGCTTTACCAGCAAGATTTCTTCCTGAACTATCCTGCCAGTAAACTTTCGCCGCAGCTGCTAGATCAGTACTTTCAGATTGCGCCAAATAGTAAGATCTAACACCAAACTTAAAATTTTTTACAGGCTTATAAACATCTATCTCTTCCAGTGCCCCGCTATCATTAGTAAGAAGTACGGGTCTTTCATCAAAATCACAAATATTTAACCAGCAAGACTTGAACTCTCGTAACAGCTCTTTCCGGTTCCAGTCGGGGTCAGTAACCGCTCTATTCAAAATACCTATGTGGCGATTAAGAGACTCCTCAATCGCCAGCAATGGCATATTGAAGTTTACTGAAACAGAATCCTTATCATTGACACAGATACTGCCATACTCAACGTCAGCAATTTTGAAAATTAGGACATGCGCCAGATGCCCTATATCGCGCGGATTTATAAGCAAAAAAACAGGTAAGTGAGTGATCTCTGATGTTATAAAATGTATCAGATCTATTTTTTTTCCTGCAATTTCAAGGCTGACTGTAATAACGCCAGCCCCATTTAAATCCTGTGCTTTGCAATCAAAGCCTCTACTGATCAAATGCTCGACAATTTCCTCAGATGCTATCATTAGGCCCCCTGCGATGTACCCGAGGCTCCGGCTGTTGCGTATGCAGCCTTTTTAATATTGGATGAACTACTAGGTACTTCAAAATCATTGCCAAACACTTGGTTCAGTATCTTGCACCGCTTAACCAAATCTGTTTCATCTATAGCTTTATCTAACTTATCTCTTAACGACTTCAGCTTGTTATAGAACTGAGTTCCGGTATTTAAACTGCTACCAACAAAGATATCTTTCCATGGTGATTTGGGTAAATAAACCGTCACCTTATAAAGATCGTCACCTTGATCACTAAAATAACCACCACTCAACATGGCATTTACTGTGTTTCGAAGTGCAACTAAATCGTTAGCTTTATCACTATCATCCAAGCTTGGCGAAAATTGCTCTTTTGCCATCACGGTTAAGCCGATGGAAAAAACTTTCTTAGCTACATCTGTACTAAATTTGTGATCTCGCCAGCGCTTAAGGTACCTAACGATACGCTTATATTGCCCAAGCTTTTTACTCGCTGAACCGAGGTGAGTTGAAGAGTCATTTACCCAGTCCTTTAGCCCTTTAGGATCCGAGCCAGACCATTCCTTATTGCCTTCGCTAGAGTTCTTTTTGCCTACAGCTAACTCATAATCACCGTTTTGCTCCCGATAAACCGGGATGTCGATATGTAGATTTTTAGCAGCGTAGTCGGCGGTTACGCATGGCTTTTTAATCTTGGCGTTTTTGAAGCCTCGGTCTTCTAGTACTTTCAGAACGATTTCTTTAACTATGATAGGGTCATCTGGTGAACCATCAAAAGCAATCACTATAGCTCTATCAATGTCGAAATCTTCATCCGGATTCTTGACCCCTGTGGCTGTTGACATAGACCCTTGAAGAAAATCTTCTATTACTGGGTAGCCTTCGTCCTTCAAGGTACTTTTAATAGCCTTTAAGATACTGTCATCCTTTTCACGAGCATCTTTGTACTCGCTATCTTCACGGCTTATCTTAATCTTATCGTGAAACTTAATAAATTTTGCTTGAATGCTCATATGTCCCCTCAATTTTTTGAAAGTGATAGCACTATATATAGTGCCTTGCCGATCAATAAGCACAACATATAGTACTAAGATTTACTTTGCAAGTTAAATCATTACACTTTCTATTGATAAAGAGCAGAATAAATCACAGTGTAAGCAGATACTTACTGTATATGGCGATTAAATCGAGACATTCCTAGAGCCACCTTGGATTAATTGGTTTCACATCCTTCCAAAACACCGTAGTTTATTGACCGCTCAATGCAATTGTCTTGGCGTGAGTGATGGCATTAGAAAAAGTAGGACAAACAGCCTCGCTGTGGTTTGTGAGGTTAAGCGTGCTAGCACGGAATGGGGCAAAAACGATTTAATCAGTGTGACTCATCGTGAATTATTTCAGATTATTATCACGATCAAAAATGCGTTCAACAACAAATCAGTACCTAAAATCACTATGCCACAATTAGAGTAAAAACTTCCATAATGACAACTATTGTAATTTTAATACGTTACACAAATTGTTTTTTGAACTAAGGAAGCAGCTCCCTTACATCACACCCCAAAACCTCTGCTAACTGATAGGCTTTTTCGAGGGTGATATTTACTTCACCGCGCTCTATTCGTCCTGCATAACTGCGGTCAATCTCTGCTAGTAATGCCAATTTATCCTGAGAAATGCCTAGTGTTTTGCGCTTATCACGCAATTTTGCTCCAAATTGGATAGCTAAGTCTTTCATTTTTCATCTCGTTAAAGATAAAGACTATCCAAAGTTGCGGCTTATAAAGCCACGGATTATAATCCGTATTTAGTTTAAAGCTCATTACAAAGAGCTTAAGACAGTGAACCACTACCTCTTGCGAGAAAGTAATGTCGAAAATTTCAATGAAAATATGCACAAGGTTGCATACTATTCTCCAGGATGAGAGCTTTAACAATTTCCGTGTATCTCAATTACGTGATGCATATTTAGCTATATCTCCTACTAATAAGGATTCCGTAGAGGTTCGCAAGTTTGTGTACAGACAAATTCTGAGACTAGTTAAGAAAGGTCTATTGTCAAAAAAAGGAACGAAAAACTCTAAAAGAGTTACGTATCAGAAGTCGGATTTGTTTCATGAAGCGAGTTTTATCACTGAAAGAACTGAAAGAACTGAAAGAACTGAAAGAAAGGTTAATAAACCCGAGTTGATTAATGCAAGTACTCGTCTCGCTGTCCAGCAGCTTGAAAAACGCCTTAAAGAATCTGAAGTTGATTTACTCACTAGCATAGGCGAGTCAGAAGAATATATGCGGTTGTATCAATCCTTCCCTGAGATGAAAGCGCACCTTGAATCCCAGTATTTACAAGCCCGTGAAAATAGCTCAAAACTACTCGGCCAAATCAAAGCGATTAAATCTGTTCTCGCTCATCAACAAAAGTAACCTTAATGCATCTAAGACAATGGCAATCAGAGTGCGTTAATCGCGCTCTAGAGCACTTTAGTGCCAAACATAAGCACTTCCTTTGTTTAGCAACTCCTGGGGCAGGTAAGACGATTATGGCTTCAGAAGTCGCTGCTCAGCTACTTGAGCAAGACCTTATCGATTTTGTACTTTGCTTTTCACCTTCGATAAATATATCGCAAGGTATTAAGCATACATTTTCGAGGCTTTTAGAATGTCGTTTCGATGGTGTCATAGGTGCCGTTGGTTGCTCCTATACGTATCAAAGCATGTTGTCTTTCAAAGAAGATTTCTGGCAACTGTTAAAACAAAATCGGGTACTCGTGATATTTGACGAGATCCATCATTGCTCTGGCAGTTCTCTTGAAGATGCTAACGCCTGGGGGGAAGAGATCTTATTGAATATTCAAAGCCAAGCCGAATATACTTTAGCGTTAACTGGCACTCCATGGCGCTCAGATCAAGCACCGATAGCTTTATCTCGTTATACAGATCCAGACAATCAAATACAGTGTGATTATATCTACGGATTAAGGGACGCTGTTGCTGATGGTGTATGCCGAGGCCCAAAGATTGTATTAATTGATAATGAAAGGATTGCGGTTACTGACGAAGAAAATGAAACTAAGACGTTCAATAGCCTAGAGGCTCTATTCAAAGGTTCATTAGTTACTTACCAATCGATCATTAAAAATGATATAGCCATTCGGCATGCCTTAACGTTGGCGACTAACAAGCTCGACGACATTAGACTGCATAACCCGAATGCTGCTGGACTTGTCGTTGCATCTTCGATAGAGCACGCCGCATATATTCTAAATATGCTCAGAAGTGAATATGGGCAAACTGCCGAAATAGTTACCTATAAAGAAGATCTGCCTTCGCATAAAATCAACGAATTCAGGAATAGCACAAAGAACTGGATAGTCAGTGTAGGTATGATCAGCGAAGGCACTGATATCCCACGCTTGCAGGTGTGTTGCCACCTAAGCAGAGTTAAAACCGAACTCTATTTTAGGCAAGTACTCGGTAGGATATTACGAGTAAACAAGGCTATCAATCAGGAGGCTTGGCTATATACTTTTGCAGCACCAAAGCTTATAGAATTTGCAAATCGTATCGCTGAAGAAATACCTGATGTACCGGTTATATTCAGGGAATCCGAAACTGTTACTGTCTCCGCAGAGCAGGGGAGAAGCGAGATAATACGAGCTAGCACCCCATTTCAAGCTGAGCATAAAGTTAGGTTTAGTACACCACACAAAAATGAATCACAATTACCTATTTTAACGCCACCTAACAATCGAGACCTCACTTGGGAGCAATCGCTATCTTTTGAAATATTAGGTGGCTTTAGAGAAAAGGTGGTATCTACTTTCAACTCACCTTTTGATGTATAGGCTTTATTTATAGGAGGTCACCATTTTGAACAAACTCTCTGACTGTGGCCAATATTTCTTGACCACTACACAGCCGGTTATTTGAAAAAGGCTACACCATTGATGAAGTAGCTCAAGTGACAGGCCATAGAAATATTAATACGCTATGGCAAGTTTATACTGAGCTTTACCCAAAACGTTTACATGACAAAAATTCTATAGAAACTTAGCCGGTCGGTGGCATCTTATTGAACGTGCTACCACCCCTTCGATCGTAAACATTTCACTGGTAGTTATTAAGGCAGGCTCATAATCAGTATTTGCTGACAGCAGCTGCTGATTGTGAGTATCAATAATTTTGCAAACAAATTCACCGTTATAACAACCGACGATCACATCATTATTTTTAACGGTTAACTGCCTATCAACCACAAGAATATCGCCATCAAAGATGCCGACTCCCTGCATAGACTCGCCCTTAGCTTGACCTATAAACGTCGCGCTTGGGTGCTCTATTAGTAAATCATCAAGGCATAAGGGTGATTGCTTATATTCTGCCGCAGGGCTTTCAAAGCCTGTAATACCAGCACTTGCGTATATAGGAATAATCTTCATAACCAACACTACTGTACTTATATACAGTTATGGTAGTTAATTCTATTATTTTTGCAAGACTTTCTGAGTTCCATCTTGGAAGTATCGCTGCACTAGCTCTTTTCGCAGAATGGTAATTTTTTTATCAGCACTAATGCCCACTTTATCATTAGGCAATATCACGATTTCAATATCATCTAATAGATTGCCATGGGCATCATGCACCCCAGAGAGCACAACAGATTCATCTTTCAGGCGGGTTAAATACAACATAAAACATTCCTTGTTTTTAATATGTCGATAAAGTGTAGACCATTTTTATTAATTGTGAATAGAATAGATAAAATCCTAACGCCATAAATAATAAGGATATTTAATGACTAGGAAAAATAAAGGATCTATGCAAAAATTTAAACTGCTACTAGAATCAATTGCTAATTTTAAGATATTTCGATGCGTTGGTATCTTAGCTTTTCTCACCGTCATGGTTTCCTATGCAGTGGTATGGTGAATTTGGCCACTTTTTTAGAGCATACCTAGCTTATTTATGCCCCGAAGTGTGTCAGGGTCTGGTATCAAGGCTGACACGTTTCTGCCCCATAACAAGCTAGAGCAGGAATGAGGCTATACTAAAGATTCGTAATTTGACTTACTTTTCTTTATGCCTAGAGTTCTGACTATGTGGCCAAATTTACTAATCCACAACACATATACTTATGAAAATACACGGCCATTAAAAGAGAGTATCAGTAGATACTCTCTTCAGATTGATCTTACCTCTCTGAAGGGTGAGTCCAGTCAAAAGCCTTTAATGGGGCATCAACTGGTGTATGAGATAATGCATTGGTGAAATTTGAAATGAGTTTGCAAGCTAAGCCTGTCAACACTTCAAGTGCATGCCGCTCAGTGTATCCTACCGTTAGAAAGTTCTGCAACTTTTCATCACCTATATGACCACGATTATCTAGTAGCTCTTTAGTAAAGACATGCAACGCTTGTAGTTTGACATCAGGTAACTCATTTCCTTCCCGTAGTGCTTCAATAATGCTTTCTGGCATATTAGCTGATTTCATGATCCACGTATGACCAGGAACGCAATAGTGACAGTTGTTTTCAAAGTTTGAGGTCATCAGAACCACTTGAGCTTCGAGTGGACTGAATAGTGTACTTTGCGTGAATAACTCATAAGTCTTCAAATAAGCTTGATAAGTTGCGGGAGCATCTGCTAGCACTTTATGTAAATTTGGAATTAAACCAAGTGATTTTTTAGATTGCTCCATCATTTGCTTTGAAGCTTCTGGTGCTGTTTCAATATTGTGGTAGTTAAACATAATAATTCTCTCGGTTTATTATTTATTAATGGTGAAAGCGTTACGTAAGGCTTGAGTTAATCGTTCTTCGCTTGCTCTTAGTCGATAGTCTTCAGACTGATCTATCCATTGGATGACACCATGTTCATCAATTAAGACCGATGTTGGGATAGACATTGATTTGTATTCAAATGAAGTAGGAAATGGCAGCCCTAATACTGTTTTTGTTTTAGACGAGTCAGCCCCTAAAGCCTTGTGGTGTTCAACGCCGTATTGTTTAACTACTTTGAGTTCTGGGTCTGACAAAAGAAGAAAATCTAAACTATCTCGTTCGATGTGCATTTTTGCTTGTTCTGCCGTATCTCCCGACAACGCAACGACCTTAACGCCATATCGATCTAGGGTCGGTTTCATATCGTTAAACATTTTTAATTCAGCACTACAGTATGGACACCAAGCACCTCGGTAAAACTTGAGTAGAACGCGTTGATTTTTTATGTCATCAGCCGAATAAATCTCGTTGTCATATGTTGTTGATTCGAATTGTGGGAACTTATCTCCAATTACAACTTTAATATCACCTAGAGGAGTATCTTTTTGACTGAATACCCAAATGAATTTACCACCAAGAAATATGGAAAAGCTGGACATTAAGACAACGAAAACAAAGCTCCAATGCATATTTATAATCCCACTGATAATTGCACCTAGCCCCAAAAGGACACCTGCCGCAAGTGCTAGCATAAGGATGATAGGATTTTTGGGAGGCTTGTTCTTTTTTACTTTTAGAAAGTAATGCAAACTTCCAATCACCGTTGAGGCAAATCCAAGTAGTGATAGTGCTATAGCTGAAAACATCGTTTGTTCCTCATTGTTTTGTTTAATTGTACCAGTTAGTACATTTGCAATTAATGTACTAACTAGTACAATAGGTGTCAATAAGAATTTTATGTAGTTGTATAGATAAATGGCAAAGAAAAGACAGTTTGACGAGATAGAAGTGCTTGGAGTTATGGCCAAATATTTTTGGCAGCATGGTTATGCGTCGACTAAGGTGGATCAATTATCGACCGTTACAGGATTAACTAAAACCAGTATTTACAACGCGTTTGGCAACAAAGAAACCGTGTTTAAATGTATAGTAGATTTCTATGTTGAGCATCACATGTCTGTGGTACTCAGGAAACTCGACTCAGATAAATTAATATCAGAGAATCTTCAATATTTATTTGATAGTGAGTTCTTAAATCCAGAGAATGATCTACTCACTTACGGCTGCTTAATTACAAACAGTATTGTTGAATTAAAATCAAACGAACCAGCCCTCTATGAGTATGTTATTAAGAAGTTTGAACAAGGTCGTATTGCAACACTGGCATTTTTTACTCAATATGAGAAAACAGAACGACTTATTGATGGTATAGATGCGGAGCATTTGACCGACTATTTCCTTACGTTTCGTCAAGGACTCAAAGTTCAATCAAGAGGGCAAAGACCACATGAATCTCTCGCTCGATCTATACACGTATTCATGCTTGTATTGAGTACATTTGAAAAATAGATTATGCGTAGGCTATTCTCGAGCTTTAGTTTTGTTGTCGAGTTTTAGATGTCTAATGATTATGAATGCAGCACCGTAGCAACACGATTCTAGTTGAGCCAATTAGTTAATCGAGCAGGTAGACTGCTTTATCCTTATCGCAATACTATTGAATGGTGCCTTTAAATGAAAACAATAAAATATAATGGACGTATTGTTTTTCAAAAACAAGATATACCCAGTTTCAAACGTATGCCGCGCGTATTTGTAGACAGTGAAGCGTGTTTTGCGTTTGTCACAAATGGCGATTTTAACGTCAGGGAACAGACAGAATCTGCTTCATTGAACAAAAACTGCGGAATACTGGCAAAATGCACTAACTACTTTTATGAAAACACTAGCTATCATAATGATGAAGGTGCAGGTGAAGCGATTGGTATCCTTCTCTATCCTGAAATATTTCAGTCACTGTTTAACTTTGATATTAGCCAGTCAAAATACAGGGTCGATTATAATATTTTGCAGGTTGAAGTGGACAAATTGCTAGAGCACTATCGTGATAGCATCAGTATATTGCTGGATTCTCCAGAGTTGGCGGATGATTTGCTTATCGAGAGCAAACTACGTGAATTTGTCATTCTTATGGCGAAAAGAACCGGCGCACCTTCTGAACTCGATTTTCTTGCTTCTATGTTTAAACCTAACTTTGCCAAATTTGAAGATATTATCCAAAGTAATCTGTATGCGGATCTGAGTGTGGATGAGTTGGCAGCACTGTGTCATATGAGTGTTTCTACTTTTAAACGTAAGTTTAAAGAGGTGTATTCAGAACCCCCAATAAAATACATTAGCAAATTAAAAATCAACAAAGCTAAAGTGTTACTGAAAGATAATAGCTTACGTATCTCCGACATCGTTTTTGAAACGGGTTTCGAGTCGGTTTCCACGTTTAACCGTGCCTTTAAAGGACAAACAGGCCTATCCCCTTCTCAATTTCGTTTAACTTGACACCACCGCATTTTAACCTTTCTATTCAGGTTGGCTCGTTTGAACTAATGTGAGCAATTTTTGAACTTTTATGGAGAGCTCTGTACCTCCAAATTCCATATAGTTACCCCATCAACTAAACACAGAGAAAGGTAACGAATTATGGGTATCAGCTTTAAAGAAAAATATGGTGATTGGGCACTTATCACAGGGGCAACATCAGGCATTGGCGCAGAAATGGCAAGCCAGATTGCGGCAAAAGGATTGAACGTTGTTTTGGTCGCTCGTCGAGAAAAAGAGCTTGAAGAGCAAGCTACGTTGCTTACGGAACGCTACGGAATTAAAGCAATGACAGTTTCTGCTGACTTAAGTACGTCAGAAGGCGTCGAAAAAGTTAAGCAAATTGACAAAAGTATTGGGCTACTTGTACTAGCCGCTGGTATTGAAGTTAATGGTTCGTTTGCTAAATCATCTCTAGAGCAAGAGTTGAAGATGATACAGCTTAACGTTACCTCTGTATTGCAACTGACTCACCACTTTACACCAGCGATGATCGAAAGAAAAAGAGGCGGTATTTTAATGGTATCAAGTCTTTCTGGTCATATGGTTTCCCCATATTTTTCAAATTATGCAGGTACCAAAGCCTATGTTCTTCAGCTAGGTGCATCTCTTCATGGCGAACTTAAACCCAAAGGTATTGATGTAACGGTTCTTTCTCCTGGGTTAACAACTACACCGATGACTGCTGATAATGGTGTTGACTGGTCAAAACTACCTATGGTTGCAAAAGATCCTGCGGAAGTAGCAGAAATAGCTATCAATGGTTTGGGTAGAAAAGCAGTTGTGGTTCCAGGTAAACGTAATCGAATGACCGCTATTCTTTCTGGGATCATCTCCCACCAAAAGCAGGCAATAATGGGTGAATCAATGATTGGAAAAGCAATGCCCAAGAACAAAATGTAACCCCCAACAGTTTAAAACTTTAGTGAAAGAAAAAGGGAAAAAGCAATGATTAAAGTATACGTAATATACCCAAATAACGATGATGTGATTTTTGATTTTGATTACTACTGCAACAAACATGTTCCTATGATAGGAGAGCTTCTGGGAGACGCACTAAAAGGGGCGACAGTAGATGCAGGGCTAACAAGTGTTGTTCCTGGTGAAGCAGCGGCATATGTGGCGATTAGTACAATTTCATTTGAATCTATAGAGTCATTTCAAACGGCATTTGGCCCAAATGCAGAGAAGATAAAAGCTGATGTACCGAACTTCACTAATACCGTTCCAACAATTCAGCTTTGTGAGCAAAAAATATAGAACCGCAACTCTCTACGGTGAAAATGAGCAGGATACCGAATAATAAACAATTTGGATTCAGCTTAGTGTTATTTAATGAAATAAAATTGAAGCTAAACGCTTGATAAAAAAGAGTTAAATATGAATAAGAAAATCAAATTGGATATAGTGTCAGATGTGATTTGTCCTTGGTGTATTATCGGTTATAAGCGTTTAAATACCGCGATAAAAGAGCTTGGGATAGAAGATCGCATTGAGATTGAGTGGCAACCTTTTCAGTTAAATCCAGATATGCCGCTTGAAGGTGAAGACCTACGTGCCCACCTTAAAAGGAAGTACGGTACTACATTAGAAGATAGCATTCGTTTCAGAAAAGAGATGACAGAGCTTGGAGAAGACGTTGGGTTTAAATTCGACTACTTTGACGGGCTAAAAGCTGTAAATACCCTTGATGCTCATATTCTTCTGGAGCATGCAAAAAGTGTAGGCAAGCAAACCGAGCTTAAAAACCGGTTATTTGCTTCGTTTTATAGCGAGCAAAAAGATATATCCAGCAAGAGTACCCTCGAGCAAGAGTTGCAAAGTCTTGGTATTAATGTTGACGAAGCAATGCAATGCCTAGATGACGATAATATGCGAAGTCATGTCCAGTCGCTGGAACAGAAATGGAAACAAGCGGGTATATCAGGTGTTCCAACAGTTGTATTCAATCGCGAGAGCGCTATTTCTGGAGCCCAATCAGTGGATACGTATAAGCAAGTATTAACTGAATTAGCTAAAATGTAATTCCTGCATCCCTCTAAAACGGACTTTTGCAATATTTTGGCGGTCTAAAAAAGGCAACGGTCTATATGAAACATAGAGAGCTTGAAGTCTACCTTCATCATCATATACCAGTATCAAAGTCTCTCGGTATCGGTGTGAATACTTGTAGCAGCAAAAATATCGAGATTACTGCACCATTGAGAATGAATACAAACCACATGAATACGGTGTTTGGCGGCAGCTTGTCTGTTGTTGGTATTTTGGCAGGTTGGTCTTTAGTTTATGCCCAGCTGGAGGGTAAAAAACATCAAATTGTTATTCAAAAAAATAGCATTCGATACTTGAAACCCGCCAGCAAAGATGTAACAGCAGTATGTAAATATGACAACCTTACGGCGTGGTCTCGGTTTCATCGTGCGTTTCAACGCAAGGGAAAAGGTCGTGTTCAAATAGCCTGCAATCTATTTTGTGCGGATGAGTTGGTTGCTACTTTTGAGGGAGTATACGTCGTTTTTAATAAAGAGTTATAAGGTCAAAATGCAATGAAGGCTACAAAGTACTTGAATAAATTGAGCTTAGACATGGTTGACTTGGTTTGTTATCAAAAAGAAGTATAAGATAAAAAACTTAGCACAAGGTAAAGCTTCGTGATCTTGCCCTGTACTCTTCGGCTACCGTTCACCGCTCGTTTTGTAGATAAAGAGGGTGAAACTAATTATAGATCTTTGATAATTTCGGATACTTTTTCTAATCAATATTAGTCGACGTAGACAGAGTACTCTAAATGATTTCTGTCCAGAAACGTGTCAGCTTTGATACTAGAACCTGACACACTTCTGGGCAGAAGTGATTTGCAAGAATAGTCGCTCAACTACAGGCACATCTAGCTTCGCAAGAGCGCAGAATAAACTATGGATAATGCTTCGCATTAACACACAGCTTATTTCCGCTTGCACCCGTAGTCACTCCTTAATCATAAGTTTTATTATTGTTTTGTTAAAAGCTCAACAAGATAACTATTGCGTTTGTGAGAATGACTAGGGGCTTCGGTTACAAGTCTAAATTCAGCACTTGAGCCGACAATATGTATTTCATGTTCCGCCCTCGTGATTGCGGTATAGAGCCAAGCCCTATCTACGATTCTGCCTTTTTTCAGGGCGATAATGATACGTGGGAACTGGGAGCCTTGTGCTTTGTGAAGGGTTATTGCATAACCCAGTTCCATACAATCCAATACAGTTTGTGTGATTTCAATCTTATCTCCAGTATCAAGGGTCACTTCACCATAACTATCACCACTAGCCGTAACGCTTGTGAGAACACCAAGAGAGCCATTCTGTATGCCTTTATCGTAATGATTACGGGTAAACAAAATCGTGTCATTTAAACGGATATTTTGAAAAAACTTCTCACCATTAATTTCAAATTCAAGCCTACTACCATTGGGATTTATGGCCTCCTGGGTCAGCATATTGATTTCAGCAACTAGGGCTTTTGTAGGAGCCATAATACGGCTATTTTCGGGAGACTTTTGATACAACTGACAGCAGACTTGAGCAATGTTTTCTTGACTGGTTTCGTGAAAGTGTATTGCATCTGTGCTTAAGTGATCTGGCATCACGCCCTGATTAATGAGCTTTGAGTATTCAGGGATGCCCGTTGAGCCTTCTTGCCTTTTGACAATATCCAGCATGGTGTTAGCAACCGTTTTTGCTTGAACAATATCAGCCAGTACTTTACCGCATCCTATTGGTGGAAGTTGGTCTGGGTCGCCAGTAAATATTAATCGTGTAGAAGGATGAATGTGATTTACAAGGCGATACATGGTCGGCAAATCAATCATGCTCGCTTCATCAATAACTAAGAGGTGATTGGTTTGTTTATCGCTGGGTTCAATAGGCTCTTCACGGAGAAACTTAGCAATGGTTGAAGTGACAAAGCCAATCGACTCATGCAGTCTCATCGCTGCGCGACCACTCAGCGCAACGGCATGGACTTCAAAGCCCTGTTGATGATAAGCCTTAAGTGCGGCTCTTAGTACCGTTGTCTTGCCTGTGCCTGCTCCGCCTGTAATGCAACTTACCGAGCTATCTAAGCACGTTATTACGGCTTCGGTTTGCTTGCTGGTTAAGTCGTAAGGCAGCTCGGCAACCGCAGTACAATATGCAGCATTAGCCTGTTCATCCAACAAATCATTGCATTTGACTAATGCGTTAAGTCTTTTAGCAACGACACTCTCCATCAAGAGTTGTGCGGTTGGGTGATAAGTTCCCTTGTCAGGATTTAAAATGTACTGCGCCTTATTATGGCCCGATTGAAATGCCTGCGTTATCAGTATTTTGTCTTTAAGGAGTTTGTAGAGGTAAGGGCGCACGTTAGTGTGAGTGGTATAGGTATGACCCTTTTCAATTTCTTTTCGAATAGCCATTTCAAGTGCTGCACTAAGTCTTCTTGGATCATCCTTTGCAACATCGGTCTTAAAATCCGTTACCTTGATAATATCTTCAATGTCGCTGAACGAAAGACCAAAACCAATAAGTGCATAGGGATTGCCCTTGATAACATCGATAGAGACTTCACCATGATGCTTAAGGAGCCGTTGCTGCACACTGGCAGGGATTTTGTGCTCACTCATCCAGTTGCAATACGCTAAATTTTTGTATTTGGCATAGCCTTTGTAAAGTGATTCCACAGAATCGTCATTCACAATCGATTTCAGGCGCTTTCTGGATTCAGGTGTGTCATTTCTTAATGTGGCATGAAAGTCTTTACCTAAGAGCTGCCAAAGCGCTCTGGCTTTGCTTTCCCCAATCCCTTTGAATATGCTTTCTCTGGCGATAAAGCGTATTAGTTGCTCACCTGTTTCGGGCAAAGAGCACTCAACATACTCTGGTGATTCATAGGTGTGCTGCTGCATCACATAATCGCCTGTCTCCATGTTTTTTAATTGTCGATGACCTTTGACTGACCAATGCTGACCCAGTTCAGGTTGCACGGGGATGCTCTCAGGGTCTACTTTGATGGTGACGTAATACTTGCCACTATTGGTTTTGTAAGAGTCTTTTGCCAGCGGTACTCCTGTGAATATCACCATATTGGTCGAGCGGAAAGGGACACTAGTGACACGCATTTGGTCTTCATGCAAAGCGGAATTCATCGTGGCATTAACCCCATTTCAGATAAGGTTTCAGACAGTTCACCGAAGCGTTCAAGTCGTCTTTCAAGCTCTTTGACCTTAGTTTTTAATTCAATATTCTCAGTCTCTAATGAAGACACTCGCTTTGAATCAAGCAGTTTACGATTCGCTGTATTGTCGTAGGCTTTGGGTTTATCCGCATTCTTCTTTGCAGCGTTAGTTAAAGGTGGCAGGAGGCCTTTACCACGCAGTTCATCTTCTAAAGCTTTAAGTGCTGTTTTGAGGGCAGGGTTTTGATTTAAAGCAGATTTACCACAGCCAATCCCTTTTGCCACTTCAATACGATTAAGCTGACCTCTGAACACGATTTGTTTAAAGTCATCGTCCGTCTGTGTGGCTTTCCAAACCTCAAATGCCTCAAGGTTTTGCTGCGCCTTTTGCTGACCACCTGCCATTTTACCCCTCGCTATATTTTGATTGAAGGCTGAGTGCGTTAGACATTGTTGGGTGTTTACGAATTGCTGCGCTCAATGTCTTGCAGAGTTTTTTGAAACACATCCATGACACTTGGATTAGTTTTGCCAATGCTGGATAACTTTTGAATGAAAGCCTGAAGTTTGCCTATTTCTGAACGTGCTACCGCAAGTTCGGATTCCAGTTGGAGCACCTTCTCCGCTAAATCCACATCTTTCTGTAAGTAAGCAATCAGTTCCTCATTTTCAGATGAAACGGGCTTTCCCCTTAGAACTTGCTTTTTTTGCTTGTACTCATGCTTGATATTGGCGTACTTGTCGAGCGTTTGTCTCGTAGTAGCAATACCTAAGCTGGATTCTGTTTTTGTGACTAATAAATCCCATGTCAACTTGCCTTCCCAGCTTCGAATAAGGGCTTGAATGGAAATTTGTTGGTCGGTTTCTAGTGATTTAAGTGCCATATTTTTACCCTAGAGTGAGCCTAAAAAACCTAAAAAATTATTTGTGGCTTCATCTTTGTTATTGTCATTTTTTGCCTCAATAGCAGCTTGAAGTGCTTGCTCGGTATCTGGCAGTGCTAACTTTCGTTCTTCCACAGTTTGTGTCTTTAAATTAGTGATTTTTATGCTGTTTGATCGAGTTAGCAATCGTACCATACGACCTTCCTCTATTGTCTTGTCGGACAACACTTCAATGAGTTTTTTTAGCATGCAAGTGTTGCTATAGTGGGTTTTATACCACTTTTGCATTCCTTTACTGGTTTCAAAGTTGATAGCTTCCTGAACCCTTTTCAAGTTATGCGACTGCACCTTTAAATCCTTCATGAGTAAGTCTATTGCCGCGCTATCATGGGTCACATGGCAAGAAGATGCGCATAACGCACATTGCGTTTCAAACTCCGACATATAAGTACAGGGTGATAGGGCTAGATTTTGAGTGCAGAAACCTGACTCATGAACAAAAGTCGGCGTTTCACTGTCGATAGCCTCATTAAATTGATCCATAGTTTTAATACGAAGGCTTATCTTCGCTTCGATATCGCTTTCTGGCTCATTAGCGTAAGAGATATCACCAATTACTGAAGCGTTCTGAGCGTCAGTTGTATGGATATAGGTCAGTGTTTGCTCGGCGCTCTTTCGACCTGACAACATAGAAATGAGGTGATGAGGTAGACCTTTTTTCGCCAGAAAATCATTTTGCCAATGTCGCAATTGATGTGGCTTAAGCAAAAAGTTTGATGAAAATCCGTGGCGTTCAAAGATCGTAAGCCTATTTTTATTGCCTTTAATTAAATCGTCAGCGAATGTAGTACTTAGTGTACCGATAGGCACTAAAAGGAAGGGGTGTCTCACTCTGCCAGCCAATTGCTTTTGTGTGTAAGCAAATAATGCGTTTTCAAAATCGACAAACTTAGTTTGCGTTTTATTGTATCCTTTGAGTTGAGATTGATTCATCTCTATAGTGTGATTTTGAAACTCTGCCAGGGTGAGTTCTTGCTTGCCTGCTGTATAATTATCATATTGAATTTTCGCGGTAAAAGTACATCCAGCTAGTGCTTTACTGTATGGGCAATTCATCTTGAATATCAGTGTGTCGAATGCTTCAAGCTGCGCAATGGGCTTGATGAATTTTGGGTTAGTGATTGATACGCCTATTGCCCCTTTTGTGTCAGGGGTGACCCGTACACATTTGTCACTGTCGTCAAAAAAACCAAGCAGCAACCCAAGATGTAACAGGTTGGTTGATTTGCTTAAACTAGGCTTAAGCAGGGTGATGTTTTCATTGCTAGGCTTAAATTCACCTAGCACTTCTTTTAGTGGGCGACTCGGCTTTCGGTAGAACCGAGCCAGTGCTCTGGCGGTCTCTGTAGCAAGAGTGGTGTAATGCAAGGCTCTGTCTACGCTGTCGACCATTTCTGCATTAATGTGATTTTGATTATCCTTATACCCCTTTGAGCCTCGCCAGTTGAGATAATGCACCGTTTTTTCCTGTCCATCGACAACTTGTGTATGAGCCTTTATGCGTTGCACTGTTAAAAGTACTTGCTCTGCGCCGACCCGATTAGGTGAAGCCATGCCAAGTGCTGCCATGGTACAACTAAAGCTGTCTCGCTGCTCTTGCTTCGGTAATAAAAGGTGTTGCCAAGCATCAACATCTTCCTTGTCACCATCCTGATAGGCTGGAATAACATCATAGAAGATAGCCCCGAGCGCCAGTAGTGCGTTTTCGGAGGGGAGCTTGTTTTGTTCTGCTTGTAGCGCATCATCGCCACTTTTAGTGCGAACTGATTCAACTGTAGTATTAATGTAGGGCTGACAGCTCTTCGCCAGCATTTTATGTTGATGCAGCCAGTTGATAAAAGATGTTAAGTTAGTGCTGTATGTCATCAGGTTGATGGCAGATTGAATCCTTTCAAGGGTGGCGGTCGCGACATTCTCATTTAGGTGACAAAGGAAGATTCTTGCGGCTGTGAGTTTTCCTACTTTATACTTTATAGATATGTTTTCTTTTAATATATCAAGGGCATAGGTAAATAATAACTCATGCACCTCGGGTGCTAAACGATCTTCATCCGTGAAACGCGTACCTATTTGGGTTTTCTTTCTATTTAGATTACAAAAGAGAATATTCTGGGTTCTGTTGTCACTGTTGGTAAATGTGACAGCAATATCTTCCCAAGATGCCTGCTCACCTTGAGCGTTGGTAAATCCAATCAGAGGCTGTGCTTTCTTTTTGGCGACATAAGCGCGTTGATTATCAATGTAGCGGTTAATCTGACTCATTTTTTCGCCCCCACTTTCATGGTTTGTCGTTCTTCGCACAGCATCATTGTCACTTTGATATAGAGAATAATGGTTTGCAGTCGTTTAACCGTAGCGGGGTGGCCTGATTGACTATTAATCGCCAGATTACGCTCTGCCTTATCTAAATATTGCTGATGGTTTGCGGTTTCCAAAGGTCGAAAGTTATCACAGGGATAGCACCCCATTGGAGCGGCTCCCTTTGATTGACAGCTTGAGCAGTTGGCTGGGTTAAGCTTGTGCCCTATCTCTTCATCAAATGGGCTTTTCACTTTAAAGTCAGCGTGTTGCTGTAATTCTTTCGAAGATACGCTATCAAAACGTTGTATGACACTGTTACCCGCATAGGCTTCGTCTATTTTGACTCGCTCAGGCGCTTTTAAATCAAGGTAATTTTGTATTGCCTCTACCGTAACACCTGTAATGGCGGCAATTTGCGCAGGGCTTAACCCCATCCAAGCTGCGAGGGTTAACTGGGTATGACGCCAGCGATTATTTTTAAATGCAAGAGGCTTGTGCGCTATCCGGTCACTCTTGATACTTAATTTTTTTTCGAAGAGGTAAGCAATACTTTTGGCAAGACTTACCGAAGAGAGGTGGAAAGCCTCTGATGTGTCGCTTACTGATTGAAAGAGACTCTCTTTTGTATCAAATTTTACGGAGAATAAACTTTGGTCTGGAAACAAGGGGAGTCGTTGCATTAGCTCTTTTGTTTCACTCTCAGAGAGGATAACGCCACTCTTGCTCAATGACGCGCAAAGGAAAGTTTCGTAAACTTGGTAATACTGAAGCAACAATTCAGACAGATTTGGCTCCAAGCGATGTGAACGTGACTCGGCATCGACTCTAAACGCTCCATTTTTACCTTTGAAGGTTCGTAGGTGCAACTGCTCTACATCAGAAAAATGATGCTGAGTTAAAGGCTGCCAATCACGGTTACTTTCTTTGTGTGAGTTAAATGTTTGACCCACCCGCAAAAGGTCACACCATTTAATTTTAACCAGTTGCGAAGGTCTTCTTACAATGGCCACCATCAACTGACAAGCCAGAACGGTTCTAAGGCGAGTGAAAGGTTGTGCTGTTGCAATCTCACTGCTGAGTGCATGGAGGGTTTCAATTCTTAGTGCTTCAAGAAGGTTATCACGCTCGATTTCACTGTAAGCGCCTGTTGTTTCATCAAGGATATTTTTTTGGTGACCTCGTGTGCCTAAATTCTCATCCTTAACGATGTCATAGAGCGGAGTAAGAAGACTGCTGCGGTACTCATGACTTCGTTTATTAAATGCGTATAGGGCATCTTTTACATTCTTTTTATAGTCCGTGAGCGTTAACCACCACGCCTCAAAAGTCGTTGGCTCTAAGTAACCGCAAATGGTTCTTAAGATGCTGACATGGCCATTTAGGGTTGAATGAGCATAATGTTTAGCAACGTGCGCGATAGCCAGTCGTAGGTCGAGAAAGGTTTCGCTATCTAGCTCATTCATCCAGTCAAGGTAAAGGGTTTTCTTGTAGCCAAGCAACCATTCATCAGAAAAGAGATCGAACTCGTAACCCGTTTCTTTTGCTTGAAAGGTTCGTTTTCCTTGATAGCTATTTTTTAAGCTTTTAAGTTCAATGCTGTTCATTTGCTATCTCTCAGGTTGGGTACGGATTGGCTCTGGTTCTTGGATGAAATTTCAGCTACCGTCACGGCTAATTGGAACTCGTTGTAAACTGATGCCATTTTTGAGTCTTCTACCCAGCCCATTGCATATTTGCGAAGGTCTTCGATTTTATCTGGTGAGAACCCTTTGGCTTTGGCTTTGTTTTCAAAGATTTCATTCCACTTATGACGAAGTAGATGTGGATGTAGTGCTATCCCGACACAACCTCCAATCGTCTTAATGACCTTGTACATTGCGTTGTAAGACATTGGCTTACCGATAGTTCTTCCTTTTTCTGAGATGAAAAGGAAGTCATGTTCATGAGAGTTTGGTGTACTTTTGCGCACGGTTTCAATATAGAGCTTAATAAACTTCATTAAATCACGAGAGATTGGAACAGAAAGTGCTTTTGTTTTATTCGCAGCGGGAAGGCGTCTTGTGTCCGTTGGGTCGTTGGGCGTTCGGGTGAGTAGGAATCTAGGATTGCCCCAATCATCTATTAAATCACTTACCTTTAATTTCAATACCGCACCCACGCGTACCCCTGAATCAATCAATATTTGGGCGATTATTTGATTTCGAAGTTTACTCGATTTGAATGGATTATCAGGAGAGCATTCTTGAATAACATCCAACAAATTAAAGAATTTATCGGATGGGATAGCAGATTCAAAAGCATCTTTAGTAATAGTATTGTCCTTTCGGGAGCTAGATATTACGGTGCTTATGTAGAGTTTAAATTTATTAAATTGGTCATCGGTGCTGATTTGCTGCTTAGTTTCAGCTTTATCGTAGTGATGGCACACGTATAAAAACTCAATGTAGGCTTTCAGGCGATTGAGGCGTTGATTAAAAGTATGCGCTGACACTTCTGATTGACTGTTGGATGTCGCATGGATTGCATCCCTGATTCTTTTATCGGTAAGGCTAACTACTGTGCTGTCTTCGCTATCAGATTCTGTGCCCACATAAAATTTACAAGTACGAATATAACTGTCAATTTCTTCAATAGATAGAAAAGTGCCACTCGCAACACGCTCAACGAGATCAATACCTTTATCAATGAAGAAGCAATATAGAAACTTCAATTCGTAGGCATATTTTTTTATGGTATAGAATGACGGTGACTGTTTTGACTTTGACTTTGAAAGTGGAGAATTATGATTGCCATTAAGATAAGCATTCAAGTACAAGCAGCAAGGTAAGCCATCCCTAATAACAGCGGGAAATGAATAACCATTTATATCCTTGTATATTTTTACTTGAACATTAACACTCAAAGCATTCATTGCAAAGTCAACCATTAATTATACATAAATACACCTTAATTGGCCTTTTTGCTTTTGTAAAGGTAAAAAAATAGATTCCCTTGGGAATCTATTACTTCGCATGAGTATAATCCTTTACTTTTTCTTTGGTGGAGAGTATTCGCAAAGGTCTTCTATCATACAGCTACCACAGCGAGGCTTGCGGGCGATGCAGGTATAGCGTCCATGTAAAATAAACCAGTGATGTACATCGACTTTAAATTCGGCAGGGGTGACTTTCAGCATTTTTTCTTCTACTTGGTCGACATTTTTACCCATGGCAAATTTAGTGCGATTTGCCATACGAAAAATATGGGTATCAACAGCGATGGTCGGCCAGCCAAATGCAGTGTTGAGTACCACGTTGGCAGTTTTACGGCCAACGCCAGGGAGTGCTTCTAATGCCTCTCGATTTTCAGGTACTTCGCCGCCATGTTGATCAATTAGCATTTTACAGGCTTTAATAACATTTATCGCTTTGTTGTTATAAAGCCCAATGGTTTTAATGTAAGTTTTTAAGCCATCAACGCCAAGATCGTAAATTCCTTGAGCTGTGTTGGCGACAGGGAATAATTTGTCAGTGGCTTTATTGACGCTGACATCGGTTGCTTGCGCCGACAGGGTGACGGCAACCAGCAGTTCAAACGGCGATGAAAAGTTTAATTCAGTTTCAGGTTTAGGGTTATTGTCCCGAAGACGGGTTAACATTTCATAACGTTTTTGTTTGTTCATCTATTAGCTAACCTTGGTAATTCTGGCGCGCGCTATGGCTTCGCTTTGTTGTTTTGGTTGTCGGCTTTCGAGTTTTGCATCAATAACATTTTTAAGGGCAATTAACAGTCCCATGGCGATAAACGCCCCCGGCGGTAACATTGCAATTAAAAAATGGCTATCGAGTTGAAATACTTGAATCGTCAGTGCGCTTGCCCAGTCACCTAACAGCAGCTCAGCACCATCAAATAAAGTGCCTTGACCAAGAACTTCACGTACTCCGCCAAGCACCACTAAAATGGCGGTAAACCCAAGTCCCATCATGAGCCCATCAAAAGCAGCGCTGCTAACATTGTTGCGTGATGCAAAGGCTTCTGCTCGGCCAATGATCACACAGTTGGTGACAATCAAGGGCAAGAAAATGCCTAAAGAAAGATATAAGCCATAGGCATAAGCATTTATTAACAGCTGAACACAGGTTACTAGTGCGGCAATGATCATCACAAACACTGGAATACGGATTTCTTTTGGAACAAAGTTGCGCACCAATGATACCAGTACATTAGAACCAACCAGCACTAGCAGTGTGGCAACACCTAAGCCTAAAGCATTAGTTACCGTAGCTGTTACAGCTAATAACGGACATAAGCCTAATAACTGAACCAATCCGGGATTGTTTTTCCATAATCCTTGCCAAGCTATTTCGCGGTAATTAGTCATGATCTCGTCCACATTGGTTTACGGTGCTATAAAGCATTTGCCTGTTGTTTTTAACATAGGTTAGGGCATTATTAATCGCTTTGACATAAGCTCTTGGGGTAATGGTAGCCCCTGTAAATTGGTCGATGTTACCACCATCTTTTTTAACGCCTAATGGTTTATCGTTTGAATTAAAAACTAACCCAGCAAAGGCTAAAACCCAGTCAGATTTTCTTAAATCAATTTTGTCACCTAAGCCAGGTGTTTCCTGATGTGCTAAGGTTCTTACGCCTAGTAGGGTGTTGTCGTTATCGACACCGATAATAAGCTTGATATCACCGTTATAACCGTCAGGGGCAATGGCTTCAATGGCCATTGCAACAGGTAAATCGCCCTGTTTAGCAATATAGGCTGATAACGATTGATCGCTGCCCAAATATGCTTCATCAATCACGGCAATACAATCGTCAGTTAATGCATTGTCATGCATTGCTTGAGGTATGATTTGTTGCAGCACGCGTGTAAGTTGCTTGCGTTGCTGGTCAATAATCCTGTCTGCAGTTAAATAGTTCACGCTTGCTACTAAGCCAGTGCAACACAAAGCAAATATCGCAAGTATCAGGCCATTTCGTGTAATAATATTAGACATAATAAATCCTGTTTAATTTCCTGCTCTATGGCCGTATGAGCGCGGACGAATGTAGTAATCAATAAATGGAGCACACATATTGGCAAGTAAAACTGCAAAGGCGACCGCATCAGGGTAACCACCATAGGTTCTAATCACAAAAATAAGCACGCCTATGATAGCGCCAAATAACAATCTGCCCCGGGGACTGGTTGCAGCGGTAACAGGATCGGTCGCAATAAAGAAAGCACATAACATGGTGCCACCAGAAAACAGATGCAGTAATGGGCTAGCATGAGTACTTGGATTTAATAAAAATCCCACACCTGCACAGATAAATATCGCTAATAATATGCCAGTACTGATCTGCCAGCGGATCACCTTGAGCTCTAACATCACAAGGCCACCAAGTAAATACGCAATATTGACCCAAAGCCAGCCAACACCTGCTATGCCGTCAAAAACATTCTTCTGTAAACTTTCGGCGCTAGTTAACCCCATAGATAAATCAGTTTTGAATGTGTCTAACGGTGTCGCCATAGTATGACCGTCGATGCCAAGGCGATATAAATGAATATCCACATTGGATAATTCAAATATTGAATTTAATGCTGCAATAATGCCCACATGATTGCTAGCAAGTTCTGCAGGTGCAACCCATGAGGTCATTTGCACTGGAAACGAAACCAGTAACAGAACATATGCAGCCATGGCAGGATTAAAGATATTATTACCTAGCCCGCCATATAAATGCTTTACGATCACGATAGCAAAAAGACAGCCTATAACCGTCATCCACCAAGGTGTTAAGGGCGGTATGGCAACGGCAATCAATAAAGCTGTAACTAAGGCACTATTATCTGCTAAGGCTGTTTTAATTGATTTATTACGTAACTTCATTATGCAAGCTTCAGCGCTTAAGGCTGTTACTACGGCAATAATGATTTGTACCAAAGTCCCCATACCAAAGAAGTAGGTTTGGGCTAAAATACCCGGAATTAAACAGTAGGCAACACGCAGCATGACTTTATTGGTCTGCAGTGTGGTACTGACATGTGGAGATGAAGCTATTTTAAATGCCATGTTTATTCCTTTTCACTCAGCTTACGCTGATTTTCAAGCTTCTTCGCTTTTGCTTTAGCAACTGCAGCTGCAATTCGTGCTTTTTTGTCGTCAGTAGCTTCTGTTGGAGCAGGCTCTTCTTTAAGCTTTGCTGGCGCTGATACAGTTTCATTTTCAGTGTCATGTTTAGGCGCAAGTTTTTTCGCTTTGGCCTTAGCAACAGCGGCTGCAATTTTCGCTTTTTTGTCGTCAACGGGTTCTGACTGTACTTTTGTCACTTCGCTAACAACTTGCTCGTTAGCAGCTTGTTCGTTAGTAGCTTGAACAGAGGCAGAGACATCATCAGTTGCATTTGTTGCAGCGAGCTTTTTCGCTTTAGCTCGTGCAACGGCAGCCGCAATTTTCGCTTTTTTGTCGTCAATTGGTTTTGACGTTACTTCTGTTACTTCGCTAACAACTTGCTCGTTAGCTACTTGAACAGAGGCAGAGATATCATCAGTTGCACTTGTTGCAGCTGTTGCAGCGAGCTTTTTGGCTTTAGCTCGTGCAACGGCAGCCGCAATTTTCGCTTTTCTGTCGTCAATTGGTTCTGAGGTTACTTCTGTTACTTCGCTAACAACTTGCTCGCTAACAACTTGCTCGTTAGCTACTTGAACAGAGGCAGAGATATCATCAGTTGCACTTGTTGCAGCTGTTGCTGCGAGCTTTTTGGCTTTAGCTCGTGCAACGGCAGCCGCAATTTTCGCTTTTCTGTCGTCAACTGCTTCTGACGTTACTTCTGTTACTTCGCTAACAACTTGCTCGTTAGCGGCTTGAACAGAGGCTGAGACATCATCAGTTGCACTTGTTGCAGCGAGCTTTTTGGCTTTTGCACGTGCAACTGCTGCGGCGATTTGTGATTTTTTGTCTGTAGCTGTGTTGCTAGGTTCACTGCTAGTAGTAACAGTGCTAGTAGTTACAGGCGTGTCATTAGCATCAGCTGGAACTGCACTGGCGAGTTTCTTGGCTTTTGCTCGGGCAATAGCGGCTTTAACTGCTGCACTTTTATCTGTAGTGGCACTATTGTTATTGGTTTCTGCAGCGGGTGTTGCCGTCGCTTGCTTTTTGGCTGCAATACGCGCCATTGCTTCTGCAACAGCATCTTTTTTACTGCTATCCATAGCAGCTTTACGTTTTTCTGCTGCGAGTCTTGATTTTTCTTCGCGGGCACGCTTTTCATCTTCAAGGCGTTGCAAGCGGGCTTCAAAACGTATTTTAGCCTGTTCAGCTTGGAATTTTTCTTCCGCTTCATTTTTAAGCGCTGATTTGGCAATGCGATAATACTCAACAAGTGGAATATCACTGGGGCAAACATAACTGCAACAGCCGCATTCAATGCAATCTTTTAAATTAAAGCTAGCGGCCTTATCGTACTCCTGGGCTTTTGCATGCCAGAATAATTGTTGCGGTAACAACAGAGCTGGGCAGACAACAGCACATTCTCCGCAGCGGATACAGGCTTTTTCATCGACATCAGGGGCGATTTCATCACTGCTTGGTACCAATATGCAGTTTGTTCCTTTTAATACTGGAACATCAGTATTGGGCAGTGCATAACCCATCATAGGACCACCGATGATGACTTTAGCACTTATGTTATTAGTGTCTTTGACTGGCGTTTGTGTTTGCTTGAGTGCATGGGTGATCGGTGTACCGATAGGTAACCAATAGTTGCCTGGTTGTGATACTTGATTACCCGTGATGGTCACTAATCTCTCAATCAGAGGTTTACCATTTAACACAGCATCTTGAATCGCAAAGGCGGTGCCGACATTGTGCACCACAATACCTTGCTGGGCCGGAATGCTACCTGTGTGTATTTCTTTACCGGTCACAATTTGAATCAACTGCTTTTCGCCACCGGAGGGGTACTTAGTTGGAATGATGGTGATACGAGTCATTTTTGCTAAGGATTCAAAGCCTGCTAACGCCGTCTTCATCGCTGCAGCAGCTTGTGATTTGTTATCTTCGATAGCGATAATTATCCGTTGAGGTTTCAACAAATAATCGATGACTTCGATGCCTTTGATGATGTCAGTTGCGTATTCACGCATTAACACATCATCAGAGGTGATATAAGGTTCACACTCAACACCGTTAATGATCACAAGATCAATTTCACTGGCTGGATTAAGTTTTATATGACTTGGAAACGTTGCGCCGCCCATACCCGCGATGCCAGCTTGCTTAATTTTCTCAATAACTTGTTGGTTACTCAGTTCTGTCAATGTCGCAGGCAAAAATACCGCAGCAGTATCTTGACCATCAGCGGCAATGGTGCAAGTTAAACAAGGTAAACCAGAGGCATGATTACTTGCATGCTGTTCAATACTGATAATTTGACCAGATGTAGGCGCATGTACAGGAAGGTACATAAAGCCTTCACCATCAGTGAGCATTTGCCCTTTGAGTACCTGCTCGCCGACTTTTACTGTTAAACGAGCGCAATCACCGACTTGAGGCAGCGGTACTCTATATTGAGCTGCTAAGGGTAGTTGGCGTACAGCTTGAGTATTAGACAGAGTCTTAAGTTGTGGAGGGTGTATTCCACCTGGAGAATGCCATAAAGTCCCTTTATCAATTTGTTCTAATAAAGTTAGCACTGAGATTCCTCGTTTACATCGTTTACTTTAGCTGCTTTTGAGCTTTTAACATGATCAATATCAATAAGCGTGACTGGGATAGAAGATAATTTCCAATCCCAGTTCTTTAGGTTTTGTTCAACTGGGATCATATCAATACAGTCAACTGGACAAGGCTCTACACACAAATCACAGCCGGTACAATCTTTAGTAATAACCGTGTGCATCAGTTTACCCGCGCCTAAAATGGCATCTACTGGGCAGGCTTGAATACATTTAGTACAACCAATACATTCATCTTCTCTGATGTAGGCGACTTTTTTAACCGTTTCCTGAGCTACTTCGTTTAATGGCTCTGGATCAACTCCCATTAATGACGCAAGTTTCTCCATAGTCGCAGTGCCACCAGGCGGGCACTTATTGATGTTATCACCATTGGCAATAGCTTCAGCATATGGTCGGCAGCCTGGATAGCCACATTGACCGCATTGGGTTTGCGGCAACAGGGCTTCTACTTGATCGACAATAGGGTTTCCTTCGACTTTAAATTTAATTGAAGCGTAACCAAGAATTAAGCCAAATATTAAGGCTAAGATGGTTAGCACAATGACAGCGATTGCAATACTAGACATGATTATTTAACTAGCCCCGCAAATCCCATAAAGGCAAGCGACATTATGCCTGCGGTAATCATGGCAATAGCACCACCTTTAAAAGGTAAAGGCACGTCAGCCGCCGCCAAACGTTCGCGCATGGCTGAAAACAATACTAGTACTAAAGAAAATCCAACCGCTGCACCAAAACCATATACTGCAGATTGAATAAAGTTATGATCTTCATTGACGTTAAGTAGGGCGACACCGAGTACTGCGCAGTTGGTAGTGATGAGCGGGAGATAAATCCCTAATGCTCTATGTAAAGAGGCACTGGTTTTTTGTACTAACATTTCAGTAAATTGCACCACAACAGCAATGACCAAAATAAAGCTCATTGTTTTTAGATAGGTGATACCAAAAGGCTCAAGTAAAAATTCGTTGGTTAAGTAGCTAAGTATAGATGCTAATGTGAGTACAAAAGTTGTTGCCATGGACATACCGATGGCAGAAGCTAACTTGCTAGATACCCCCATAAAAGGGCATAGTCCAAGGAATTTTACTAATACAAAATTATTAACTAGCACTGTGCCAATTAACAGTAAGAGATAGTCTGTCATTACTACACTTTTCTATATGAGAGTTCTTTAAGAGATTAGCAGTATTATCTAAGGTTTAGGCTGGTTTAACAACGGATAAAAAAAAGGGTTATGTAAATAATAACCCTTTTTTTGAATAAAGGTCTTACATTGGTTATTTATTTATCTGTTTTCGCGATAATTTCTGGTCTGGCAATGTAATAACCTTGTAAGCCATCAACGAGTAATTTTTCAAGTGTTAGTTTCTCTTCTTGCTTTTCTACGCCTGTAGCGACCACTTTTATGCCAATTCTTTTGGAGATATCAACAATCATTCTTATGAAGAATTTATTGTTGTTGTTTTGATCAATCTTATCGCTATAACTGCTGTCAAGCTTGATAAAATCGGGTTTTACTTCCCTAAAGAATTTGAAAGATGAAAAACCTAATCCAAATTGTTGAATGGCAACCTTAACGCCAACTTTGTGCATCTCATTAACGAAGCGTTGGCTTGCATTTAAGTTCTTCTGCATACCTGATTCATTGACTTCAAAGATTAATCTTGCAGCAACACTGCGGTGGCTAGATAAAATATCTGTTAACCAAGACACAAAGACTTCATGGGTAGCAGATGAGGCACTAATATTGACGCCAAAATTACCCTTAAGGCTTGGATTGGTGCTGAGTAATTGTATGCAATGAACGATGAGCATTTTATCCAAATCGATATTTAATCGATGACGTTCAGCCATTGCGACCACACTGGCTGTGGGTAAATTGGAGCCTTCATTATTAAAGAAACGGGCAAATAACTCACGATAAACATCGACTTGATTATTACAAGGTAAGATTGGTTGTTGAAAAAACTTAACCCCTTTGCGGTTAATGAGGTCATTGATGGTTACTTTCCAGTGGTTATCGCCTAATTGTTCGTTACCATTGAATTTTTCAAGAATATGGTATCTGTTAAGGCCAGATGTTTGCGCGATGCTGACTGCAGTATCCGCGAACACCAATAGCGCGTGAGGGTCAAACTGGTTTTCAAAAGGGACTAAACCGGCATTGGCAATATTATCGGGTTCAATGGTTTGGGCATATTCATCAAAGCTTCTTTTTAGGTTATCTAAAAATCGCTCAGACTCTTTTGTCGTAATACCATGAATAAATAATGCAAAATCACTGCTTGATACCCGGTAAAATTCATTGACTCCCATCTTAGAGCCAGCTGTTCTGATGCAAGTCGCAATTTTATTTAAATAATCATCGCCAGCTTCACGTCCTTGCAACTGGTTTATACTGGCAAGTTCAGCAGCTTTAACAATACAAAGCACGCCAAATTGCTGCTTATCTGATTTCGAAATAGATTTTATTTGATCGTCAAAGCGTCTTCGGGTTGAAAAGCCGGTGACAGCATCCTGATAAGCGGCTTTGGTAAGGGTATCATTTTTGTTATGAAAACTGTCGATGCTGGCTTTTAATTCGCCTCGGCTCTTTTCAAGAGCAATACCTATGGGTTTAAGCGAGCCTTTTAATCTTGAGGTTTCTACAGCTTGAAATGACAGACTAGAAATATTACTGATGTAATCAGATGCATACTTTATCCCTCTGCGGTGCACATGCATTAACAGCGTAAAACTCAGCATAATAACTAAATACGCTAAAATGGTCAGACTCGCTGCTTTTTCAAGGTTAACAAAGCTTGTGGTGATAACTGAACTCGTGTTTAACCGGACTTGCAGGCGAGCGTCAGCAAACGTATTAATATGACCTAATTCGATAGAAAAAATTTTATCTTCAAAGTCGGCGTCAGTTTTAGCTAACGTTCCATAGGTAAAGTTATTATCACTGTCAGTACTGTGAATGTATTGGAAAAATTGGAAGCTAAAATTTTCGCTTAATTGCTGAAAGAGTGCCTGTCCATCACTATTCCATTCTGTAATTGAATTGATTTGGTGCTTGTAATTTTCAATTGCAATATGGCCTTGGCGTTGCATTTCTTTATTTTCAAGGTCATAAATACGAAATAATAACAGACCAAAAATAACAAAAAGTACTAACTGGAAAGATTTTGATAAGCCCATGAATGATCCGTTTCCTGTCTTAAATGCTTGAGTTTAATGAGAATAATGTACTCAAGGTATTATAAACTTAAAAAAGAAATATAACTGTATTAAATTGTAATAGAAAAAGACATAAAAGGAGAGGGTTTTAAACTAAAAACGTGAGATATAACATGATGATATGCTAGAGGTAAATCTTGGCTCCCCGGACTGGACTCGAACCAGTGACATACGGATTAACAGTCCGCCGTTCTACCAACTGAACTACAGGGGAATTGAAGATTTATTGAAGTGGCTCCCCGGACTGGACTCGAACCAGTGACATACGGATTAACAGTCCGCCGTTCTACCAACTGAACTACAGGGGAATTGATACTTCATTTTTACAAACATACTATTAAAGTGGCTCCCCAGACTGGACTCGAACCAGTGACATACGGATTAACAGTCCGCCGTTCTACCAACTGAACTACAGGGGAATCGATACTTTAATTTTTACACTATTTTGAAGTGGCTCCCCAGACTGGACTTGAACCAGTGACATACGGATTAACAGTCCGCCGTTCTACCAACTGAACTACAGGGGAATCGATGCTTCAAAATTTGTTTTAATTGGCTCCCCGGACTGGACTCGAACCAGTGACATACGGATTAACAGTCCGCCGTTCTACCAACTGAACTACAGGG
>NZ_JAUOQU010000023.1:0-84046 GCF_030547195.1 Shewanella sp. 6_MG-2023 | reverse complement strand
GCTGATGTAGTAGTGTGCTGATGTAGTAGTGTGCTGATGTAGTAGTGTGCTGATGTAGTAGTGTGCTGATGTAGTAGTGTGCTGATGTAGTAGCTCAGACTTGATCTGACAGTTAGCCATTTTATATGGTGTCTGTCAGCTTAGATTTGAGGTAGATGTTTATCCGCCCAAATCTGTTTACCATCCAATAATGTTTCAAGTGGTGTTCGACCACAGCACATTTTGCCTTGATGAGTTCGATCATTGTTGTAGTAATTTATCCATGCGTCTAGATCTTTATGCTACTTCGATATTAGTCATAAGCGTACAATTCGTGATTATGGTAAATAGCCTTGGTTGCTGTTGTAAATGAACCATTGAAGTCATTTGGAAGGTGAACAGGCTGTTTTGAGCAATTAACTCGTCGTTAACCGCCCTTTAGCCGCTGAAACTTTGTTACAGTTTCAGTGGCCAAAGGATGGCGTAGTGTGTCGGTTCCGGTTGACGCAGATATGGAGTCAAAGTACCCATTTCGGATTGTTTTTGACTCGAAGATCCTCTCGACTTTCCAAAATTTTGGTGAGCTCGGCTAGTTGTACATGAGTCAACAATATACAAAGCGGCGAGGTGAACACCGGCACAATTTGGGCGCTTTTCATCACGCTTTTCACCCCAGATAACTTGTATCGGTTTAAATAACACCAACGCTGTAAACTCGAATAACTTAATAGGAATGAATGCAATGATGAGCGCGTGATTGCTTGGTTTCGTGTACAGGCCAATAAACCTGGTCGCAGTAAGCTTTTAACACCAATTAATTGGATTTTTAATCGCCTAGCAACCCATTTTTGCGATTTGTCTTCCAGTGGGTCAAATACTTCATTGTCCAGCACAAACGGTTTAACATCTTCAACAGCGACTTTCAGGATCATTGCATCCTTCTCTGGACACAATGTGAATCTGAATTTGCCTTGGTGCATGCCTTCAAACAGCAGACCAAATTCAATCCCATGCATCATCATCAGCTTTTTAAAGCTGATTGGCGGATAATAGTCACATGTATCGGAGCACATTCTCGTCCTAAACCAGCGAAAAATTTGTCGCATATCATAAGTTCGATGCCGACGGTTTGAAATGTGATAAAGACTATTAAAGTGACCACTCTGCTCAAGAATATCTAATTGAGTAGGGGTTAGCCCTACTAACTGACGAATGTAAAATGAGCTCGCTCGAAACACCAACGGGACATTGATCTGCGGATATTTATCCACTCGATGTTGCTGGGCGTAACTCGGCCATGTTGTTATCGCAGTATTTGAACAGGCGGGTAAACCTAGCAGATTGCTAATGCTAGTCATTGGCTTATATACATGGTGCTCACCAAATAAACTAAGATAGTGACGATCCTCCCGACATCGGGCACGCCAAATCTCATCGTAGCGGCCCTGCAGTAGGTAAAATGCATCTATAATAATGTGACTATTGAGCTCAAACGCATGGCTCAGCGCCAGAGGATCAAGATCTGTTGGATAGATCAATCGCATGATCGCCTCATACAACAATTCCATTTTCGTCTCATGTTCACCCATTCTTATCCAGTGTTGATAATCCATGTCAATATCGTTAGACACAGACAGTTCTGCCCATGTCATATTACAGTTAGCACAGCCTGTGAATAAATATCTTTGCCACTGCAGCGGGAGTTCACATGTTGGGCAGCGGTCAATCCGTCTACAATGATGTTTGTCACAAAACACATCTATTTGATAATGCTCTGAATGACGAATATACGGTGTTGATTGAATACAGATAGGACACAGCCGAGGTGAATGTTGATAAAACATCCGCCCAGGCATAGACTTGGGAATTTGCTCAAGATAATGCTGCAAATCCATCTCCTGAATATTAACCAATTGCGCCAGTTGACCCAAATTAAAAAACGGGTCAACTTTGGTCTGCTTTATCCCCATTACCACTAAAAATTCTGGTAAATTTCCCCACCCATTGCTTGTTGCTAATCGACACAAATAGGAGGGGAGGGACTCATCAACATATGGGCGCAATCGAATGGGTAATTGTGACGTGACCATTAAAAGTACAATAACTCCACTTTTTTCGTGCTGATTAAAAACGGGCAATGCTTAATGTCATGATCCGCTATCTGACGAAATGCAATTGAAAAGTCTTCTAGGTTTGCAACTTGCCCCACATTGTTGTTTTCAATAAGCGTTTCGAAAATGTTAATTAAAATAGCTATTTTGCCCTGGCTTGCTGCGAGTAGTCGACGCGCAACATTGATGTCTTGCAAATTAATAGTTTTGATTGGCATAATTGTGCTGATTGTATGAAGAAAAGAAAGGTAAAGATCTTCATCTGTATAATCTTCCGTGATCATTTCGCCTTTCATTCTAAATGGGCGTAATCTTATGGATTTAGCAAAACGGCGGTTAAGCTGCGGTTCTTTCAATAATTCGGTCGCATCAGGCATGCCGACTAATACAATCGGACAGTGCGTTTCTGTCATTAAGTTTTTGATGAAATTAATCACTGGTAACGTTTTCTTTTGTGCATTTCGTTCTGAAAGATGCTGTATTTCATCAAAAATAATGATTTTTGTTTCTAGCTCTTCGACTAATGTCGTGATACGTAAAAACATGCTATCAGCACTACCTCGGTCGGGTTTTGGACAGCCCAGCTGTTTTAGCAATGCGGATGATAAACTTTTAACAGTAGCATTAACTGGGGTGACAACGACAACAACAGGCTGAAAAGTATGCGTTTCACTAATGGGAGGATTAAACTTGTCTTTAAAAATGCGAACACAAGTACTTTTACCGAGTCCAGTTTCGCCGGCGATCATTAGCCCTTTCTCATTGAGACCATATGTTTTTATACATCGCTCTAAAGCTGATACGATCTGGATACATTCATGATGTAGAACCGCTTGTTTCAAAAATGCGATGGTTTCTGGTTTGCGCTGTAGATTTAAATCTTGCATATATTCTCCTAATCTCTTGTTTTATATGTTATTATTTTGGGAGGTCTTTTTTGTTGAACTTCTTTATTGTTATTATTTTCTTCAGTCGATGACGTTAATTCACTGAAAGCAGCGGTTTGACGTTTTGTAAACATCTTTTCGATGATGGATGGATCTAGAGCCTGATCTAGTGAGATGGTTTCATTGTTGATTATATTTTTAGTTAATACCTTGTCTTTACTCGCCTGTTTTTTACGCAACTGTGCAGCTTTGCTGATCTCTTTAATTTTAGCATTTGCTATATTTGGTCTGGATACGCTTTCAGTGGCTTTTAATTGCTCAAAAGTTTTCATATGTGAACTTACACATGTGTTTTGAACAAAAAGTGGACTGTTATTGAGGGGGTTGATGACAACAATGTCGCTTGCATCTAATTCGTCGACGTAGAAAATGACTTTATCTTTATGAAGATTCTTGATTTGTAATGAACAGTACAATTGTCGTAATTCATCTGAATTGAAAAACTGCTTTTTATACTGGACCCCTTTTGTTTGTTGAATTTTCCCCAGCGCTTGATGACGTAGATACATGTCAAATATGGAAACATTTGGCGGCACAATGGCGGGGCAAAAAGCAATATTTTTGGCCCATACCTCACTTGGTGATTGATTATTTAAGCCCCCGTGCGGTTCTTGATGATATTCATCATTAATAAGAATACAGACAATTTTTTCGAATTCAGACAAGGTAAGCGTAGCATAATGTTTTCCGGCTTTATCAAATGTCTTTCCATCGGATTTTTTGCCTAAATAACCCGGGATGCCTTTCAGTTTATTGCGTAGTGTACTATTGAATCGCTCAATAAATGGACGTTTCCAAGGTTGACGCGAAGGACCTGCAATTCGTGTTATTTTCAGTTGTGCTAATAATGAGTTCATTGAATCGTTAATAAATGAAGTACCGCTGTCAACGTATAAATTTATTGGCGTCCCATGACATCCCCATTTGTTAGTTAAATAAGTATAATTTTCAGCAGCTTTAGGTAATATTGCATGTCGTAATACACTGACTGCCGCATAGGTTGTTTCTGCACCTTGAATACTGATGTGCATGCCGAGAATGCACCGACTATATACATCGATTATAAGAAAAATGATCGGTTTGCCGATGATCTCACCGTGCTCATTAACAAGATAAATATTCACATGCACAGCATCCATTTCACAGCGTTCAAATAGACCATTAGCTTGGTATTTCTGTTTAGCATTTCGTCTATTCTTGTTAGCAGCGATAACACCTTCGCGTTTCTTTACTACAATATTTTTATCTAGTTTATTGATTTCACGATAAAATGTAGATTTAGACATCATTTTACAATCAAGATCCATTTGATGATGACGATAGGTCAAAATTTTATAACACTGAGCAATATTTGGACCATTTAACGTGAGATATTCACTATCAATAATATCATTAACTAATTGTCGCATCTGTGTTGGAATGCGATTGCTTTGATGTAAACTTGGATCATGCTTGTTTGATTTCAGCAGATATATCGAATTTCTATTATTCACACGCCATTTTTTGTACCAGCGCTGCAAAGTTGAAGCGGATGGCCGATAATTCAGTGGCTCATTAAGGACTTCACCACAGGTTGCGATTGTCAATTTTAATGAATCTTTAGCAGCGTGAAAGAGTTGCTTATCTAGATAATTTAAATACGTGTCATAGCGTTTAATTTGGTCACATTGTTTTTGAGTTAACCACGCATGATCGACATTTGAATTAAACACAGGCAAAGTCAATGTGCCTAATTGATATTCTGCCAATAACTGATCAACAGGGACAATCTGATAATTATCACTTTTTAATACTTGTAGTGTAACTAAATCATCATTCATCATTGTTATTTTGTACTCACGATTTGAGCGAGTAATGACCATGTTAGTTTTAAATATTTGTTGTCGAGTCATTTTGTTTAATCAACTTTGTATTGGGGTTGAGAAGAAGTGATAATTCAAAAGTGTAAAATTGGTTAGCAATCAAAATAATCGCATCACAGAGATGCCAATTGTTTTTTGTTGCGAATTCAACGAGCTCCGAATAACTGAGGATCTTTGGTAACTCAGCTAAACTTTCTTGACACTTGACTGTTGGTTTAAGACCATAAAAACCATAAAGTTTCTTATAGTTTGCAATAGTGTATACATGGTGAATATCTTCATCGGTCACAGTCTCTAAAACCATACCCAGGCCATCCCAAAATAACATTTTGAGTAGGTTGAATTTATTCCTGTTTTTATCATTCTCAAGTTTAGATAATGGTTTCACTTCTTCAAAATAAATGCCTTTTTGCTTATGAGATATAATGATATCTGGGGTATATCGATACACCTTTTTATTTACTGTATAACTAAATGAATGTGGCTGAGTGTTATATGCGACAACGTTTTTGTCGAATTCAAGCATTAGAAGACGTTCTGCTTCTAATTCACTATCGCAATATCGAATCGAATCATTCTTCTTAGAATGAAAATGGATCCTCGATAGAACTTTACTATACCTATTTAATTTACGTTGCTTCATACTTAACTCTCAGTGTGAATTTTTAGTCACCTTACTGAGTTAAATTACGCCTGTAAATATTTTTTTTCACAACCTAAAAATAGCATTTTGAATATTTATACAAGATGTTTTATTTTGTTTCTTTTCTAATATTTTTTCACGTTTATTTTTATTGCTTGTTTATTTTAAAAAATAAATTATCTAGTATTTTAAATAAATAAATAAAATCACAAATGTAAAATTTGACCATTTAAATCAGCCCTTTGCAAACTCTGACTATTGCGCAAAAACATGTTTTCAAACACGCCAATCAGTTAACTTCGGCGGTAAAGCAAAGTGTTATTAGAATTAAATTTTAAATTAGTGAATTTTATTTGATAACTTTGTTTAACCATAAGAAACAAATATTTCAAACCACAAATAACGGCCTTGAGAAATAAGTCAAATTTTGTGCATTTTTATTCATAAAAGATTTTTTTGAGAGGAGCTATGACGAAAAAGCAGACTTACTTTAATGTTTCATGTGAGATAATCGTGTTTTGCTGAGCGCAGTTTGAAATATATCTTCATCTAATTTGAACTATCACGTTTGCAACAAAAGCACTTGTAAGACGATGGGACAGTGTATTAAGTACGATGAAAATCAGATTTGATTTTTTGTTTATGCATTTGTCATGACATTTGATTGCTTGCATGGACGAATTAACGATTTGTAGGATTTTATTGGTTTTAGTGACAAATTTACTATGGATGGTATTTATATTAACCATTTGACTCTAATATGGTTTAAACGGATTATTACCTTTGCCTAACGCTATATTTTTATTGCTACTTTATGGCACAATCCATACGGGATAAAATTTGTCACGGTTTGTTATCTTCTAAGAAGGATCTGGATTGGCAATGAGCATTAATAAAGCAAAGCTAACTGAAACGGATATCATCACCAAGTTCATCATGCCTGCCATTACCAAGGCTGGTTGGGATGATATGACGCAAATTCGCCAAGAAGTGAAATTGCGTGACGGAAAAGTCATTGTGCGTGGCCAATTAGGTGTACGTAAAACGGTTAAGTCTGCAGATATTGTGCTGTATCACAAACCCAGTATGCCGCTGGCGGTTATTGAAGCTAAAGCCAATAAGCATGAAGTCGGTAAGGGGATGCAACAAGCCCTCGATTACGCCCATTTACTTGATGTGCCATTTATCTTCGCCTCGAATGGCGATGGGTTTATATTTCACGATAAGACCAAGCTAGGCACGCCTGATGCGCATAATCTTGAATCTGAAATTCGCTTAGAAGACTTTCCAACACCACAAGAGCTTTGGGCTAAATACTGTGCCTTCAAAGGCTATACCGAATCGCAACTCCCGATAATCAATCAAGCTTATTATGATGATGGTAGCGGTAAACACCCGCGCTATTATCAACTGCAAGCCATCAATAAAACCGTAGAAGCCATCTCATCGGGTAAAGATCGCGTGCTACTGGTTATGGCGACTGGCACCGGAAAAACCTATACCGCATTTCAAATCATTTGGCGCTTGTGGAAATCACGCGCGAAAAAACGCATCTTGTTTTTAGCCGACCGTAACATATTGGTTGATCAAACGCGTATTAATGACTTTCAGCCTTTTGGTCCATCAATGACTAAAATTACTGGACGTACAGTTGATCCCGCTTACGAAATCCATTTAGCGCTGTATCAAGCATTAACTGGCCCAGAAGAAAGCCAAAAAGCCTTTAAACAAGTCGACCCAGACTTTTTCGACCTAATCATTATTGACGAGTGCCACCGTGGTAGCGCTTCAGAAGACAGCGCCTGGCGCGAAATTTTAGAATATTTCAAAAGTGCAGCTCAAGTGGGGTTAACTGCTACGCCAAAAGAAACCGATGAAGTATCAAACTCTGACTACTTTGGCGATCCGATTTATACCTATTCACTTAAAGAAGGTATTGAAGATGGATTCTTAGCACCATACAAAGTGGTGCGAGTCGATATCGATGTCGATTTACAGGGTTGGCGCCCAACAAAAGGTCAAATTGATAACAACGGCGAAGTGATCGAAGACAGAATTTATAATCAAAAAGACTTCGACCGCACCATGGTGATAGATGAACGCACCCAATTGGTTGCCGAAACCATTACCAACTACTTAAAGCGCACCGATCCGATGGCCAAAACTATCGTGTTTTGTAACGATATCGACCACGCTGATCGCATGCGCCGTGCTATTGCCAATCTTAATCCAGAGCAAATGGCAAAAAATGACAAATACGTCATGAAGATAACCGGCGACGACGAACTCGGTAAAGGTCAGCTCGACAACTTCATTAACCCAAAACGCCCGTACCCAGTTATCGCCACCACGTCGGAATTAATGACTACAGGGGTCGATGCCAAAACCTGTAAGCTAGTGGTATTAGATCAAAACATTCAATCCATGACCAAGTTTAAACAAATCATTGGTCGTGGAACCCGTATTGACGATAGGTACGGCAAGTTATGGTTTACCATTTTAGATTTTAAAAAGGCCACAGAGTTATTTGCCGATGAACGCTTTGATGGCACACCTGAAAAAGTCATTAAAGTCACCCCTACAGATATTGAAAATGAAGACATTGATCTCGACTCTGCAATGGATGCGGGAGAGGCAAATGCTGACGGTGAGATAGCAACAGATGCTAATAACACGGATAACAATCAAGATGACACAGTAAACGAACCTCAAGGTGACGGCAGCTTTGACGGTGAGTGGAATGATGATGAACCCCAAAAGATTAATAAGTACCGCGTATCTGGCGTTACCGTTAGCAAAGTTGCTGAGCGAGTGCAGTATTACGACAGCGATGGCAAATTAGTCACCGAATCCTTTAAAGATTACACCCGTAAAACCATGGCGAAACAATTTGGTTCTCTGGATGAGTTTGTAAAACGTTGGAATGAATCTGACCGTAAACAAGTCATCATTGATGAACTCGCTAACGAAGGCATTATCTGGCAAGCACTAGAGGAAGAAGTGGGTAAAGACATGGACCCATTCGATATGATTTGCCACGTGGTGTATGACCAACCGCCATTAACCCGTAAAGAACGGGCCAACAATGTCAAAAAACGTAACTACTTCACTAAATACTCTGATACAGCGCAAGCCGTATTAAACAATCTTCTGGTAAAGTACGCCGATGTTGGTGTGCAAGAAATCGAATCCATGCAAGTGCTCAAAGTGCAGCCGTTTAACCAAATTGGCAGCCTAAGCGAAATAGTAAAAAAAGGCTTTGGTGGTAAACCGCAATATGAGCAAGCGATTGTTGAGCTAGAGCATGAGCTCTATAAGGTCAGTGGATAGCAATATGGTAGTTGATTTTAAAGATATTGATCACCTTAGCCCTGGTGATTTTGAGCTGTTTATTCGTGATTTGTTCTTGGCGTCAGGCTGGAATGATGCTGAAGTTACTCAGGTGGGTAAAGAGTATCGCCATGGTGATGGCGGTGTTGATATTTTTGCCTATAAGGGAAAAAGAAAGTTTGCTATTGAAGTAAAACAACGAAACATTAACACCACTGTTGATGTGAAAGCGCTAAATCAGTTAATTACTGGCGCAAAGCTTGCCAATGTTACTAATAAAATTTTAGTAACTAACTCATATTTTACTTCTGAAGTTAGAACACGTGCTTTACGTTTAGGTGTAGAATTAATAGATCGCGATGAATTGCAAAATCTATGGGTCAAAAAACACTCGGAAATTGGTCGTGAGATCAAACCTCGAAAGTACCAACAAGATGTAATCGAAATTGCAGTGGAAAACTTCGAAGCAGGAAAGACTAAGCTGTTAATCGAAATGGCTACCGGCTTAGGTAAAACCTATACTGTTGCCCATTTGCTCAAGCGTTTAATCCAGAGCTCAGAAAAACGCCCGAGAATACTTTTTCTTGCGCACCAAGTGGAAATTCTATTGCAATCGGTTACGTCATTTAAGAATGTATTAGGTGTTGGTAATTACAGTTTTTCAGCATGTTTTTCGGGCTCCAAACCAGAAGATACAGATCTTGTATTTGCTTCATTTGATACTCTCTACGGCCAAATTGATGCACTGAGTGCCGAGACTTTTGATTTTGTCATTGTTGATGAAGCGCACCACACGCCAGCTAGGACTTATGGAGAAGTAGTTACACGGTTTACACCAAAATTATTGGTGGGGTTAACTGCGACTCCTTATCGGGCTGATAACAAAGATGTTTTAAGCTTTTTTGGTGGTTCCGATGGACATATTGGCAAATACGATCTAATTTGGGCTCTAAAACACCGTAAATTGGCATTTCCTAAATACTTAGTCCTTCTTGACGATCTTGATCAAGACAAAATTGATCAGCTAGAAAGTGGTTTGTCTGTGTCGGATCTAGATAAACAGCTTTTCTTACACAAAAAAGATGAAGAAGTCGTCAAAATCATTGAGAAAACGGTTGTTGAGAAAGAAATCGAGAATGTAAAAGGCATAATTTTTTGTCGAAATATTCAGCACATGCGTCACCTTTTAGGATTTTTTGAGATTGGCACGGTTACGTTAGTTCACTCTAAAATGGCCGATCAAGAACGACGTGAAAACATCCGTAATTTCCGAGAGGGTAATTTTAAGTACATTTTAGTTTGCGATTTATTCAATGAAGGGATTGATATTCCTGAGACCAACCTACTTATTTTTATGAGGTATACAGGCTCACGAACGATTTGGTTACAGCAGTTAGGCCGTGGTCTACGAAAAACCCCGAATAAAGACTACGTACATGTACTTGATTTTGTCGGCTCATTAGAGCGATTAAATGAAGTTAAAGAATTGGCTCAAGCGGTAGAACGTGAGCCACTAGATGAAGCCAGTCTTGTTGACGACGACGAACCTAGACCAAGTAAAACAGTGCTTCATGATACTACTTTAGAAGTCAAATATAATGAAGAAGCTGCCAAAGTACTCACTCTACTTGAACACATGAAAATGCAGCTAAATAGCCGCGAGTTACTTATTGATCAGCTCCGAGGATATTTTGAGCAACATGGTTTAATTCCATCAATTAAGGAATTAAAACAGTACTTACCGGATGTGAGCTTGGATCAAATAGCGACTCATTTTGGTTCTTACCATAGCTTTTTACTGGCGGCATTTGATCAAGAGGTTAATGTAAATGCATCTGTAGAACGGATTAAAAGTTTTATTTCAGAATTCGCCATGCAACAGAAAATAGTTCCTAGCTATCGTGCGATAACCTACCACTTTATGCATCACCAATTGTTTGAATTTACCGAGCGCGAGATCAAACATCTAGTGTCTGACGCTGATCTTCAACAGGATGAGCAACATGTGGTAATTCAAACGGATGCAGATGAAACAACCAGTACTCAAGTTCAGTGTGATTTATTACAAAAGTACCAAGGCAAAGTAGTGATCCGAGCAGATTTAAAACAAATATCTGAAAATGACCAAGAGAGAATCAAGCAGAAATATCGCTCAATGTCAGTATTTTTAAAGAAGCTAAAGGAAGTGGTTTAACTTGGAATTTGACCTAAATGAAGCACGTATAGCCGTAGCGCTTACAAAGTTATTGAAAGATTTAGATAACACTCATCAATTAGAATCAGGCAATGCGCAAACAATGTGGGATATCGTAGAGCAGCTTGATAGTCATTCATTTGCCAACTTGCACCGAAATGTATATTTCGCGGACTTCCTTCGTCAAATAGCCATTAGCTTCTCCGTTGACTCAGAAATGATTGAACTAAGCAATCAAATTGAAATTTCCAATGATGAAATGGCGCCTGTTATTGAAGCGCCTTCAAATGACGAGGTGCCTCAGGAACTTACGCAAAATGAGCAGGTAGAAGCCTTTCAGTTAGATGTTGTAGATGCTCCCCTTGAGACAGCTTCCGATCAAAATCCTGAAGTTGAGACTGAGTCTTTTATTGTACCAAATTTGGCGACACAGCTGGATGATCTAATACTACCAGACAGATTCCTAAAGCTAATAAAACGCCTACGTAACGCCAGTTTAAATAACTCAGAGTTTCGTCTCGGAGATACTCTCGAAGATTTAGTCTCAATTTCTGTGGGAAAAGTAGCCAGCCTTAACGGTGTTGGCTTCTCTTATGTTGAAACACTTAAAGAGCTAAAGGCAATTGTTGCTAGTCAGTCTGGTATTAAAATAGACAGCGACAATTCAGTGTCTAAATTTGCTTTAGATGAAATTGATACCTCAAACTACTTAATCAGCATGGCGGGCGTTGAGCCGAGATTTTTGAAAGCCTTAGCTAAATATGCTCGACATGTGGAACTGCCCAATCTAGCAGAGGATATTGATTTAGTTTTATCATTGGTACGACAAGAGTTATTAAACTTACCAGGTTTTGGTAAAGGCGTGGTTGACACGCTAATAGAGTTTAAGGGCATTTTACAGACTGAAATTCAAGCAATTGTAAGTGACGAAATTAACTACCTAGCTTTTGAGTCAACTATCATTGTGCCTAAGATCATTCAGTCGTTAACGCTAAACGAGATTGAACAGTTATTACTAGAGGATATCGATAATTTTCTTGAAAAATTACCCGACGATGAAGGCGAAATTGCCCAACGCCGCTGGGGATTTGTTGAAGAAAAACAAACACTAGAAGAAGTTGGAGCGCAATTTGGCGTAACACGAGAACGTATTCGCCAGAAAGAGGCGCTAATAAACGCTCGTTTTTGTCTAAATCTTCGAGTTAATCCAACTTCACTTTGGCAATTACTTCAACCCGCAATGCAGGCAGAATTGAAGGAACAAATTCCAGACTTGTTCCAATGTTTCTCTACAGAAAAAGCGTTTTATGAATTCCTAGATATCATTTGTCAGCAGGAAAAACTATTTGAATATGTTTACCCAGAAATAGATAAATCGATTTTAAATACGTTTTTCGCTGAAAACGGTGCGCCAATTTTGCTTCAAGATGCAATCGATGTAATTGAAGATGCAAACTTGGAAAATGTACGAAACCATAAAAATGCAGTTCTTAATCTGCAAAGACAGGGGGTCATTGTTGTCGAAGGCGAAAACATTTGGCCGTGTTTATTAGGCAAGTCTGAGGCGTCAGCATGCGTCTTGGTTAATCACCCTCGCGGCTTACCTTGGTTAGACATTGCAAAGTTGGTTAATGCGAATAGCTATTCTCGATCTGAAATCTACGTTGATCGCCTTGATCATGAAGCGTTTAAACATAAAGATTACATTTACTTGGCAGGTAAGGGCGTATACAAGCATACGCGCTTTATTAATGCTGAAATCATTGATCTGGATACAGTATTTACCTCACTTGATGATTATATGGAAACAACGGCAAGAGAGGTATTTCATCTGAATGAGTGTTATCAGTCATCAGAATACCTCAAACGATTTAATTACTATGAAATTCGCCATTTTGTAAAACATTTTGGTGAGGACTATGGCTATTACTTTGCAGGGCGATCACAGGCGGATTCAGTCGGTCGAGAAAAAGGCTTTAAAAATATCACGCAAAAGGATGTGATTATTGAAGCAATGAATGCCCGCGAAAAACCATTTACTAAACCTGAGGTGGCTGGATTATTAAAAAGTAAAAGCTTGGGCCATGCTGCCTACTATTTAGATGGCATGATTGATGAGGCAAAAGTAGTTCAAGTAGATCGCCAAATGTATACTACACCCCAGCAAGCTTATAAGAACATTGAGCTTCAAACTTATTTGCAACCTATGCAGCACATTTTGGAAAAGTGCAGTAAGCCCGTGGATGCTTCTATTTTTCAACAAGCGCTTAACCCGCTTTTATCTGTAAGTTACTCAAAATATTTTTACATGGGCATTGCCCGTTGCCATGCCGCAGAACAAGGTTGGCATCGTGCTCATGGCTTGTATAGCGTTTCGCCAATTGCGTTCAATAGCTTAACGGATGCGTTAAATAAATATTGTACAAAAGACCAACTAGTCAAAGACAGCATTGAGTGCTTGCAGCAGCATATCGCTATTACAAAAGAAAATGCCTCACAAATCATACATAACTGGCGCAATGCGACGGTTACTTAACGAATTAGAGAACCACTATGTCTATCAGCTCAGCAATTAAATCCATTCAAGACATCATGCGTAAAGATGCCGGTGTCGATGGCGACGCCCAGCGCCTTGGTCAAATGTCGTGGTTACTGTTTTTAAAAGTATTCGACGCCCAAGAAGAAGAGCTCGAGCTTGAATTAGACGACTACCGCGAGCCCATCCCCGAGCAATTTTTATGGCGCAATTGGGCAGCCGATAACCAAGGCATAACCGGTGATGAGCTGTTAGAGTTTGTCAACGACCAGCTATTTCCTGAGCTTAAAAACCTCACCGCACCAATCGATAAAAACCCACGCGGCTATGTTATCAAAGAGGCCTTTAGTGATGCCTTTAACTACATGAAAAACGGCACGCTACTGCGCCAAGTGATTAATAAGCTAAACGAAATAGACTTTACCGACTCAAAAGAGCGCCACTTATTTGGCGACTTATATGAGCAAATCCTGAAAGACCTACAAAGCGCAGGCAACGCGGGCGAATTTTATACCCCGCGCGCCATCACCAAATTTATAGTGGCGGTAACCGACCCAAAACTGGGCGAGTCAATCATGGACCCCGCCTGTGGTACCGGTGGCTTTTTAGCCTGTGCGTTTGACCATGTTAAAGCCAACTATGTTCAATCCGGCGACGACCATCAAACCCTGCAACAGCAAATCTTTGGTGTCGAGAAAAAGCAGCTGCCGCATTTACTCTGTACCACCAACATGATGCTGCACGGCATTGAAGTGCCGGTGCAAATTAAACACGGCAACACCCTAAACAAACCGCTTTCAAGCTGGGATGAGCAGGTCGACGTTATCATCACCAACCCGCCATTTGGCGGCACCGAAGAAGACGGCATCGAAAAAAACTTCCCCAGCGACATGCAAACCCGCGAAACCGCCGACTTGTTTTTACAGCTTATTATTGAGGTGTTAGCCACGAAAGGGCGCGCCGCAGTGGTATTGCCAGATGGCACCTTGTTTGGTGAAGGCGTCAAAACCAAAATCAAAAAGCACTTGGTAGAGGAATGTAACTTACACACGATTGTAAGATTGCCTAATGGCGTGTTTAACCCCTACACCGGCATTAAAACTAATATTCTGTTTTTTACTAAAGGCATGCCAACCAAAGACGTGTGGTTTTATGAGCACCCTTACCCAGCAGGGGTAAAAAACTACAACAAAACCAAACCAATGAAGTTTGAAGAGTTCGAGACAGAGCTTGCATGGTGGGGCAATGAGGCCGACGGTTTTGCCAGCCGCATTGAAAGCGAGCAAGCATGGAAAGTCTCCATAGACGAGATTATTGTCCGCAACTACAACCTCGACATTAAAAACCCTCATGTCGGCGAAGTCATCAGTCACGACCCGCAAGAGTTATTAGCCGACTATTCAAAGCAGCAAGCCGACATACAAGCACTGCGTGACCAGCTTAAAGGCATATTGTCAGCGGCGCTGTCTAAAGGTAGCGAGGACAAGTAATGGCTGAGTTAAAAACACCAACCACAAGCGCCGAGAGCTTAATCACCGACCAGCTTGATATTTGGACGACGGCCATCGAGCAAAAGTCGTCAGCAGGGCGTGGCAGTTCGAATAAATTTAGTCTGTATGGCATTAAAAAATTGCGTGAGCTGATTTTAGAGCTCGCCGTGCATGGCAAACTAGTGCTGCAGGCCAGCCGCGAGGCGAGAAATAGTCCGAATTATGAACCCGCCTCAGTCTTGCTTGAGCGCATAGCGACTGAAAAAGCCCAGTTGGTGAAAGAGGCGAAGCTTAAAAAACAAAAGCCGTTGCCTGAGATTAGTGAGGATGAAAAGCCGTTTGAATTGCCGAATGGTTGGGGGTGGGCGAGACTAGGTGAGTATGCAGAAGTAAAAGGCGGCAAACGTTTACCAAAAGGCCACACATTAATGAGTGAGCAGACTGAGTATGCGTATATTCGTGTAACTGATATGAAGGATGGTACGGTTAATCTGCATGGCTTACAGTATTTGACTGCTGATACACAAAAGTTAATTAAGCAATATACAATTTCAAAGGATGACCTATATATAACTATTGCAGGAACTATTGGTGAAGTTGGTTGCATACCAGAAGAACTCGATGGTATGAATCTAACTGAAAATGCAGCTAAAATTATCTTTAATCACATAGACAAATTATGGTTAAAGCAAGCTTTGACAGCTAATTTTTCTATGAATCAATTTATAGAGAAGGTCAATCAGCTAGCTCAACCCAAGTTAGCCTTGCATCGAATATTAAGTTCAATCCTTCCTATTCCACCACTCGAAGAACAACACCGTATCGTCGCTAAAGTCGATGAGCTAATGAGTTTGTGTGATGCCCTTGAGGCGCAAACTGAAAACAGTATTTCGGCACATCAAACCTTAGTGGAAGTGCTGTTAGCGGCCTTGCTGCAAGCGCCGGAGCAACACGCAACCCCCGAACACACTAGAATGCAGTTTGAGCAAAACTGGCAACGGGTAAGCGAACATTTCGACACGCTATTCACCACCACCGCCAGCATCGACACCCTAAAACAAACCATTTTACAACTCGCCGTGATGGGCAAGTTGGTGCCATGGACTAAAGATGCTCAAGAAAATGAATTGAAAAAGTATTTATCGTTTGGTCCAAGAAATGGTTTTTCACCTAAAGAAGTTCCAACAGTAACTGATGTTAGTGTCTTAAAGTTGGGTGCCACCACTTATGGTTATCTTGATTTAAACCAAACAAAGTATGTAGATATTAAAGTTGAAGGCGATTCGCACCTTTGGCTCCGTGAAGGCGATATTTTAATTCAACGTGGTAACTCGGCTAATTACGTTGGTTGTAATTGCTTAGTCAAAATGGATGTAGCGGGTGTAATTTATCCGGATTTGATGATGAAGCTAAGAACTGTGGGACATTTGAGTCCTGAGTTTTTATCAATATGGTTATCTTCTCCAAAGTCTCGACAATTCATGTGGGACCGTATGACAGGGACATCAGGAACTATGCCGAAGATTAGCAAAAAAATAGTTGAGGCAATACCTATCATTGTTCCCTCGCTTGAAGTGCAACACCGTATCGTTGCCAAAGTCGATGAGCTAATGGCACTGTGCGACCAACTCAAAGCCCGTTTAAGTGATGCCCAAACCACCCAACTCCACCTCACCGACGCCATCGTCAAACAGGCGGTGTAAGTATGGCCATTGTCTTTCATCAGCCGCAAACCATTTCGGCGTTATTGAAGCAAAATCTCACGATCCCTGAGTATCAACGCCCCTACAAATGGCATCCCAAGCATGTTAACCAGCTGATGGATGACATTGTTAACCACCGCACTAAGCCGTGTTATCGGTTGGGTACTGTGGTACTGCATCAAGACAAAGAATCAAAGAATGAGGATGTCAAAGGGGCGCTAAACATCGTTGATGGTCAACAGCGCCTGCTAACCTTAACGCTACTTTGCACCATGCTGGATGGGGCAGAGAAAGCTATTTCATCCACTTTGCTTGAGCATAAGTTTGGATCATCAGTCAGTATCAAAAACCTCAAAAATAATGCACAAATTATCTCCGAACGGTTAGCAAGCCTGCCATCTCGCCAAAAGCAGGAACTGCTCGATTTTGTGCTTAACAAGTGCGAGCTGGTCCAAGTTACGCTCGATGACTTGAGTGAAGCGTTTCAGTTTTTTGACTCGCAAAACGCCCGTGGTAAGGCGCTTGCCCCGCATGATTTACTCAAAGCCTATCATTTGCGTGAAATGATGGACTCAACAGAGCAAACAGAGCGCCTACACCATGTAAGTTTGTGGGAGCAGGGCGTTAACCCAGATGATGATTCAGCCAATTTGCATACCATCATGGGGGAGTTTTTGTTCCGTATGCGCCGTTGGGTTGACGGTGACTACGGTATTCAGTTCAGTCGCCATAACATCGATGTATTCAAAGGCATCAACTTAGATAGCACTCAGTACGCCTATGTGGATTCCATGCTTGCGCTTGATTATGCAGTTGAAACCTTTAATGCTGATCCTGCGCGAAAATGGGACAAGCAAACTAAAGGGTATCCATTCCAAGTGGATCAAGTGATGATCAACGGTAAGCGCTTTTTTGAGTACATTCAGCATTACATGGCCATTCACTCAAGCTTGTTTGTAGGCAACGAGGCAAGGCTCGCTTCATTTGTTGATAAGTACACTCGCTACAGTGGCAGCCATCGTAAAGGTGATAGCTATGTGCGAAACCTGTTTTTGTGTGCAGTGATGTATTACTACGACAAGTTTGGCGATGTGCAGTTAAACAAAGCCGCGCAGATTTGTTATCGCTGGAGTTATTTTTTGCGCCTTGAACTGCAACGCATTGGTATGGAGTCGGTAGACAATCACGCTAAAGGTCGTAATGGGTTATTTAGAGCCATTCGCAAAGCCGTCCACCCTCAACAGGTGCTGAACTTTCAGCCGCCTTATATCAAAGAGCTTAACTTCAAGAATGCGGAACACGTGAAGGCATCAATTGAAGCAATGAAATCGGGAAGTATTAATGAGTGATCTGAACCAAGTAGAGCAGTTATCCGTTAGCGCACTTTTCGATAGTAAAACCCAATACGTGATCCCCATTTACCAGCGTAATTACGCTTGGGGTGCGCCTGAGATTGAGCAGCTTCTTCAAGATATCAGTGATGCCGCAGGGTTGACTAATCAGCCAGATAAAACAGCGAGTGCGAAACAAGCAAAGTATTATTTGGGTAGCCTTGTGGTTTATCAGCGTACTACTCATTCGCAGCAATCTAATGTGGTGTACGAAACCATAGATGGGCAACAAAGGCATACCACGCTCTCTATCTTATTGGCGTATTTAAAGCATCGAAAAGTACTGAATGAAGAGAAATTAGCAGGGCTTGATATTAACCTTACCTTTGATAGTCGTCCAAAATCTTCCAGAGCGTTAGCTGACATCTATACGGGACAAACCAACGGCGAGACCGAAGAGCCTAACATCCACGCTGCATTTAGCATTATTCGGCGTTTCTTCAAAAGCAAAGGGCTTGATATAGAGCCTAAAACAAAGCTGTTTTTTGAATACTTGTTAGAAAGCGTCATCATATTAAAAGTTGTTGTGCCGCCACAAACCGATCTTAATCATTATTTTGAGATCATGAATAACCGTGGCGAACAGCTAGAAAAACACGAAGTATTGAAAGCTAAATTTATGGCTTCTCTTGGCAATGAGGATGAAAGAAACTGTTTTTCAACTATCTGGGATGCTTGCTCAAATATGACGTGCTATACCCAGATGGGCTTTCAATCCGACTTGCGTAAAGCAGTATTTGGTGACAATTGGCAAACAATACCAGCAAGTTTTGAGGCGATTCAAGCAACGCATACCAGCAAACAGCAAAAACAAGATGCTATGACTTTACGTGAAATTATCGACAACAAGGCATCTAGTGCAAGCACCGATGATGAAGAACGAGAGAAAGAAGAACGTTTTGGCACGGTTATCGACTTTTCAAACTTCTTACTGCATGTACTCAAGTTGATGCCTGAGATTAAGGATGTATCGCTTGATGATAAAAAACTACTTGATGCGTTTATCTGTAAAGATACTGGCTTGAGGGTTAAAGCCAAAGCCTTTGTGTATGAGCTACTTAAATGCCGAATTCTGTTTGATAGCTACATCATTAAGCCAGACCAACACGATGAAAAGCGCAAGTGGAGTTTGTTAAGACTTAATGCTTACACAAATAAAAATAGCCTGAGCCCTGAGTACCCAAATGCGTTTAGTAGTGAGCAGAACGAAAAGATTCGAATGAGCTTGGCAATGTTCCATGTGTCGAACCCCGCAATGGTGTATAAGCGCTGGCTAAGTGACGCACTAAACATATTGAATACACATACAACACAGGACGCTAATTTAGAGGTTGATGGTGAGGTGTACTTAACTGAGCTTGAGCGCTTAAGCGAACGCTATTTTGAAGAAATCACTAAAGGTCAATCTTTGGCGTTTAGTGAAGATGAAGAGAATCCTGGCGTATTGCATCAAGGAACCGATGTGCAGAACTTCGTGTTTAACCGATTGGATTACCTATTGTGGCGAACTCTATCAGAGGGTAAACCAGTTGGCGGCATTACTAAAGAGAATCTAGCGGGGCACTTTACAAGCTTTCAATTTGCGTTCAGAACCTCTGTTGAGCATTACTTCCCACAAACCGATCCATCAGGTGCTAGCAAAATGAAGGATGTAGACCGCTTTGGCAATCTGTGTTTAATTTCGCCTAGCAGTAACTCAAGGCTTAGCAATTATTCTCCGCAAGATAAGAAGACGTTCTATCAAGAAAACAATCGAGCGGAGAGCTTAAAGCAAGCGATTATGATGAATTACACTGACTGGGGCCCAGAAGGGGAAGGACTAATAAATATCGAAAAACACGAAACACTCATGTTAAATGTTTTATCGGATAGAAAAGTATAAGTTAGCTATAAGGTATCAATTAGTTTTATTGAAATAATATCGATTTGGCAACAGCAGGTAGCAAAATGGATTTACAACTGACAATACAAACTTCCGATCTAGGCTTTGACTATGACCTAGAACTACATAGCTGGCAGCAAAAGCTACAAGCCTTTAGAGTATTCGGTACTAAGCCTAAAGAACGGTTAGAGGGAGGACTGGGATTAGGATTAAACCTCATCACCCAGTTTTCATCAGGCGATGAATGGTTAGCTCAGATCCCTAAACAATATTTAGCAGTTACAAATACTTTTTCCGAACATGAATATCAGCTGTTGTGGCTTGCAGCTAATAGTCAGCAAGCGGCTCAATTGTTATTAATGCGACCATTGTTGTTGGTACTTATTTGTGAGCAATACCCGATTGATAATGACAAAGCGTTATCGTTAAGTCATCTCGGACAACGCGACATTCTCAAAGAACTCGGCTACGACAACGCAAAAGCGACACTTAAATTTATAGACAAGTTTACACTCAAATTTGAGCGAGATGTAGAGTTAAAGTTTTTGAAAAAGCTGTTAGATAAAACAATGTGTCGCTACAAAGTTTTTAAACATCACCAAACAATAAACTATTTGACCATAAGCCTGGATAACCGATACCCATTTTTAACCTGCACAAAATTAGGCCATGCCATAGCAAATGATAAAAGTATCAAAAGAGGGTCGTTACGTGCTTGTTTAGCCGACACCATAGCACTGGGTTTAGCGCTCGGTATAAATGAGCCTGCGAACAGAATTGGCCAGCTTTCGTCATTTGATGAGCTTGAAGGATTGCACCAACGATGGATAGATCTTCGTAATGATATTGACCGACTTGAATCAAGACCAGTCGACGCTGATGTGCAATATCCACAATTTATTGCTAGTGAGCCAAACTTTGTCGCGATAGATAATTATGATGCGCTTATTCATGAAGGGATGACTCAAAAGCATTGTATTGCTGTTTATCACAATCGGATTGTCTCAGGACATTATTTTGCATTTAAAATGGAACGCCCACAAAGAGTGACCATTGGAGTGAAAGTCAATAAACGCATTGGCATGCTTGAATTGGATCAAATCTCCGGGATACGTAATGCAATCGCAACAAATGAAACTCGAGAGATAGTCTATATGTGGTTTGAGAGAGTTAAGAAAACCTATAAGCAAAAATTTAACCCTGAGTCTGAATAAAGGCTTAAAAAATTACGAAATGGATCTGGCCTTACAAAAGTCTGTTTGCATTTGTAGGCTTTATTAAAGGAATAATACACGTCAGTTATCAATATCACCAACTGAGAAAAACTCATTAAAAAAAATGCCACAGGATTTAAAAAAGTCATGTGGTATAACTGACAACAAAAAGCGCTCTGAATAGAATATTGCACCAAAGTTGTGCGATGAAATTATTTATTTCAACTTAACCATTTGATTATAAAAACCAAAACACCAAAGTCACGAAGTGACACAAAACTCATTTGGTATGAAAAACCACACTCAGTACGAACTTTCGAATCCTTAAAGGCATAGGCTATTTAACATAATATACATTGTGCGTAGTTGTGTGTGGGTATTTTTATATGCTTTTAAAGCTACATTAGACAACTAACATAGCTTTTAAATATGACCTTATTTTAAATTCTGAGCCATATTACCTTGATTATATCTTCAGATTTCACATAGCGTTGCCTGTTAAATATGCATATTTGATGACATTAATTAGCTAAATGATTAAATGGTTTATTTTGTGCACTTTGATCACGTTCTGTCTGGCTAGTATGTAAATATTGTGACGTGGTATCAATACTTTCATGGCCTGCATCAGCTTGAACATGTGATAATGGTCTTTGGTTTAAATTGATGTCATGAGTTATACCGGTATGACGAATATTATGTGCGGTTAGTTTCCTCATGAGTTGACTGTCATAATCAAAACCATCTTCAAACGCTTTATCTGCTGCGAGATTTATTAAGGTATTAATTTCTTCACGAATTTGTCTTATCCCTAGGTTAGCATTTAGCATTCCAGAATCTCGACCATGACCAGCGGCTTTATGTCTAACAAAAATCGGATGCGTTTCATTGGCACTTGGTAATGCTGACAGGCCTAGATATTCTCTATAGGATTTAAGACCTGTTAGTAGTGATTTCGAAATAGCAATATTTCTTGCTTTGCCACTTTTAGAAAATGGTACATAAAAATACCAAATACCAGTATGCGGATTCTTTTTAAATTGACTCATTAATGGCGAGTATCCAGCTCTAGCGCTGATTTCAGAAATTCTAAGATAGCAACTATAGAGTAAATTAATTAAAAACAAGCTACGTTGATGTTTTTCTGGCTGCGATATTGCTAACTCAGAAACTGTAGAAACCACGTATGACCATTGTAGTTCAGTAAAAGCATGATGATTATCATCGTCATCTTTTATGTATTTTTTCTTAACAGCAAAACGACTGTATTTGAGCCATAATTGTGCAGGATTTTTCTCTGTGTATTCTTCACTAATTAAATAACTATACATAGATGATACTATTGCTATTTTGGTTTTTAGTGCGTTATCACTCAAACTATATGGTTGTGGTTTTCCAAGTATTTTTTTACCTACAAATGGCCGCCATTGTGGATTTGGTATTCTTTCATTTATGCTTTTTTCTAGCTTAAATTGTGGCACATTAAAATAACCAATAAATTCGTTGGGAGGTGTTTCGCAGTATGCAATATACCTGGCGATATCTTTTCTAGTTACCATTATTGGCGATATTACAGCCACATCAAAACACCAATGTAGAAATGTGGTTAATTCACTTCGGTAGGCTTTATAGTTATTTTCACTATGCCGTTGCTCATATAACCAATCAGAGCAATGTTCAATAATTAAACCGGCATCAGTTACATTATCAAGAGAAATTTGAGTGATGTATTGATTAACGACACTATTACCTTCAAGTAAGAAGTCAGCAGAGTCAAAAAGCGGTAATACTGGTGGTAGAGTGTAATCCATATATTTTATATCTAATTAAAACACGTACTTATTCTAGCATTATCATGATGCCGATAACGTTATTTATCGGCATTAGAATCAATATTTTACTACTACAATCCCATTATTTACTTACGAATCTTTGATTTGTAAAATTCCACGTTTAACTAATAAGTCCTTTATTCTTAGTGTTTCACTCTCAATTGTATGCAGTTTTTGTTTGATATCGTCAATTTTTGATGCGTTTTGCTCAATCCATTTAAACGTTTCCCCAATAACAGCAGCACCTGTCGAAAACGATATCCCTTTCAATGCGTGCGCTCTGGTTCTTATCAAATCAGATTGCCCTTCCTCTACAGCTTCAATCAATTTTTTAGTGTCTTGGGTAACACTATTCCAATACATTAATAAAATTTCGTCAGTTATTGTTTTATCATTGGTACCGATAACTTTAATTAAGTGCTTAAAATCAATACTATCATTAGCCTTATGGCGCTCAGTACAATCTACAACCTCCCCTATAGCTTGTGTGTTTTTGTCCCGACTCATATATTTACTTAGGGCAATTTTGAGCATTTTTAATTCAACAGGCTTAGCAATATAATCATTCATCCCTGCCCTAATACAATTTTCAAATTCACCTACAAGCCCATTGGCAGTTACTGCAATAATCGTCGTTGGGCTTAGCCCTTTGCGACTTTCTTCTTTACGGATTTTTTTTGTTAGCGCAAATCCATCCATATTAGGCATATGACAATCAGTAAGTATTAAGTTGAACCTGCCTGTTATCCATAATTTATATGCAGCATTTCCATCTACTGCTATTTCATGTTCATATCCTAGACTTTCCAATTGATTACTTAATACTAATCTATTCGTTGGCTCATCTTCTGCGAGTAAAATCAGATTACGATTTCGCTTTTTATCTACTTTAAGCGCTACCTCTACCCTATGGTTTTCCTCTATTTCTTTGTTTAGATCTAGTGTTGGGCTTTCAAGTTCACATAAAATAGCTAAACCATGGATTAAGTCGCTGGGTTTTAACGGCTCACACTTGACGACATAGGTCAGTGGATCAATGTAGCCATTATTTTTTATCTGATGTGGATTTAAAATTATTGTTTTTAAGCTTGTTGATTCTAAAATATTAGTTTTATCGACTGCAGATGTAATCACTACAACTTGTTCATCTTTTATGGCGCACAAATTCTCTAGCTTATCAATTCCAACTTGGCTGACATGTAAAGGGTTTAATTGGGCTATAATGTCCTGACAACACTTCGAAAGTTCTTTTGATTCATGAATAATATAAAAACGGTATTCACTAAAATCTAAATGTTCAAATTCATATTTCGTATTTTTATTTTTAGTTATAGGGATTGACAGTCTAAAACAACTGCCCTTTCCTAATTGACTTGTTAATTTAATTTCACCACTCATTAATTCACTAAATGATTTACAAATACTTAACCCTAAACCTGTGCCACCAAATTTTCTTGTAGTCGATGTGTCAGCTTGAATAAAAGGTGTAAATAATTTTTTTTGTTGTAACTCTGAGATCCCAATACCGTTATCTATGACATCAACAACCAAAGAAACACTAATCCAATCAAATCTTGTTTTTATAATCACAACACCTTTTCTTTCTAAGCTTGAAAATTTTATCGCATTGCCTACCAAGTTAAGAATTATCTGTCTGAAGCGAACGGCATCAATTTTAACTTTATCTGGGATTTTTAAATCAGGACAAATATATAGCTGTATATTTTTATTATTTGCATTGATACAGAGTGCATCTACAGCTCTTTCTATTAAAGAAAGAATGCTTACTGATGTCAGTTCTAGTTCAATTTGTCCCGATTCAATTTTTGAAAAATCTAAAATGTCATTAATAATATCTAATAACGAAAACGAAGAATCCTTTATGGTTGCCGTCATACGCTTTTGTTCTGTATCTAAGTGAGTTTGTCTGAGTAAATCAATCATACCGATTACACCATTCATTGGTGTTCTGATCTCATGACTCATAGTTGCTAGAAATCTAGATTTGGCTTCGTTAGCATGTTTTGCCGCTTGGGTTTCTTTTTCTAACTCGATTTGAATTAATTTTTCATGGGTAATATCAATATTGATGCCAAACATCATTGTGGGTTTATTATTTTCATTACAAGATACATTCGCCGCGCACCGAACCCAAACTAACTCATTGGTTTCAAGGTTAAAAACTCTAAACTCAATTTTAAAAGAGCAGATGTTATGAATAGCAGCTAAGATATGATGTTTAATTTCTTCAACGTCTTCTGGGTGAACAGCATTAAGCCAATCTTGGTAAACAAGCTGTTGGTCTAAATTGATCCCATATAGCAGTCGCGTACCTTCATCCCACTTTAATTTATTCGTAACTAAATCTAACGACCAATTATTTACACCTCCTGCCTCTGATGCGATAGTGAGTCCGGCTAATAGCTCTTCTCTTTCTTTACTTATATTTATTAGCGCTGTTTCTATATTTTTTCTATCTGATATATCTTCAATTACAGCGATCATATAAATAGGTTGGTTTGTGACATTATCACACACTAATGATACTGATATGTTAGCCCAAAACTCACTTTTATCTTTCCTAACATACTGTTTATCTAGGTTAAAAAAATAAATTTCTTTACGAAGTAGTTGCCTAATTAGCATCTCTGATTTTTCTATATCAGTATCAACAGTCAAGTCTTTTATTGATAACTTACAAAACTCTTTCTCGCTGTAACCAAAAATTTTGCATAGCATTGGGTTAACTTCAACAATGTATGAATCAACATTTACTCTTGCGATACCAATTGCAGCTTGATTAAAAGCTGATTTGTAAATCATTTCTTTATTAAATAGTTTTACATACAAATCTATTTCGCGTTGTAATTGTTCTTGTTCCGCGGTGATATCTCTTATTAGTGCGAGGTACAATGTTTCATTTTCATGTGGTAGTTTACTAATTGAAATTTCTATAGGGATATATAATCCAACTTTATTTAAAAAATATAACTTTTCAGGTTTACTCACTAATTTTTTAACCCGCTCAATCATAGTGTCAGTTGATTTTTGATGAGTAGGTTCCGAAAAAAACAAAAATAGTGATAAATGGCTTGTTATTATGTCGTCTTTACAACAGACCAAAATCCTTTCCACTCGTTCACTAACATTCAAAATAACACCGTCTTTGTCTATTAGAATATAACCGTCTTTACTTAATTGTGATAAAACATTTTTATTAAAAACATAAAATATTTTCTCTATTAGGTCGTTATTCAGTTTTTCAGGAATGACTTCTTTCCTACAATGGGTAGTTGGAGTTTCGATAATAGTTAGCTCATGCTTATTCAATTTACTTAAATGTAGATAAAGGATTAGCAGCCAACATGTAGCGAAAAAAGTGAGTGTTATCATATGGCCAGCTAAAACAACAATAGCAGCAAGTAACAAAACCCCATATATTATAAAAATGGAACCAACCCTTTTAAGTCCGTTCACATGTTAATTCCCTTTGAAATTTTACCCCGTAATCAAGCCCCTCCTTATTAATAACCGTTATTATTTTATTGGCTGGAAAAGGTTTACAGAAATAGAATCCTTGAGCAATATTGCACCCCAGTTTCTTAATTACATCTACAGTTTCTTTTGATTCAACACCTTCTGCAATCGCTGTCATTTTAAGATCATTGGCAAGTAAAATACTTCGTGTAAACAAAGCTTGAGACTTAGTATTTGTAACAATATTTTCAACAAAGCATCTGTCTATTTTCAGTTCATGAAAAGGTAACATATGTAATTGTTCTAGTGAGGCAAAGCCTGTACCAAAGTCATCGATTGATAGTTTAAATTTCATCATGCGTAATCTCAGTAAAGCTACAATCATCACTGATGGGTTTGAAGGGATTGCAGTTTCAGTTAGCTCGCAAGTAATCGAATTGCAAGATATTTTATTTTTACTGGTTACTTCTTCTAACCAAAAAGGTAAGTCCTCTTCATCAAGCACTTTACCTGAGATGTTAATTGATAAACTCAACGAACGATATTTTACATCCAATTTAGCAAAGTTTTTTATGGCATCTTCAACAACAGCTTTGGTAATACGTAGAATAAATTTATTTTCTTCTGCTGCATGTATAAATTGAGAAGGCGAAATCACTTTATCACCATCAACTATTCTAGCTAATGCTTCAAAGCCACAAATTTGCATGGTGTCAAGATTATATTGTGGTTGTAAGTAAGCGCGAACATTACCTTTATTTAAGTGATACTCTAATTGTTTAGATGTGAGGGTTGCTATGACTTGTGTTTGAGGCATGCTATCAGCATTAGTGGCTTTAACCAAAAACTCACTCAGCATTGTTGCGGTGATGGGTTTACGAACTACACCAAGAATATTAAGATGATAATAAGTGGCTAATACTTTAGCAGAATTAAGTAAAGTTTCACCTTCTCCGCTGAATAATACAATAGCACTGGTATATTGAATTTCTATGAGTCGTTGAAGTAAATATAATCCGTCTTTTACGGGCATATTTAAGTCACAAAATATCAAATCAAAATGTTTTTGTTTGATTAAATTAAATGCTTCTAATCCATCAGCCGCCTCGATAATTTCATAAGTCCCTAGTTGTTCTAGACTTCTTGTGAAAATTCGTCTAACTATTGGCTGGTCATCTACTACTAAAATTGAGTTAATGTGCTTTTTCACTCAGATCCCACCCATCGAATGTCCATTTCTTACTATGAGTATAGACCACTTAAACAAAACAGGTAGATAAACTAATTTCTATATTTTTTGTATTTTTTGTATTTTACAGGCAGTAAACATACCCGAGTATTCTTTAAATTAATTAACGAATTTTAAATAATTATTATTAATAACTGCATGTTATTAAACATTTATTTTTCTAACCATGCTAACGCCTTTGCTTTTTCTTCAAAAAACTGTACCTCACCACTCATAAACCAAGCTGCAACTTTAGCACTATAATTTTGCCAATTTTTATTACCCCAAATAGCCACTTTTTTAAATTCATTATTATGTTGCAGGCCAAGTTTTAAATCATCCCAGGCTGCTCGAAGTTCCCAGCCATCAAGTTCAGTTCCATCAATAAACACGTTTACTTTCGGGTGTTTTACCTCAGCTAACGCCGCATCGAGTAATGGCGTTATGACTAAATAGTCGTTATGAGTTAAAGTGCCAGTCGCCTTTAATGATAAGTACACATCGTCTTTAACCCGTTCTATACCAATACTCAATCCATGTGTTTTTACAGATGACATAATAAACCCCTTAGTTTATTGTGGGTATAATTAAATTTAGCAGCTTTTAAGCATAATTAGAGCTTTTGTTAGCTTTTAATGAGCACCTGATTGATAGAGGTTTATTTTAAGAACTGACTTTAACACTTGTAAAAATCTAGCAGCTGTAACAATAAAATCTGTGATTGTTGTTAAGGGTTATATCATTTTTAAGGCAAGTTAGAAATATAGAAGAACTTCGGGTTACTCATTGAAAAGTATTGTCTTTTTATATAATCAACCCCACTCATTGAGGCTGTGGCCGCCTCGTAAGCTATAATTAAGTTATTTGTCTAGCTTAACAATATGGGTTCTTTCTTGTTCACACTCATAAGACCCCATTTCAAACTCACGGCAAATCCACGGTCTATTTTCATAAATAGTACACATTAACGTTTCTCTATCTACTGCAGCGCACCATCCATCATCTAATCGTTTCATGGTTTGGCTACCCCAGCTGTCTTCACTGATGTATTGCTCTGGTACACCGGTGTCAGAAATAATCATCACTTCAAGTTTGCAGCAGCATGCTTGGCAACTTGAACAGGTGATTTCTGGATCAACAATGGTCGTGATATCAATAGTCATAATTTACAGCTTATAAGTAATGGCAAGTTTGAAGTGGCTTTTGAGGTTATGTTTTACGTTTTGGTAAAGCATAGAGTGTTAAACCTAAATATACAGCGGATAATAGCTTAACGAAGTGTTATTCACTATCGCAATTGTCATTTAAAGACTCAATTTAGTGATGTTTTATCATTGACAAGCCAAGCTGATGAAACATCCATCAGCTATTGAACGAATTGACCTCAGCTTCAGTAAGGTAACGCCATTGATTACTGGAAGTATTTAATTTTATCTCACCTATTTGCTCACGATGAAGCTGGGTTACTTTATTGCCCACAGCAAAAAACATACGTTTAACTTGATGGTAGCGACCTTCAGTAATACTTAGTAGTACCTGGCTTTCGTTTACTGTTGTGATTTTAGCTGGCAATGTCGGTTTGGTTTCACCGTCCAGTAAAATCCCCTGCTCTAACTGTTTAATCGCTTGAGTTGATAGCGATTTAGCTAAATGTACCCGGTATAGTTTCGCGCAGCTCATTTCAGGGCGAGTAATATTAAAAGACCATCTGCCATCATCAGTAATGAGCACTAAGCCCGTTGTATCTGCATCAAGCCTGCCAACAATATGTAATTCGTCTTTATTATCGATATCAATATCGTTAAACAATGAAGGATAATGTCCATCGACATTTGAACAAATCTTGTCTGCCGATTTATGCAAAAGTAGATATCGAAATGGCCTTGGAGTTAACGTCTGACTATTTAACTGTATGAGGTTATTCTCATGGACTTGGTGCTTTACATCCTTGATAACCCCATGATTGACACAAACTTGCCCTGCTTCAATTGCGGTTATCACCTGAGTTTTAGTCAGTGCAGTACTTCTTAATACAAATTTATCTAAACGCATAAGGTCCTAATACAATTGCCAATAATCGCTTCAAATAACTCGTTTAATTCCAGCTTTGTTCAATTGCGGTCGATAACGCAGAAGAGTAACTTGATAAAATTGCAGTGTGGCCAGCGGTAAACATGGCAAAAGAAGCATCTATAGGTTCTACAATACCTGTGCTCGTTACATCAACATTTAAAGTTGGAAACAACATCGTTTTAGATTTGATTACGATATCTTGTGCTTCCGTTAGTGAATACTCATCATTAGAGAATGCGGCATTAGACAAAATCGATAGCTCTGAATCTGAAACTTCTTCTATACTTGTGGCATTGTCTAAGGCAAGTACTGAATCTTCACTTGAGTCTGCTAAGTTTGCGATTTTATAATCTTCAGGCTCAGACCATGTGTAGCTATAACCACTATCAAAATCATAAATTCGACTATTTTCAAACTCGATTTTTGCTATCGCACCATCAGCAGGCAAATGAAAAATTACTCGGCTAGCATTGGTACTTTTGGCATAACTATTTTTTAATAACACATCATTAAACGTGTATTCTACTCTTAGTTCAAGGGCACTTTCGTCATTGTAATTGCTGACACAATGAATGCTTATGTTGTCGGTAGCATTACATAAACGTTTAACCGTTGTCTCTGATAAACCTAGTTGTTGAGCATTACTGCTAAAGTTTTTATCTATTTTTGAGTCTTCATCATCGTCTCCGGGATGTAAAATACCGTCGATGAGATCACAACCGCCAAGGTTCAAACACAACACGCTAAAAGCAACGAGCTTAATTTTTGAATCCATTTAACTACTACTCCAATATCTAATATCACCTCATTTTGACACGATAGCATTGTTTTTATAGGTTAAATAGTAAAACCTTAGCTTCATCATGCTTGCTTTCAAAGCTTTAAAATTAAGTCAACATTCATGGTTATTTCAGCTCCAACATCATTAACGTTTAATTCCTATGGTCTAAATATCAACCAGCTCATTAAACACAGCCTATATATGTAGGATTCAATCCTTCATATGGCATTCAGCACAGCGTTAATGATTGATTATGATGTATTTAAACAAATCATCGTAAAAACTTAAAACAGTAGTTATCGGCCTAATTTTAGGTGATTTTAAACATATTTTACGAATTAAAAATTTAGGGTAATAGAATGAAAATGACATTGGTTGCAGCATTACTTATTTCACTATCTGCAGGTGTTTCTGCAGAGACATTGAACGAAGCAGCCCATCATAAATTAGACTCAGCAATGGAGCAGTTAATAACATTAGATGAGCAAACTGATATTCTTATCACTGTTGATAAAAATGCTAATTTTGAACGCGTTACCTATCAAGGATTTGTCAAAGACGTTTATAGCGAAATTTATACCACAAGCCACAAAGCTAAACAGCTTGGGCTTGAAAAAGTGAACAAATTCTATGTTTATAATGAATCTAATATAGATAAGTTAAGTGATAAAATTGCCGTAAAAATTGATCAAGATAAACCAAAGGCATTCTCAGTTGATTTGTACCGAAACTATCGCAATGACTCTGGTAAATTTAGCTATATCGCTCGTATTATTGAATACAAATAGACTTTTTATTTACCGGTGACTTTTTATTAAAATTAGGCAGGCTGTTGAATATCAGTCTGCTATATCCTTAGCTATTTCAATAGCTCTTGCTTGCACATTCCATTTCGCCTCTAGCTTAATAACCTGTTCAGATAACGCTGTTAACTGCCCTTGTTGTTCTTGCTTTGGCTGGATTTTATTTTGCATTAAAACAACTTTTTGTTGATTGCTCCACCAGCAAACCAGCATGAACTCAACTTTTGCTTCTACGTTTGTATCTTCTTGGGCACTAGCTTGTGACTTAAGTGAGCGACTAAGCCTTAAAAGCTGGCAATCAATCAACCCCTTTGATGAGTAGTTGTCAAAGTAAAGTTGCTGCAGTTGCGCCATTTGCGCTAAATCAGCCACATAATGACTAATGCTGATAATCTCTGAGTTGAGGTGAGCCACAACTAAGTTTGACGATGTTGGCAACATTTCAAAATACTTAACCTGGCAGGTTTGGTAGGTTTTACCCTGATGATTAGTGGTAAATATTTGATCGTGCGTAGTTTGCATGAAGGCAGTAACATCTTCAACTAACTGCCAAAACCCGAAAACCACGGCGGTATTTATGTTTTTATCATGCAACGGTGCAGCATAATTTTGCAAAGGTAGTTTATTTAAATCAGCGCGCCAGCCACCCGCTTGTGCTAAAAATCCGCTACAATTTTCTAATTGCTGCCAAGCACATTGGCTTGCTGTAAAAGCGGCAACATTATCATCATCTACAGTGCAGCTAATTAGTTTTAAAATTGTCATTACCCATCCTTATGCATTGAATTTAATCAGTTACATTATTTTGCTAATCGCTTTGCATAGCGATTAGCTAACAGTGCACAATAAAAAATCTGTATTGGGTGATACAGCATGATGGGTAACAAAATCATTCCCAATGCGGGATCAGATCCAAAAATAACCTGCGCCATCGGTACACCAGCTGCCAAGGTTTTTTTAGTGCCGCAAAACACCGCGGCGATTTCATCTTCCTTATTAAATTGACATCGCTTAGCGCCCCATTGGATCCCATGCACCATAAACAACAGCACTAGGGTACAAATGGCAATACAATACAGCAGTAACCAAGCTGAAAATTCACTCCAAATACCATTAATAACCGAATCACAAAAGGCATTGTAAACAATCAAGATGATGACGATTTTGTCTACTTTGTTTATCACGGATTTATGTTTCTCTATAAAGCGCAGTAATAACGGCCTTAAAAGCTGGCCAACAATCATTGGAATTAATAATAGTTTGGCGATAGAAAACACCGAATCCATCAGGTTTAATTCAGCGCCATCGAGATTCATAAACAGCTGAATAAATAATGGCGTTATAAAAACGCCTATAATACTTGAAAGCGATGCATTGAAAATTGCCGCAGGTATGTTGCCTTTGGCTACGCTTGTCATTGCTACTGAAGAAGATATGGTACTTGGCAATACGAATAAATAGCAAAAACCAAACGCTAGCGCTGCAGGCATAAAGGCTAAAAGTGAATCCCCAAAAAGTAGCCACAGGATCGGGTAAGCAATAAAAGTGGCCGATTGAATATAAAGGTGTAGTCGCCAGTTAGTAACGCCCGCTTTTATTGCCTTAGGTGACAGGTTAAGCCCATGTAAAAAAAACACCATGGCAATACCAATAGCCGTTACTTGATCAAGCTGTAATATCCCGCCAGACTTGCCCACATCAGCTGACACCATAGCCAATGCAATCGCTGCAACCATAGCGACTAAAAACCATTCTTGTTTTAATTTACTCATTATATTCATATCAAAAAATTTAACCTTAACAACTTAAAAACGTAAACTTATTAAAAAATCTCTTTACTGCAATGATTCTTAGGTTGAATTTTTTTCACGACTTTTTGATGTGCCGAATGAAAAGCGAACCTAGGGGCTCAAACACTGTTAGCAAGCATGACCAACAGCAATTTAATTTAACAGCCAATATATAAACTTACGACCATTAAAATTGCACTTTTATAAACTATTTCCTCGTTGAGGCGTATAACTATGCATCTTCTTTCTAACAGGATTCACCTATGTTTGGCATATTCAAACGAGATCCCATTAAAAACTTACGCAAGCAATATGATTTAACGCAAGAACAAGCCATGCAGGCACAAAGAAAGGGGGATATAAAAAGTTACGCTAGCCTTTCCTCTGCAGCAGAGAGTATTTGGCAACAGATTGAATTAGCACAACGACAAGCTAGTAAGTAGCTTTAAAACTCCAAATAGTTTAAATAGACAGAAGCTATGCATCATCATCTAAAGTCATGGCCTCTTTTATTTCATCACTATCAAAGCCTTTTCGAGATAAGTAAGCATAGGCTTTGGACTTTTCTTTATAGTCGGATAAATCATAACGCTTTTTAGCCAGCTGACTTTTACAACTGAGATAAAAGTCTAACTCTTCTGTTAGGCTTAGTTGGTATATCAGCTCTTCGAAATCACTGACATCAAGAAGCCGCTGTTTTAATTCTTGCAAGATCAGCGTTTTGCCTTTGCCTTTATTATACAACTTGATAATTTCAGACTTCAGGTCAGCCTTGTCTGCTTTTATGGCTAATTTACTGCGCAGGGTGTCAACTTGAGGGTGTTGTGATAGTGCGTAATCAATTTCAGCGCGAGAAAACCCTTTGGTGGTCATCTGTGAATAAACTTTTTCTTTATTAGTGCCATGAAAGTGTTCAAATTTGTTTTGCAATCGCGCTGTCGCCATTTCAAATGAATCGACATTTTGCTCATGCATGACTTGTTCAATTGCGGTATCAATTTCAGCAACTGATACGCCTCTTAATTGTAATTTACGTTTGATAGCGCCTTTACCCGTCTCATGACTAAAGGCCAGTTCGCAATAGCGAACGGCAAAATCAAAATCTTTTTTCAAATAGCCACTTTCAATGAGTCTAGCGAGAACAGTGTCAATCCATTGCTGGTTATCGGTTTTACGCTCAAGCTTGGTGCGAATTTCATTGATAGTAAAATCTTGCTGACCAAGGTGCCAATAGGCACTGTTGAAAACATTCTCGATTGTTTTGGCTTGACGAAGTGGCTTACTTTGCATAAAAATTTTAATTGATTAGAAATGACAAAGGCAGTTTAGCAGACCACTACTCTGTTCAGAACTAGAAGTTCTTGCCACGGTAAAATGTCTGCTTTATTCGTGGTAAATATTAATCGCTTTATGAATATTAACTATGCCCGTACATCTTAATTATTTGCGTAGTGGACACAATCATTCTTTTTAGCCGTTTGTTGCAGCAGTTGTTTTAACTCTGTTTTTCCACCGCTTTTAGTATCATTGATTTGTTGTTCAATGGTTTGTGTTTGCATGACAATTTTTTCAATCGCTGTTTGTCTTGCGCCCTCTTCTGACTGGCCTGATAACACGAGTTGTTCAACAAGATCTGAATAGCGTTCGTAGACCACTCCTTTATAATAATCGGCCTGTAAAGTCATCGGAGTGTGGGCATATACAATTGAGCAGCTTAAAGCACTATTGATTTGCGTGAATGAATCCTGAATTTGAATGACAACGGGCTTTTGAGTCGATGGGCTAGCGCTCGCGCCAAAAGATAATATTGCTAACATTGAAATGATAAATACTTTTTTCATTATGTTTACTCCCGTTGATGAACAACTGATTTCTGGCTGATTAGCACTTTGCACTTGAACTCATCGTCAGTATTAGCGCTTTATAAAATTCTGATACTGAATTCTGATACTGATAATAAGCTTTAAACTTGCCTCTATTTTACCTACGTAAGCTAAACGTAAGCTGAACAAACAATTAACTTTTAACGTTTTTCCTTAAAGAATGCTTATTAGGTTATTTTCGGCTAATGGTTCGACAGCAGCTCGATAATAGTCGCCACTCAATCTTAAACACTCACGCTTACCTTGCTCATAATTTAGTACTTAGCAATGCTGTTTAGTTCAGCTCACTCAGCAAAGCATTCCCTCAATGACCCATAACAGATTAAATAACCAACAATTCGCACACTTATTCGACAACCTTACGGAATTTATTGCCAATTTTACGGGGACAGCTATAATACTGTATAAACATACAGTACTGTTGGGTGTCGATTGTTATGAAGGTTATTCCTATTTTTGCTTGTGCCGGTATTACTGGTTTTGAAAGTCCTGCTGCTGAATATCGGCAACTGCCATTAAGTTTAGATGAGCTATTGATTGAACATCCCAGTGCCACTTTTATTGGCCAAGCTAGCGGCGACTCTATGGAGAAAATCGGCATTTTTGATAAGGATATTCTCATTGTGGATCGCCATGTCAGTGTCGAAAACCATGATGTGATAGTGGCAAACTATAACGGCAACTTTGTCTGTAAGCTCATTGATATCAAGCGGCGATTATTATTATCGGCAAATGATCTTCACCAGAGTGTCACGATACAAGAGTATGACAACTTCAGTGTTGAAGGCGTGGTGATCCGTTCAATCCGTTGTCATCGCCAAAGCCCTATATTAGTTAATAACTAATGTTAGCTGATTAAACTAACGACTAACGGACAGTTAAATTATGTATGCACTCGTTGATGCCAACTCTTTTTATTGCAGCGCCGAGCAAGTGTTTCGCCCAGAGTGGCGTGGCCGTCCTATCGTGGTGCTGTCCAATAACGATGGTTGCATTGTGGCGGCTAACCGCCAGGCAAAAGCATTAGGAGTGGGTAAATTTGGTCCTTACTTTGAAGTGCGTGATTTTTGTGAAAAAGCAGGCGTGATTGCGCTTTCCTCCAATTATGAGCTTTATGCCTCTTTGTCTCACTCTATGATGGAAGTGATTGGCCGCTTTGCACCTGAGCAACATATTTACTCTATTGATGAGTCATTTCTGTCATTTAAACATTGTTACCCTGCGATCCCGTGTTTATTAAGCCATGCCGCTATGATCCGCCGCGCGGTATGGAAAGAAACCCGCTTACCTGTGTGTGTCGGTATTGCTGCCACCTTAACCCTTGCCAAAGTGGCCAATCATGCCGCTAAAAAGCTCCAGGGCTATAACGGGGTATGTTATATCCAATCCATTGAGCAAAGAAATGCCATTTTAGCGACAATGAAAGTCACCGATGTGTGGGGGATCGGTTCGCGGATCGGTAACAAATTACATGCCATGGGGATCACCACCGCACTGGATCTGGCTAAATTACAACCAGGCATTGCTCGTAGCCAATTTAGTATTGAAATCGAGCGTACAGTCAGAGAGCTCAATGGCGAGGCTTGTAAAGGCTGGGATAGCGCCAGAGCAGATAAACAGCAGATCTTTTCAACTCGTAGTGTCGGTGAACGTATTAGCGATATAGACTCATTATTACAGGCGCTCAGTAAGCATGCTGGTATCGCGGCAGCCAAAGCCAGAAAGCAAGGCTCTGTGGCTAGCACCATACTGATCTTTGCCAGTAACTCCCCTTATGATGAACAGCCTAATGGCTTTAAATATCATTACCGCTGTGCATATCCAACTAATGACAACCGTGAAATCATCAGTTACGCAGCAGAAATTGCCCGTAAGCTTTATAACCCCAATACTCGCTACTATAAAATCGGGATTGGATTGTTAGATTTATCACCGGTCAAACATTTGCAAACAGACTTGTTTGCCCCAGTAAAAGATCCTGCCTTGATGCAGGTTTTTGATAAGTTAAATCAACGCTACGGTAGTGATGCAATATTTGTCGCCGCCCAAGGTATTGGAGGTAAATGGCATATGCGCCGTGAGCTATTAACCCCGCAATACACCAGCTGTTGGCAAGATATTCCGCAAATCCACTGTGGCTAAATTGGTGATAAATTGATTTGCGTGTGCTGGTTTTTATTCTGACTTGGTTCAGGTTTAGTTCTGGCTTTAAATTAGCGTAAAATGGACAACTAATATCAAACCCAAACAGTACATTAATCGATCTTAAGCTCAACAAAAATACAACTTAGCCAACTCTAGCTGTTCAAAAAACACTCTCCAGTTCACAGTTTTATATCTAATCACATGAGCGAGGCTATTATGCGATTTTAGCCATTGTGTTATTGCTGAAAAAAACGACAATACGCATCCTTAATTTTCTTGGATTGTGCTTGCCTGTGTTAGATTTTTCCGCATTTGATTTTCAGTTTATTGCCGAGCCCCTATTTTACTTTCAGCTTATTGGCTTTGTCTCAATGGCCATTGGCTGGTGGGCAAATAGCCAACAACAAGACTGCAAATTTATTCATGGCAATATGATAGCGTCAGTACTTACCGCAATCCATTTAGGCTTATTAGGCAGCTTTCTCGGCATGGCCAACCAACTAGTTAATGTTATTCGCTTTAGTTTATGTCAAAGTTTGAATAGCAATAACCAGCAAAATCTTGCATCGACTGCCTGGTTAACATCGCCTTTAGCCATGTCACTCAGCTTTAGTATTATTGCCATGACGCAGGGTTTTCTGTGGGCTGAGCATTGGAGTGAATGGTGTGCGGTCATCGCTGCAGTCGTAATGAGCTTTAGTTTATTCTTCTTAGCGGGCAGTCAACTAAGGTTAGCTATGGTTGCCAGTAATGGATTAAACCTGATGCTTTCAATATATTTGATGTCATGGTCAGGAATACTCTACCAAGTAATGACAATAGCAATATTGGCACTAGGGCTTATGCGCGAATTTAGCGACTACTATAACGACCAGCTCAACCAAAACTTTGAGCAAAATAGTGCCCTTGAAAGCTGTAATGAAACACAAGTGGCATTGTCTAAAGGTTAAAGTAATTAGCTTGAATCAATTCAGTTAGGATGAGTAAACCCTGTGGTAATAAGCAATTAAGAGCGAGTCATATTACTCACTCTGCTAATGCTAATACCAATGACTCGCAACGAAAGCACATTCACTAGAACGCATTCACTAAAGCGCATTAAGGTACGACTTTAACGCTTTAAGCCTAACAGTCGCCGCGCCAATGATATCCATAAAGCCCAATGCTGGATGGGGTTTCTCAGCAGAAATCCAAGCTGAGCCGGTTGCCCCAATCGGTAATGAATAACCTTCAGGTTCTTCAAACTCAATAACGACTGTACGACCATGAGAGCCGCCATTGTTACCCACATGCTGGCGCACATGTTGACTGCCACTCATGGGGTTAATCATGGCTTCGCCCGTACCTGAAGTAATGCTGTGCACTCTGCCTCTAAAGATTTCTCCCGGATAAGCATCCACATAGAACTCGGCAAACTGCCCAGGTTTTATATAGCGATATGATTGATCGGCAATGCGCATTTCTAAAAATTTCTTACTGGTATCAAACAAGTGCATATTACCCAAGCGGGTGCCTTCAGTTACATTGGTAATGGCAAGCTGCCCATCATATTGAGCCCGTATTTCACGACGTGAATCTGTCCATTTAGCCGATTCAATATCAGCCTCAATAGCTTGCATTTGCGCTGTTTGCGCGCCCAACTGGGCAATATTGGCAGCCACTTGGGCACGATTGGCATCAATCTGCGCCTGTAAATTATCGCGGTCCACCTGACTTGCATGCTCTTTTAAGGCCGTTAGACGCGCTAAATTACGCTCATCATTATTGATACTGACATTTAAAGCGTTAATTTGTTGGATTGCGGCAGCGTGCTGCGCTTGTACTGCATTTTTACTGGCTTCAAGGGCTTTGATTTGTTCCGTGCTATCCACTGATACTAAGGTGTAAATCAAGTCCCCTTTTTTAACGATTTGGTTATGAGTCACATAGACGTTTTCAACTTCCTGACCAATGAGTGGACTTAGCACTGCATGAGGCGCTTTAATGGTTGAGCTATCGGTTAAATCAGCGGGTGACCAAAAGCGATGGCCAGTAAACAATGAAAAAGCAATAAACATTCCTAAACCAATGGTGCGTACCGCATTAGTAAGGTTCCATTGAATGACCCCTAATTTGACTAAGAGCCATATAATTAACACATAAGGCAACATGATCTCTTTCATGATTTAACTCCTTTGATGCCATTACTAATGATGCTTGATAACCGTTTAGATAGGACATCCCAGCGCCCAAAAGCAATGATTATCGCCAGTACCCACCAGGTCTTATCAATAAACAAACCACATAAAGATAAAGCAAACACAATTTGGGTATGGGCACTCGACATGGCTTCTGCCTTATGAACTGCAACTTCATGTAATTTCCAAAATAACAGCAGTACATAGCAAATGATCAAAATGGTGACCACAAACACAAAGCCCATAAAAAATTCAGAATCTAATAGGGTTAAAATGCTGGGGTAGCCATTAACAAAGTAGCCTTCAGGTAATTGCTTACCGTGTATTTGAGTGAGTAATGAGAAGCCATAACTTAAAAGTCCGATAACCGATAACGATAAAATAAATGTGGTCATTTTTCGCACATAGAAAGATAACTTATTGCTCAATGATGGTTGAACCGTGTCGATATCAGGTAATTCAGTCATAAAGATCCTAAAAACATGAGATATTTAACAGGGAGAGTAACAATGTCTCGCTGTATATGAGCTGAATACTAGCAATAACTCACTGTGATAACGGAATAACCGATATTCCAAATGAACTATTTACTTTAGTCCCAATGTACGATTCGAATTTATAGTGTAATATATTGTTAAATTGCACTTATTTATCGGTATCTCATGGATTTGAATGCACTGAATGTGTTTGTCACCCTGTATAGATCAGGCTCGACCCAAAAAGCCGCCAAGCAACTGGGCCGCTCACAATCATTTGTCTCAAAAGTATTGGCTCAATTACGTGAAGAACTAAGCGACCCGTTATTTATTCGCACCGCTAATGGCCTACAACCCACCAGTTATGCCGATAAAATCGCCCCGCAAATCCAAAGTTCTATCGAGCAAATTAGCTTAGCCCTAGAACCAGAATACTTTGACCCTAAAAACCTGCAGTTCATTTCGGTGCACTTAGGCGAACCCTTGATGGTATTAATGGGTAAAAGCCTAATCAATGAATTACGCAAACAAACCAATGCCACCATAGAGTTAAGACAATGGCGAAAATCCAGTAATGATGGCTTGATCGATGGCTCCATTGATATCGGCGTGCAATCATTGCGAGACAGACCGCAGCAGCTGTATCAGAAAAAAGTGGCTTCTGGTTATGTTACTAAAGTGGGCAATGAGCAAGGGGAATTTGTAAAGCTATTAGTTGATGATTTAAATGAACATGTTGAATATTTTCGTGAATTAAATGAAAACCATAATCCGACAATCATTACCGACAACTATAGTTTACATCGCCAATTACTGGCCGATCATTACTCCTATAATTTTAAAATCGATGCTGAATTGCACAAAAAAGAAGTCGCCATAGACATGGCGATTATTTGTAGTTCATCGCGGCGCCATGAAGCTAAAATAGTATGGCTATCAGAGATATGTAAAAACGTCTTATTACAAGCAATTACCACGCGTTAATGATTATGCTGAGGGTATTATGAGCCAAAGAAGTATTCACACATTATTTAAACCCACTTCCATCGCCGTTATTGGTGCCTCAAATAGTGAAAAGCGCGCGGGGCGCGTGTTGATGAAAAACTTATTGGCCAGCGGCTTTTCAGGGCCCATTATGCCCGTAACCCCTAAATATTCCGCCGTTATGGGCGTATTGGCTTATCCCAATATTGAATCGCTGCCCATTAAACCCGATTTAGCCGTGATATGTACTCGCGCCAGTCGCGTACCTGATATCGTCGAAACATTGGCGCAGTTTGGCTGTAAAATCGCGATAATTATGGCCTCAGGCATGGCTGATGAGTTTGATGAACATGGTGTTAGCCTGTTAACTCAAACGCTGCAAAATGCAAAACGTTACGGCATGCGAATATTGGGATCAAATAGTTTAGGGATGATTATTCCCACCATTGGTCTTAATGCGAGCCTAGCGCATACCGGCGCTAAAAAAGGCAAAATTGCGTTTGTGTCACAATCTGCCGCCATTTGTACTACGGTGCTGGATTGGGCTAATAATAAAGACATCGGCTTTTCATCGTTTATATCTTTAGGTGATGCATCTGATATAAATTTTGATGAATTGCTCGATTATTTAGGTCGTGATAGCCGCACCAGCGCCATTATGCTTTATATTGATTCTATTAGTGAAAAGCGTCATTTTTTATCCGCAGCGCGCGCAGCAGCCCGTAATAAACCCATATTTGTGATTAAATCGGGTCGCAGTGCTGAAGGCGTTAAGGCCGCTATGTTGCACACAGGCGGTAAAGGCGGCAATGATGCCGTCTACGATGCCGCCTTTAAGCGTGGTGGTATGTTGCGGGTGCATGACTTAATTGAACTGTTTGCCGCAGTTGAAAGTTTGGCCCACTCCACGCCATTAAAAGGTGAGCGAGTCGCCATAATCAGTAATGGCGGCGGCCCTGCAGTATTGGCCGCTGATGAACTCATTATTAAAGGCGGTAAACTGGCACAGTTGTCAGATGACACCATCACTCAATTAAATCGCATATTGCCAACAACCTGGTCTGGTCAAAATCCAATAGATATTGTCGGTGATGCTGACAGTAAACGTTATAGCCAAGCACTAACTATATTGATGGATAGCCAAGAAATGGACGCTATTTTAGTGCTGCATTCACCATCAGCATTAGAAGAAAGTGACCAAATCGCCCAGAGTTTAATTGATGTCATCAAGGGCCATCCAAATCGAAACAAGTTAAATATTTTAACCAATTGGAGTGGTGAGGATTCAGCCTACACCGCAAGAAAGCGATTTAGTAAAGCCGGGATTCCGACTTATCGAACCCCTGAAGGCGCAGTAAAAGCCTTTATGCATATGGTCGAATACCGCCGTAATCAAAAACTATTGCAAGAAGTGCCGCAATCTATTCCAGATAATATTCCCACTGACACTAATACAGCGCGGAATTTATTACAAAAAGCCCAAGCCAATAATCGTTTTATTCTCGAAACCCATGAAGCCAGTGACATTTTAAAAGCTTACGGTTTAAATACCATAGATACAGAGTTTGCCAGTAGCGCAGAGCAAGCCGTTAATATCGCCACCAAGTTGGGCTTTCCTGTGGCACTAAAAGTCCAATCCCCTGACTTGATGTACAAATCTGATGTGCACGGTGTGGTACTAAACCTCAATAATGCTGAAGAAGTGTATCAGGCAGCGCTATCCATTACTTCCAGAGTTAAGGACACCAACCCTGACGCTGAAATCAATGGCATGATAGTGCAAAAAATGGCATTAACCGCTGGCGCTCAAGAAGTGCGGGTCTCTGTGATTAATGATCCTGTTTTTGGCCCTGCAATTTGCCTTGGTGAAGGCGGCTCAGAATGGGACCCGACACGTGATGCTGCAGTTGCCCTACCGCCACTTAATATGGCACTGGCGCGCTATATGGTCATTCAGGCGTTGAAGACTCACAAACTTAGAGACAGACATTTACCCCTTGGTTTAGACATGAACGCACTGTGTGTGATGCTAACCCAAATATCGCACCTGATTATCGATTGCCCTGAAATCGCTTCTTTAGACCTTAACCCAGTGCTCGCCGCAGGTGAAACCATTACCCTGCTTGACGTTAACATGAAGCTCAATTGTACAGATATTGATCCCAAAGCGCGCTTAGCGATCATGCCATACCCAAAAGAGTTAGAACAAAAGGCCACCTTGAAAAATGGCTTGAAGGTCATGCTCAGGCCCATTCTTCCTGAGGATGAGCCAAAGCATTTAGCCTTTGATAACTCACTCAGTGATGAAGATCGCTATAAACGCTACTTTGGCGTTCGTTCGAAAATGACCCATGAGGAAATGGCGGTTTTAACACAAATAGATTACGCCAGAGAAATGGCATTTATCGCCACTGCAGAAGATGAAAATGGTGAGGCAATCACCTTAGGTGCGGTGCGAGCATCGACTGATCCTGATAATACAGAAGCAGAATTTGCTATGGCGGTGCGCGGCGACTATCAAGGAATTGGTTTAGGTAAAATGCTATTAGAAAAACTGATTAACTATTATAAAACCACTAATACTCCTGTGTTAGCGGGCTTTACCATGTTTGAAAACCGCAGTATGGCAAACCTCGCCAAAGGGCTTGGCTTTACGGTATCTTTTGATATGGATGAGCACCTGATTAAGATGCATATGGACTTGCCCCAATGTGAAGCTAACCCGCAAGCTAAAGCGGGTATAGACTCTGCCGATAAACATTAGCCTTTAACACAGTTGCGACCTGATGATTTCGCTTGATACAGCATTTCATCAGCGCGACTTAACCAGGTATCACTATCATCTCCAGGGTGGATTTCAGCAGCCCCTATCGATACTGTGATATTGCCTAAATGCTGCTTTTTTTCTTTACCAATGGTGAGCTGCTTATCTGCAATACGATTTTTAATTTGCTCAGCCACCGTTAAGGCATCTTGTAGCTCAGTATTAGGCAATAAAATCACAAACTCTTCACCGCCATAGCGGGCAACGAAATCATTACCTTTTACCGTTTGTTTTAATGCAAAAGCCACAAATGCCAGCACTTTATCGCCAACTAGATGACCATAAGTATCATTGAATTTTTTAAAGAAATCGATATCTATCATTAATAGGCAACAAGGTATATTGCTATGGCTAAACAAACTGACTTGCTCTAAAGCAAACACCTCATAGGCACGGCGATTATTTAACGAGGTTAATTCATCGGTCATTGCCACTTTACTTAAACTGGTCATTTCATCTTTTAAAGTCGTTAATTCATTACCCAGAGAGTCTATGTCGGCTTTCATTAAATCGTTGTTTAATAGCACCTTGTCCACTTCAAAACTAATATTGACGATTAACTCGTTAAGTAATTGTGGACTTGGATTTGACTGCAGTTCCTCGTTTAAAGAATGTAAGCTCGATGAAAAGTCACTAGTACCAGAAGAAAGCTGACTAATCTTACTGTATAAGCTATTGATGAGTAATTTGGTTTCAATTTGAACATTATCATTGACTTCTGGAGACTGCTCTTGAATAAAGTTGTTATAAAGGCCTTGATTGACCGCGGGGGTAAACTCAACTTTATTGGCAATTAAACCATCGATCGCACGTTTTAAGTCTAAATTTGTTTCCGCATAATACTGATACCAAATGGCATAATTTTCTGGGGTAACCGGTATATGCAGCGTGGACATTTTCGGCACTGCCATTCTTAGTATTTGTGCAGAATTTTCTAAACTCGTCTTCAATTTCACGTCCTATGATTTATATAAGTCAATGTAAGCCCAGCAAAGGTAACGCTATACTTAAATGCTAAAAAATTAAATTTAAAAAAATATAACCCTTTTACGCATTTGATACGTTTAAAACAATAACAAGCATAACAATAACATTTTACATAAGAGAAACCATATGAAAATTTTACTAAAAAACCAATTAAATAAACTACCTATGGCAACGTTATTAAGCGTATCGGCGACAGTAATAGTACCCGCTTATGCCACTAGCCCTGTGCCTAACCAATTTAGTCAACCCGCAATGATAACCATGCATAAAAATACTCATGAAAATTATCAGCTAATTGACAATATAAAGATGTTTCCAAAGCCAGCGACTAAGCAAGTGCAACATATACTTGAATTAGCACAGCGTGATGATGAGGCGAGTTATAAAATTGAAATTCAAATTGGCCAAAATAAGCTGGTAGATTGTAATCACCATAGACTAAGTGGCAAATTGGTCGAGCAGAATTTATCAGGCTGGGGATATCCGTTTTATAGCGTCGATAGTATAACGGTAGGGCCAAGTACGATGATGATGTGTAATGAACCTAAAACGGCTAAATTTGTGCCAATGGGACAAAGCTTGAGCATCAATTATGATAGCCGTTTACCAAAAATATTTTACCTACCTGAAGATGCAACGTTAAGATACCGTATTTGGCAAGCTAAAGGTGATTACCACTATTCAAATTAATGTGTGGGACCATGGCTAAACAGCGTTATAACAAAGCGTCAGCAGATAACCCAAATAACCATGGTGCATCTGCTAACGCTGTTTAATATTTAACTGGATCCAAGGTAATAATTTAACAACGTTTAACCCGAACAACCTGCATAATCTCTACGCTAAATCCAGCCACAGTATGCTCTTCAGGGTAATACACTAAACTCACAAGTTGATCCTGCAAGCTCTTATATTTTTTAGTACGCTTAAATTTAAATGCTACATCGTAACCCGCTAACATCAAGGTATGGTAAACCCACTCTTCTTTTTCACGCTGAGTATGGGAAACAACTTTAACCCCTTCAATATGGTTAAGTTTTTCATGCTTTTTAAGTAGTGCATCTACGGCTTTCTTCTTCATATTAACCTGGTCCCATATCTGAGTTATTACCGTTTATGTGATTGATATAATCAACGATGTCTTGATATCGATACTGACTGCAATAACCAAAACCTGACAGTTGCTTTACTTTGTTGCGGGTAAAAATCGGCACACTAATACCTGCTAAAAATTTAGTTTGAACCGCTACAGATATCGGCATAATGCCTTTTGCGTTCATATGAGTGCAAAACTCATTAAGATACTGCTGCAATGACGCTAATTGAGTGATTGGCGCTAATGCCTGTTGCGGCAACAATGCTATCTGCCCACGACAGACACTACAATGACCACAATGACTAGGTGCTTGCTGATCATCAAAATAACGCGCCAATTTAGCAGTAATACACTCAGTTGATTCAAAAAAACTAATAAGCTGATTTAAACGTTTTATCTCTTTGACTTTGTTACTTTGGAAGTAATCAGACAAACTTACAATAAGGTTTGGATTACTTAAAGCATTGATATCAACATTAAACACTTGGGTTATTTTTTTGGTTTCTAACTGGATATATTGTTTGTCTGCTAGGTAGTCTAACGCCGAAACTACCCGTTGCCTGTCTGCACCATATTGCTGATATAAGCTATCGAAATCTAGTTGACCCCATATTTTCTTAAAACGAGTATGCTCAAATATTTGCTGCAGAAACGCTTGGCGCTGGGGATCAAAACTGGCCAGCAACTGCTGTTTATCAATCAAAAATTGATACTTAAACTCAGCAAAATAAGCAAAGCGTGGTTGCACCACGTTGGCTAATTCAAGTTGAACTAACAGGGTTTTTAACGGCAACTGTTTAATGTTACAGCTAGTTGAAATCGCATACTCTTGCATTTCCCAGCGGCCATGTTCAACTTCAGCACTAATATGTTCTATTAAGTTGGTAATCGCTGAGGGTTCTGGCGTATCGCCATAAACAAAGTTTTCAATGGTATTTAAGCCATCTTTGTTAGCTAGCGTAATACAATGAGACAATTGCCCATCTCGGCCTGCACGGCCGATTTCTTGGCTGTAGTTTTCGATAGATTTCGGTAAATCGTAATGAACCACAAAACGGATATTGCTTTTATCTATTCCCATACCAAAGGCAATTGTGGCAACAATTACGTTGATTTGGCCGTCCATAAATTGCTGTTGGATGCGATTTCTGAGCTCTGAATCAAGTCCTGCATGATAAGCGGTGGCTTGAATATTGTTAGCACTTAAAAAAGCCGCGATATCTTCTGCCGTTTTTTGCAAGGTCACGTAGATAATCCCAGCACCTGTGCATTGCGATACTGTGTTGACTAATTCCAATTGCTTAGCGGCTTCAACAACAGGTTTGATACTGATATCTAAATTACTGCGATAAAAACCCGTTTGTACCACTTGCTCAGGCAAAATAGCAAAACGGTTGGCCATATCCAGCTTTACCTTTTCAGTGGCTGTGGCGGTTAATAACAACACTTGGGCAATACTAAATTGCTGCACATAAGATGGGATTTTTAAATAATCAGGCCTGAAGTTATGGCCCCATTCAGAGATACAATGAGCTTCATCAACGACTAATAATGAAATATCAATACTGCTAAGAAACTGCCTAAAACGTTCATTTTTAAAACGCTCAACTGACACCATTAAAATTTTTGTATGCCCGCGGCGAACATCACGCATAACCTGCTGTGTTTGCTCAAAGGTTAAGCTTGAATCTATGCTGGCGGCATTTATTCCCTTAGCATTTAAAAAAGCGATTTGATCTTTCATTAACGCAAGCAATGGCGATACCACTAAGGTGACATTAGCCAGTTGTAAGGCGCTAAATTGATAGCACAGTGATTTACCTGAGCCTGTAGGAAAAATGGCTAAAGAAGATGCTCCTGACAAAATATGTTTAATTACATCAATTTGCCCTTCTCTAAACTGATTAAATCCAAATTGCTGCTCGAGCTTTTGAATTAAATCTGCGTTGTCATGTAGTAATGGCGAAGGACTATCAAACGATGGAGTTTGCATACTGGAGCCTAGATTGATGATTAAAGCGAAGGCAATTATACGCTAACACGAATAAAATTGAAACTCTGAAGCTTATAAAACAATAACTTATAAAATACTTACCCTAGGTGAACACGGCTTTATTCATCAAAAGAATAAACAGTAATATCGGAGCATAAAGTTGAAATAAACAAGGTCGGTTAGCCTTTACGTGATAGGTATTGATTGATTAACAAGGTTAATTTGTCTTCGAAGGTTTCTTGAGCTTGCTCTAAATCATCGCCAAAGCGAACCATAAATTTAGTGGCTTGCTCACGAGATAACATGTTATTGGCTAGACAGTACGCCATTTCATCGAGTTGTTTGTTGTAACGTGGCTCTAAAAACCATTGGCATGTTGCAGTATCAAGGCTTGCCAGCATTTGCTGTGCTAAATCACAAAATATTTGTATGTGCTCCATACCATCGGGGCCCAAACAACCGGGCTCTAGACGATATAACACAATCAACTTACTTTCTAACATAGAGTAACACTCGCATCCGCTGCTTTTATGATGGTATTTAAACGCTATTTAGCCGCTGCGTTTAGCATTGCTTGTTCAAACTGCTGAATATAACTTTCAATCGGAATGATATCTTCTTTTAAACGACGATTTCTACCCAGTAACGACGACTCAACAAATAAATTAAACCACGAGCTCAATGCTTTGGAGTTTAATGGCTCGTCGATGGCTTCAAGAGCCAGAGCTGCCACTTCAGCAGTTGATAGCTGAAAATCATGGCTGCCTTTTCTTAATTCGTAATTAGCTAAGGTTTCAGGACTAAAAGAAAACAATGGCAATCTATGTAAATAAGGGCTTTTACGAAACATTTTGATCGCTTGACGCCAGCTACCATCTAATAAAATTAACAGCGGTATTTTACCAGTGGCGGCATTGTCACATTGACTAGGATGACTAACCACCATTTGCCCTTCTTGGGCATACTGCTCAGGAAATATCAGCATTGGCTGATATTTGGGGTCGTTGATCGCTTCAATCATTTGTTTATTGGGCTCAGTACGAGACCATAAATAAGCGCTAGTATTAGGGACTAAATCAGCAATTAAACGGCCACTGTTGGTTGGCTTTAGCACTTCATCATCATACATGACTAGCATGAAGTGGGCTTCAGTATTGATATATTGTCTATGTTGACAGGTACAGAAAATTTTTCCTAATAAACACCACTGGCAGCGAATGAGTTTTTTCCCTCTGGCAGCAAATGGTTTAGTTGAAATAGATTTTCGGTATTGATACAAACGATGAACTGCGTGTTGCTGCTCAGGAGGTAACGCCAACATGGGATTATTCTCGGTTACACGTTATAGTTTATAACGTTCAAAAAAATTCATCACCCAATTGGGTGATGAAGTTACTATAGAATTCTTTTTAGTAAAAGGTCAGCTTTTAAGCGCTTTATCCTGGTCATAATCTTTTTCACAGGAGCCGGATACTTTTGCACGGTTTCAATTTGACTATAATGGAACAGTTTTTCGGTATGCTGCAGAATAAATTCTTGTTCCGCCTCAAAACTTTGCTTCCACACACCACTGTCATCATGCAATAACAAACCATTTTCTAAATCCAACGCCCACGCTCTTGGGTTTAAATTAGAACCAGTGATGAGATGCTTTTTGCCATCAGCACTAATCCCTTTTAAATGATAACTATTGATACCGTCTTTCCATAAGTGGATCCGTAACTGACCGTTTTCAATCGCCCATTGCTGACGTTTTACAAACTTACGTAAGGTTTGTTCGTACATGTAAGGCAATGCACCAATGGTAGAAAAATCTTTCTCTGGTGGGATATAAAAATCATTGGCGGTTTTATCACCCACCACGATATCAATACTCTTTCCATTACGTAAATGACGCGTCAACGCTCTCACTAAAGAGTTTGGTGGGTTAAAATACGGCGTACAGATAAACAGTGACTCGGTTGATTCATCAACCAATTTTATCACCACTTCGTTTAACTTATTCTTCTTGCGGCCTAAGCCTACAAGCGGCGTAACACGATTGCCAATACGGGTACTTTCAAACTGATAATCTGAACGTGATAAGCGAGTTTTAAAGGTGCGCATGTCATTTTTATCAGGGCATTTTTCGTCGCTGCTGTCTTGAGTCAACGGACAAACAGCCGGATCGCTAATTAGATGTTGCTCAATGAACTCACCCATACTGCGAGCAAGCTCAGCAGATTCCAGCACATGATAACGATCAAAACGGTACTTATCGTTTTGTTTAAAGTAAATGTTATTAATGCTAGCGCCGCTGAATATTACTGCATCATCAATGATGAAGCCTTTAAGGTGTAATACCCCTAAAAACTCGCGAGACTTAACTGGTACACCTAAGATGTCAAAAGGTGCCTTCGCAGCAGCCATGGCTTTGCGGTACATGATGTAATTACCACTATCACCTTTATGGCCAATTAGGCCACGCCTAGCTCTATGGTAGTCCACTAGGACAACTATTTTTAACTCTGGGTTAGCAGCTTTAGCTGCAAGTAACGCCTCAAGAACTTCTCGGCCCGCTTCATCATCTTCTAAATAAAGCGCAGCAATATATATCGCATTCGTAGCATTCGCGATGCGAGTTAACAATTCTTGTTTAAATTGAACCGGGGTTAATAACCACTTTAACGATTCATTTTGTAATGCGATACCACCAAGCTTATCCAGCAAGGCAACCTCCTTGAACTTAAACAGTTAAATGCTATTAACGTCGATATAAATTGACTAGGTAAGTATTTATCGTTTGTTTCTAATTTTGAATAATAAATACTGTCACTTAAAATTTATACTTTGTCATCGTTTTAACTGAATAACAAAAAATATTAGGAGATAGAAATTACCGACTTAGCGGCTTATGAGCAAGGCTTTTCTGATGTTATAGCCCTATTTGATGGGTTTATGAGGCTCAAGTGAACGATTTTGGATCAAACTTTTAAAGTGATTGTTAAGGCCTGTGGAAAAAACAACCTACGCTATCTTGTTTGAATAAATAAAAATCAATCATGTTGAGCAAAAAACAAACACAAAAACTGACGCTAAGGTCTAACATCAATTTTTATCGCTTCATCACTGTAATAATCCGTTAGATCACGTATTTTAGAGAGACTCAAACTTTTACTACTGGCTAGTTATGTATTTACTAATACGTATATTAATTGTTTCTTTATTTAGCTTACCTGTGTGGGCCGATGAATACTTAGCCAATGTGATGCAACATATTGCGCCTCCTCAATCACAACTGGCTATAAACATATGGGATATTGAAAAAAACAGCAGTGTTTACAGCATTAATGAGCAGACATTAATGCAACCCGCGAGCATCCAAAAGCTACTTACTGCCGTTGCAGCTACAAAGCAATTAGGTACTGATTTTTATTATGAAACCCAAGTATATATTGATGGAGTTGTAGTACAGCAGCAACTCAATGGTGATGTGTATATTAAATTTAGTGGTGATCCTAGCTTTACTCGTGAACAACTAAAACAACTACTCACCACACTTAAAACTAATGATATACAACATATAAATGGCAATGTGATCTTAGTATCACCGACCAGTGAAAGTCTTAGAGCACCTGGCTGGGTATGGGATGACCTCGGTATTTGTTACGCAGCGCCAGTGTCCGATTTTATTATTGATAAAAACTGTGTCAGAGCAAGCCTAAGTCCACTAGCAGATAACGCATCTGAAATCATAATAGATGCACAATACCCAGTTGAAATCAGCACCAAGGCGGTTTTTAAACCTAATATAGACGTTACTCAAGCTAAGGCGCAATTTTGCGAGTTACACATGCAACGCTTTGACGGCAATCGCTATCGAATTTCAGGTTGTTACCCAGGCAATCAAACTATAAGTTTAGCCGTTGCTGTTAATGATCCGTCTCGCTATGCCAAAGATGTGGTCAAAGCCATACTCAATGACAAGCAAGTCAATTACGCTAATTTGATCATAAGTAAGCAAAGCATCCCGCCTAGCGCGCAGTTGTTAGCCACGCATCAGTCTGAAAAGTTACCCAAATTATTAAAGATCATGCTGGAAAAGTCAGATAATTTAATTGCCGATAGCTTATTAAAAAACATTGGCCAAGATTTTTACCGGCAAACGTTTAACAGCGATAACATAGAGGGTCTTGATATTAACGGCTTTACTATGGGCGCTAAAGCATTACAATCGATTTTAATCGAATTGAACTTACCATTTAATGATGCCAATCTCGTTGATGGCTCAGGCTTGTCTCGTTATAACTTACTGACTTCAGCACAAATGTTATCTGTGCTGCAACTCATCGACAGCGATACACGTTTTCAATACCTAACTGAGTTTTTACCTATATCTGGTAAAAGCGGCACCTTAAAATACCAACAACATTTCAATAAACCGCCTTTGAAAGCGGCAATATCAGCAAAAACAGGCACCATGCTAGGGGTTGAAAACTTAGCGGGATTTATTCAGGCAAAAAATGGTAAACACTATGCCTTTGTGATTATAGAAAATGGACTCACTCCTGATGCAAAACAAACAAGACTAGCCCCTTTTAGCGCGCTATTACTGCGAAGATTATATGATTTACAGCCATAAAAAAGCGCATTGTAAACTATGCGCTTTAACTCTCTTTCTCAAGCAGAAAATTGAACCAATTGGTGTTTAAAATAACTCTGCTGGCATAACCATTATTGCATCATCACCTTGACTGACTTGAGCAATATGAAAATCTGCTTTTGGCAAAATTTTATCCATATAGAATTTAGCCACATAACGCTTTTGCTCACTAAAGCTGCTGTCATCATGACCAACTGCACGCTCTGCCATGAGTAATGAGTAATAGCCATATAGGATATAACCAAAGGCATCTAAGAAATCTACCGCACTGGCGTTGATTAATGCTGCTTGAGTAAGCTTGTTGTCATTGATGTAGTTTGCTAATGTCAGCAAATTATCAAAGCGTGAACTGATAGCTTTTCTGTCAGCTTCAGAAACATGCTCAAAGCGCGCTAAATCAGCATTGATATCTGCCACAAACGCATTCAAAGTAGCAAGGTTATCACCAGTGACTTTACGGCCTAAGAAATCAATTGCTTGGATACCGTTCGTACCTTCATAAATTTGTGCAATACGGGTATCACGCACAAACTGCTCAATACCAGTTTCACGAATATAACCATGCCCACCAAATACTTGTTGCGCCATGATAGTGGCGTCTAATCCGCGGTCAGTTAGAAACGCTTTTGAAACCGGTGTCAGTAAGCCCACATACTTGGCTGCTTTTGCCTGAACATCACCTTCAGCATGCTTTGCTAAATCCAATTGTTTACCGGTAAATACTGATAACGCACGGCCAGCATCGGTAACCGACTTGATGGTTAATAACATGCGGCGCACATCGCCATGAACAATAATGGGGTCAGCCGCACTGCCTGTTGGCGAACCACCTGCTGCAATACCTTGCACACGTTCTTTAGCATAATCAGCAGCCATCTGATAAGCGCCTTGAGCACTACCAAGGCCTTGGATACCAATAGCTAAACGTTCGTAGTTCATCATGGTAAACATGCAAACCAGGCCGCGATCAGGACGTCCAACGAGGAAGCCTTTGGCACCATCATAGTTCATTACACACGTCGCTGATGCTTTTAAGCCCATTTTGTGTTCAATAGAGCCGACCGTCACACCATTAGCCCCACCTAAGCTACCATCATCGTTAACCGTGATTTTTGGTACTAGAAATAATGAAATACCTTTAGAGTTAGGAAGTTTCGCTAACACTAAGTGGATAACGTTTTCAGTAAGATCATGGTCACCACCTGTGATGAAAATTTTGCTACCAGTAATCGAGTAACTACCATCATCTTGTGGTTCGGCTTTGGTGCGAATATTGCGTAAATCAGAACCTGCTTGCGGCTCTGTCATGTCCATGGCACCAGACCACTGACCTGAATACAAGTTAGGTAAATATTTAGCTTTTAATTCATCTGTCGCGTGTGCATTAATACACAGCGCAGCACCAGCAGTTAATGAGCTATACAGGGTAAATGAGTTACATGCGCTGTAATTCATTTCATCAACCAAAACACCTAACATTTTTGGCATTCCCATGCCACCAAAATCAGGTTCGCCACATAAACCTACCCAACCGCCTTCTGAAAACTGCTGGTAAACTTCTTTAAAGCCATCTGGTGTGATGACCTTATCATCTTGGTGCCTAACCCCTTGCTCATCACCACTTCTATTTATAGGATGAATCAAATCACGACTAATCTTGCTTGCTTCATCTAAAATAGCAACAGCAGTGTCCATATCAACCATCTCAGCGATATTTGGCATCGACTGCCAAGTATTCGTCGCATCGAATACGTTTTCTAACAAAAACTGCATGTCCTTTAAAGGGGCTTGGTAAGGGTTCATAGAATGCTCTTAAACAGATAATTAAAACAGTTGTTTCAATTTATACAAAAACCACACTAAATACAAGATGAATCTAGTATTGTTATTGATTAATTTCTAGTGATAGAACAAATATAAAAGCATATTAAATACTGATAAATAAGTAACTTAGTATAAAGAACGCCTACAAAGAGTACAATTTATAGGCAAAGATTTGGATCTTACAAATAAGCGATTTAATTATTAAGCTTGCGCTCAAAGGCTGCGCCTAATAAAGCAAAATAATCGATCATCGCTGAGAATATTTGCGATCTGTGCTGCGCTGCTGGATACATCAATTGTGTCGCCAAATCCTTTTTTAATGTACCAGAGACTAAGTAATTGTTTTGTATATCACTACAAGCTTCAATCGCCGATTCAAATGCCCGTGCCATCAGTTCTGTGGGCTTAGAAAAATAATAATAGCCTTGCTGCTTATCAAGTTTGATTGCATTAGTGACATACTCACTGGGCTGTTCGCCATCATCAGACAACAACACCACTTTAAACAAAGCAGATAAATTGTCATTAAGCTTATGAGACTTTAATAGTGAATCATTTAGCCACAAGTCACTGGCGCATTGATATTTTTTAAATGAAAACCGGGGTGATACATCAAAAGCCTTATCGACAATATAATGATCAAATGCATGCCAAAACTCATGGGCTAAAGCCCCCGCGCCCGCATTTTTAGCAAGAGCTAACTCGTGAGTTAGCGGAGAATAATGGGCCTGCACACCTTTTTGACCACCACGACCGAATAACAAATTTAGCGTTTTACGAAGGCCAATAAGCTCTGTGGGTACTTGCAGTATTTGCGATAAATCTGCCATTGAATCAAATACTAAATTAGCGGCAAGATCAGATTCTTCTTTGGTTACCCATTTACCCACACTGATATGATTGAGGCCAAAACACTGTTTGATATCAATAAAATTAGCTTGTTCACCAGAGCGGTAATCGGCTCCATTTCGAAAATAGCGGGCTGTTTTTAACAAACATCACCTCAAAATTTATTCTACAGCTATGTAAATATCTGCAATAAAAAATGCCTCTTCATGAGGCATTTATGTCTGTTTTATCCCAAGCATTAGCTTGGGTTAAAAAACCTTACCACATTAAATCATCAGGAATAGCGTAATCAGCATAAGGATCGTTTTCTTCACTGGCCTGTTCAACTTGATTATCAGCAGATTCTTGCCATAAATACCCACACCACTCAGGTACCAACAAGTTAACTCGTTCAGCAAGTTTATGGGGCACAATATAACTTTTGTCTTCAAAACGCACGATACCAACAACACCCGTTTGTAATTGGCCTTGTAGTTTTTCATCCACATAAACAGATAAAATTTTATTCTCAACTGTAAAGTTAAATTTTATCTCGCCGCCTGCAGGTGCTTTAATCGCAAACTTAGTAAATTCAGTGATTAAACCACGTACCTGACCTTTTTCTGACGCTTCAGCAAAGCGCTGCTCGTTTAAGGCTTTGTCCTTCGCTGCTTGTTCAAGTTTTTGCTGGGCAATTTGTTGCTTTAACGCTGCACTGCCATCATCAATTTTCGCTTTCTTTTGTTTACGCTTTTGTGTTTTCACATCGCGCGCTTTTTGCTTACTGGCAAGTCCTGCTTTTAGCAGCTGCTCTTGTAATGCGTTTGCCATTTAAATCACCTATAAAAATTGTTCATATTACTGTGGTAAATGTTTTGCTAATGCATCCATTGCAGCGCCTGCGCCACCTAAAGACCAACCGCCATCGACGGGCAAAATGGTGCCTGTGATGTAGCTGGCCATGTCAGAAGCTAAAAATAACGCTGCATTGGCAATATCTTGTTTTTGACCATTGCGCTTTAATGGCACACTGTCTGCTATCATTGATTTTAAAGCTTTACTGGGCGCTAAGCGATCAAAACCTTCTGTCTCTTCGATTGGGCCAGGTACAATCGAGTTTACCCGTATCCCTTCAACGCCCCACTCCATTGCTAAAGTGCGAGTTAACATATCAACGCCGGCTTTAGCAGCGCATACGTGCACTTGCAAAGCCATTGGCACGTAAGCCTGAGGTGCAGAGATTTGTATCACGCTCGCATTGCCTTTAGTCAACAAAGGGTAAGCTTGCTTAATGACTTGAAAGCTACCTAATAAATCAATATCCATCACTGATTTAAAACCATTAACGGAGAGATCTTTTGCCCTTGAAGGGAAATTACCCGCAGCGCCGCTGATGAGTATATCAATAGTGTTATATTGATCAGCGATGCTATTGAAACCAGATGCAACTGCGTCTGAATCTCTGACATCAAAACTGACCCCAATATGCTTACCTTTGGGATTGGTTTGCTGCAGTAAAGCTAGCGCAGTATTGACTTTATCCATGTTACGACTGGCAACAGCCACATTGGCCCCCACTTTAGCAAAAGCACACGCTATACCTAAATTGATACCACTGGTGCCACCTACAACAACGACATTCTTTCCTTGATAATTAAACATTTTATGCTCCTGCATGTGTGTTATTAATCAGTTTAAAAGTTGCGCTGCTATAGGCTAGTGCTGGCGAAAATGTTCGCTATTAACTGCTATTTAAGCGAGTTAACGATTGCCTGTAACGACGCTAATGGATCTGTCGCTTTAGTAATGGGTCTACCGATTACTAAATAATCTGAACCAGCCGCAATTGCTTTTGGTGGCGTCATAACACGGTGCTGATCACCAACATCAGCGCCAACGGGGCGAATGCCGGGAGTGACTAAATTAAAGGCTCCGCCAAATGTTTGTTTTAGCATAGTTGCTTCTTGAGCTGAGCACACTACACCATCTAGGCCTGCTTGCTGTGTTAACGCTGCTAGGCGTTTAACATGTTCTGAAGCTGGCACATTGATCCCTAATAGCGCGAGGTCTTCATCACTCATAGAAGTCAGCACTGTCACGGCGATTAATAATGGCGCATCTTTACCATAATTCCCTAATGCCGTTTTAGCAGCTTGCATCATGGCTAAACCGCCGCTTGCATGGACATTGGTCATCCAAACACCGAGATCGGCAGCTGCTGATACCGCTTTAGCCACAGTGTTAGGGATATCATGGAATTTTAAATCCAGAAATAAATCAAAATCACGGTCATGGATATCTTTAACCAGTTGTGGGCCGAATAAAGTAAACATCTCTTTGCCTACTTTTAAACGACACATAGTAGGATCAAGTTTATCGATTAAAGCAAGCGCCTCATTTTTATTGTCATAATCTAAGGCCACTACAATCGGTTTATCTGCCATGTTCACTCCAGTAATATAAAAAATCAGTTATTCGCCATCTAGCCCTTTTACGCGTTTTATACTTCCCCACTCTTTACATGATGGACAATGCCAGTAAAGGCTGTGTGCAGGGAAACCGCATGAGCTACAACGATAACTAGGACGAAATTTAATTTGTTGTTCTACTAACTTTTCAAGCATTGAAAGACTTTGTTTCGCTTGGCCATCTTCAGCTTGCTTGATATGCAATTGCATTAAATGTTGGAAACCTTTCATTGTTGGATGTCGATACAAATGATCGAGCACCATTTTTTCGGCATTTTCACTAAAGCCTTGCTGAATTTTATGCTGAGCTAACGCAATAATTACTGACGCGCTAGCGCCTTCTTGTAAAGCTTGCTGAAGCAAGGCTTGGTAACCTTCAAGATCGTTACTGTCGCGGTAGACTTGCTTAGCAATACCAATGGCATCAGCAAATAACTCTATATCGGCAAGTTTTAACTCGACTAAGCTTTTTTTACATAGGCTTACTTGGTTAGCATCAAGATATATCTTCGCTAGCGTTAACCAGGCACGGCCACATTTATCATCTAATTTAATGGCTTGTTGGAGATATTTGATTTTTTCAGCGTTTCCAGATTCATCATCAGCGAGTTGACAATAAAAATGAGCGGTTACATGTTTTAAAACTTGCTGGCGTTTGCGACTTAGGCGTTTAGTAATATTAATGGCGTTTTGCCATTCTTTAGTGACTTGATAAATTGATATTAATGCAGTTTCAGCTTCTTCGCTGTGATCATCTTGACTAACAAGATTAATAAAGATTTCTTCAGCTCTATCGTAAAAGCCGGCGGCTAAATAGTCTTTACCTAACTCCATCATGGCAATATCGCGTTGCTCTGTGGTCAGGCTTGGTCTAGCGATGAGGTTTTGATGTATTCTAATGGAGCGGTCTACTTCACCGCGCTTTCTAAATAATGAACCTAAAGATAAATGGGTATCTATGGTTTCATCGTCAACATCTAGCATGGTAATGAACAAATCAACCGCTTTATCTGATTCATTAGACAACAAAAAATTAAGCCCTGTAAAATAATCACGGCTTAGTTTTTTACTTTGTTGTTTTTGATTCTGTCTTATACTTCTTCGACCCATATACCAGCCATAGCCGGCCGCGATAGGTAATAACAGAAAGAGGATTTCAAGCATATTACGCTACAGTATCCTGTGACATTGGTTGAGATTGTTGTTCTAACAGTTGCTCTGTTAATTGGGCAATTTGCTTTTTGTTTTTTCTTAATATGATTTTGAATTTTAAAATATAATAAGCAGCAAATAACCAGCTTATGACAAAACCACTGAAAAAAACAATAGCGAGTACGACGGGTAAACGATACTGACCTTCTGCAATAAAATAACTTACAGTGACAATTTGTTCATTCTTAGCACCAAAAAGTAAAGCTAGGACAAAGAATAAACCAACAATAACAATGGCAATAAATGATTTCACGTGAGTCTCCATTCAACGTCGCAATATAATTGATTATCCAAGATATTTGCTAAAGTAACCAGCTTTGCAGTGCAATAGATACAAAAAAGCCTCCAAAAGGAGGCTTTTTAATCAAGCGTTAATTAAACATTAACCGCATCGACACGTTCACGCAGTTCTTTGCCTGGCTTAAAGTGCGGTACATATTTGCCTTCCAAGTCAACTGAGGTTCCAGTTTTTGGATTACGACCAACACGTGGTGCACGATAATGAAGAGAAAAACTACCAAAGCCACGGATTTCAATACGATCCCCGCCTTCTAATGTTGTTGCCATTTGCTCCAACATTTCTTTAATAGCACTTTCCACTTCTTTAGCCGACAACTGCGACTGCCCAGTGGCAAGCTTTTCGATCAGTTCGGATTTAGTCATCCTTTACCCTCTATAATCAAGCCAAAACAGTCGCCTAATGGGGAGCGAACTCCCCAAACAACAGGCGATATATTACTTACGAGCTGCCTTGAACGCTTCAGCCATTGCATTACTAATAACAGCATCTTCTTGCTTGTTAATAGTTGCCATAGCTTCTTTCTCATCTGCTTCATCTTTCGCTTTGATAGATAAGCTGATAGAACGATTCTTGCGATCTACGCCCATGAACTTAGATTCAACTTTGTCACCTACAGCGAATACTGTAGATGCGTCTTCGATACGCTCGCGAGAGATATCTGCAACGCGAAGGTAACCTTCAACAGTTTCAGCTAGTTCAATTGTAACGCCTTTAGCGTCAACAGCAGTAACTACACCATTTACAATAGTACCTTTCTTCTTATCTGCCAAGTAGGCATTGAAAGGATCGTCTTCAGTTTGCTTAACGCCTAAGCTGATACGCTCGCGCTCAGGATCAACTGAAAGTACTACTGCATGGATTTCGTCGCCTTTCTTGTACTCAGAAACAGCGTCTTCGCCAGTTCCGTTCCAAGAAATGTCAGAAAGGTGAACAAGACCATCGATGCCACCGTCAAGACCAATGAAGATACCGAAGTCAGTGATAGACTTGATCTTACCAGAAACTTTATCGCCCTTGTTGAAACGAGTAGCGAAATCATCCCATGGATTAGTCTTACATTGCTTAAGACCTAGAGAAATACGACGACGTTCTTCATCGATGTCTAATACTAGAACTTCAACTTCATCACCTAAGTTAACAACTTTAGATGGGTGAATGTTCTTATTAGTCCAATCCATTTCAGAAACGTGAACAAGACCTTCAACGCCTTCTTCGATTTCAACGAAACAACCGTAGTCAGTTAGGTTAGTTACGCGACCAGTTAAGCGTGTGCTTTCTGGGTAGCGCTTGCTGATTTCTAACCATGGATCTTCGCCAAGTTGCTTAAGACCTAGTGATACGCGTGTACGCTCACGGTCATACTTAAGAACTTTAACGTTGATTTCGTCACCAACATTAACGATTTCAGATGGGTGCTTAACGCGCTTCCAAGCCATATCAGTGATATGTAGAAGACCGTCAACGCCACCTAAGTCTACGAATGCACCGTAGTCAGTAAGGTTCTTAACGATACCTTTAACTGCTTGACCTTCTTGAAGGTTCTCAAGAAGAGCATCACGCTCGGCACTGCTTTCTGATTCGATAACAGCACGACGTGAAACAACAACGTTGTTACGCTTCTGGTCAAGTTTGATAACTTTGAATTCTAATTCTTTGTACTCTAGGTGAGCAGTATCGCGAACTGGGCGAACGTCTACTAGAGAACCTGGTAAGAAGGCACGGATACCGTTTAATTCAACAGTGAAACCACCTTTAACTTTACCATTGATGATACCGATTACAGTTTCAGCATCTTCATACGCTTTTTCTAGAACAATCCAAGCTTCGTGACGCTTAGCTTTTTCACGAGATAATTGAGTTTCACCGAAACCGTCTTCAACAGAGTCAAGTGCAACATCAACTTCATCGCCAACAGCGATTTCTAAAACACCTTGAGCGTTTTTGAATTCGTCAGCAGAGATAGGGCTTTCAGACTTAAGACCAGCGTCAACAAGTACAGTACCGTTTTCGATGCGTACTACTACGCCACGTACGATAGAACCAGGACGGAACTCAAGTTCATTTAGGGATTGTTCAAATAGATCAGCAAAAGATTCAGTCATTTTATGATTACTTTCTTTTATAAACCACCATCCATCCTAGATGTGGAGTCAATTAATTGATTTACATCTTCCGTGATATAAATGTTGTTTGATAAATTCTCAGAATTAAGAAATTACCTTAAGTTTTTATTGATGTGTTCAAGCACAAGCTCAAGCACTTCATTAATACCTATGCCACTAGTATCAATAACTAGCGCGTCATCTGCAGGCACTAAAGGTGAGACAGAGCGATTAATATCGCGCTCATCACGCTCAATGATTTCAGATAAAAGGCGATCGATATTAACATCGAAGCCTTTGTCCTGCAACTGTTTATAGCGTCGCTGCGCCCTTTCCTCTGCGGATGCAGTTAGGAATATTTTTGCGGGTGCGTTAGGAAAAACCACTGTTCCCATGTCACGCCCATCGGCGACTAAACCCGGTTCAGTACAAAAAGCGCGTTGTCGTCTCAGTAATGCTTCTCTTACGCGAGGTAAAGCAGCGATTTTAGATGCTGCATTACCACATTCTTGAGTTCGAATACTGGTTGAAACGTCTTCACCTTCTAAAATGACTTTTACAAGGTCACTGCCCGCTAAGAACTGCACGTCTAAATGAGAAGCAAGTAAGGTGATCGCCTCTTCATTTTCTAATTCAACATCGTGATGAATGGCTGCAAGGGCTAAAACACGATAGATAGCGCCGCTATCTAGTAAGTGCCATTCAAGTCGCTCAGCGACGAGTTGGCATATGGTCCCTTTTCCTGCACCGCTTGGTCCGTCGATTGTGACTACTGGAGCACGTTCAGACATAAATTCCTCCGAAAAAAACAATCTTCCATGAATATAAAAAGGTTCATCAAAATGAGCGGGCGGCATTGTACAACAATTTACAGCAAAATACTGGAGAAAATTTACGATATTCAATCAAGATCAAATGACGGCAGTATATTGACTGCCGTCATATTTAAGACTTAAACCAAGCGCTTTACTCACCGATACGTGCAAATTCAGTAAAATAGGCTGGGAAGGTTTTAGAGGTGCAATCTGGATCATTAATGGTAATACCGCAATCAGCAAAAGCCAGCATTGAAAAACACATCGCCATTCGGTGATCGTTGTAAGTGTCAATTGCTGCTGTATTTAAAACAGCTGGTGGCGTAACGGTAATATAGTCATGACCCTCGTCAACGGTTGCACCGACTTTACGTAATTCAGTGGCCATTGCTGCAAGACGATCGGTTTCTTTAATGCGCCAGTTGTAAATGTTTGTGATACGTGTGGTGCCTTCGGCAAATAATGCCGCAGTTGCAATGGTCATTGCCGCATCTGGAATGTGATTCATGTCTAAATCAACCGCGGTTAATTTTGCTTGGCGCGCGATAATAAAATCGTCGCCCCACTCGATGTCTGCGCCCATTTTTTCGAGTACATCAGCAAATTTAACATCGCCTTGAATACTGAGTTTACCGACACCGGTCACTTTGACTTCACCGCCTTGAATTGCGCCAGCAGCAAGAAAGTATGAAGCAGAGGATGCATCGCCTTCAACTAGCACTTTACCTGGGGAAACATATTTCTGACCTGTAGGTATTTCAAAACGGCGGTAGTCATGATTGATCACTTCAACACCAAAACGGGCCATTAGTGCGATAGTGATATCAATATATGGTTTAGACACTAACTCACCTTTAATGGTGATATTAACCGTGTCTTTGGTTAATGGCGCTACCATTAACAAAGCTGTGAGGAACTGACTGGATAAATCCCCCGCTATCTCAACATCACCGCCATTTAAACCATTGGCATTAATCGTCAGCGGTGGAAAACCATCATTTTTAAGATAGCTCACTTCAGCACCGAGTTGACGTAGTGCATCAACAAGATCGCCAATAGGACGCTCTTCCATACGTGGTTCGCCCGTTAAGGTGAACTCGCCACTGCCCAGTGTCAATGCCGCGCATAAAGGCCGCATTGCTGTCCCCGCATTACCTAAAAATAAGCTTTGCGCTTGTTCCGCCGTAATAGGCTTACCTAAGCCTTGTAGCTCACATACGGTGTTATTTTCAGATAATTGGTAATCAACGCCTAATTGCTTTAATGATGCCAACATATAGCGAATATCATCTGAATCAAGCAGATTTGTTAGCGTGGTTCTGCCTTTGGCTAAGGTTGCTAATAACAGCGCTCTATTCGAAATACTCTTAGAGCCAGGAATATTGACAACGCCATTTACTTTTTGGATCGGATCAAGACGCAATTGTTTCATTACAAGTTCTTCTTAAATGTCTTCTCCCTGCTACGGAAGAATAAATGTGTATGGGCTAAAGAGAAAATGACGTCTTTGTCAATTTATCTATACGAATTAGATGGTATAAACTTAATAAATTATTCTTGAATACAAATTTACTGATTGCAGCCAATGATTCAAGGGATAACTGAAATTAAATGACAGTTTTACGCTGAACTTGAATTATTTGCGTAAAAAAAGCGCAACTCGGCCATTTATATGACCCAAACAGCCAACTTCATTAAGCAAATAAATGACTTTTTTGGTAAAAGTGTAAACTTTAAACTAAGTAAAATCTTTATTTTAGGTAGTTTCTAGAAATAGCCATTTCAATCAGTATTTAAACCACGTTATGCTAAACAAAACCCTACTTTTATTTTTAATACTATAAGGTCAATGGCCATGTTTAACGCGTTAACTGCAATGCCTGCAGATCCCATTCTTGGTTTACTTACTCAGTACCGCCAAGACACTCACCCACAGAAGATTGACCTCGGGGTTGGTGTTTACAAAGACCCAATCGGCAATACGCCTATTCTTGATTGTGTAAAGACAGCAGAGCGACTGCGCACTGAGTCTGAAACGACTAAGGTTTATATTGGCCCTACTGGTTCTCCTCAGTTTAATACTTTGATGACAGAACTAGCATTTGGCGAAGCTCACAGTGCATTAATTGCTGACCGTATCCGAACGGTATCAACGCCTGGTGGCACAGGTGCCCTGCGCGTTGCTGCTGAATTTATTAAAAGCTGTAATCCTAATGCCGTGTTATGGGTGAGCGATCCAACCTGGGCTAACCATACTGGCTTATTTGAAGCCGCAGGCATCACTGTAAAAACTTACCCATATTATGATTACGATGCGAAAACTCTAAAATTTGATGAAATGAAAGCGGCATTAAATAAGATCGGTAGTAACGATGTGGTACTACTACATGCATGTTGTCATAACCCAAGCGGCATGGATTTAACCAATGCCCAGTGGGATGAAGTCATCAGCATTACCGCTAAGCAAGGTTTTACCCCATTAATTGATATGGCATATCAAGGGTTTGGTGATGGCGTTGATGAAGATGCTTACGGCGTTCGTCAAATGGCCGCTCAAGTTGAAGAAATGATCTTATGTAGTTCATGTTCTAAAAACTTTGGTTTATACCGTGAACGAATTGGTGCTTGTAGCATTATGGCTAAAGATAGCACTAAGGCGAATATTGCTTTTTCTGTACTCTTGTATGTAGTGCGTTGTATTTACTCAATGCCGCCAGCTCATGGCGCTGCCCTTGTTGAAACCATTTTAGGTGACGCACAATTAAAGCAGCAATGGTTAGATGAGTTAACCGTTATGCGCAACCGCATTAATGGCAATCGACAAATGTTGGTCAACAAATTAATAGAACAAGGGGTTAAACAAGATTTCAGCTTTATTGCTAACCAAAAAGGCATGTTCTCTTTCTTAGGGATTAATGCTGAGCAAGTTGAAACCCTTAAAAAAGAACATAGCATTTATATGGTCGGCTCAAGCCGTATGAGTATTGCGGGTATAAGCGAAACAAATGTTGATTACCTTGCAAAATCAATCGCAATAATTCTTTAACTATCAGGTTGTAAGCCAATAATTGCGTTAAAAAAGCGAATAATGACTGCTCATTATTCGCTTTTTATTCTGTAGAACTAAAGCTCAACAATGTAACTTGGTATCGCTTTAGCTATGCTGCTTAGCAAAAGCTTGCATAAAGTCAACCAGCGCCTGCACACCCGCTAACGGCATAGCATTGTAAATACTGGCACGCATGCCGCCTACTACTCTATGACCTTTTAAGGCGACCAAGCCTGCTTGCTCAGCTTGGGCTAAAAACTCACTATCTAAGCTACTATCGCTTAATTGGAATGTCACATTCATCCGTGAACGGTTTTGCTTACAAACACCGTTGGTATAAAACGGGTTGTTATCAATACAGTCATACAGCATTTGCGCTTTTTGCTGATTTAATGCTTCCATTGCAGCTACGCCGCCTACTGTTGTTAACCAGTCAAACACTTCGGCAGCTAAGTACCAGGCGAACGTGGGTGGCGTATTGAACATCGAGTCATTGGCTTGTGCGATACGGTAATCCATAATCGATGACTGCGGCAAACTGGGTAGCTGCAACATATCATCTCTGACAATCACGATAGACAAGCCTGAAGGGCCGATATTTTTTTGAGCGCCAGCGTAAATCAAACCATACTTACTGACATCGATTTTTCGCGACATAATGGTTGAAGACAAATCAACCACGACTGGCCAAGGACACTCAATTTCATCAAAAATTTCGATGCCATCAACGGTTTCATTGGCGCAAAAGTGCAAATAACGATAATCGTCACAATGCGCGCTAAAGTCAGGCAGCACCACCTGATTTAAACCATCGATATTTTCAATGATATTGACTTGATCAATGTTGTTTTCACCAACCAGTTTTATCGCTTCTTTTACCGCAGCCGTTGACCATTGGCCATTAACTAAATACAAGGCTTTACCGTTGTCACCTAAGAAATTATTAACAACATTGGTAAATTGACCTCGTCCGCCGCCATGCATAAACAAAACGTGATAGTTTTTTGGAATATCCATCAAGGTACGTAAGGTTTTCTCGGCATGTTGGGTTAACGCCATAAACTCTTTACTACGATGACTAATTTCCATTACGGACACACCCAAGCCATTCCAGTTAATTAATTCTTGCTGCGCTTTTTGCATCACAGCTTGAGGTAACATGGCAGGTCCAGCACAGAAATTATAAATAGCGCTCACAGCATTGTCCTTATATCGTTTTTAGTTAACACATTCATAATGTATCGAATTCTCAGCAGTATATCGCAACTGTTTGGCAGCTAAAATGAAAATTAATCATCAATGCTGATTCTGTCGAGCTTTATTGCTAGTTAATGACAATAAACGACAACGCTATTTTAAAAACTAAGTGCTATTTATCACTAGTAAAGTGAGAAAAATTACACAACAATAGTCATACTAAAGCATTAGGTTATAGTCTCTTTGGAGATTGGCCTTGTGTCAGTGTTAACTAGAATAATAAATACCGTAACGCGGTCATGGATATTTACATGTTTTCAAAATCGGCTTTTATCGTAGGCACGCTTTCTTTAGCAATAAGCACTGTCCTTGTCAGTAAGCCAACACATGCTTCAATTTATAACGGCGTATCTGATAAATTTAAGCAAAAATTTCATCAGCAACTTAAAAAGAACAAAGTCCCGGGCGGTGCGTTTGTTATTGTCGAAGGCGACAAGATTCTAAAGCTCAGTTATTACGGTAAACGCAGCAAAGGTAGCGCTTTAAATGTAAATGCCAATACGGTGTTTCGACTTGCATCTGTATCTAAAACCTTTGCAGGTACTCTGGCCAGTATGTTAGTCCAGGAAAATAAACTTGACTGGCAACAACCGATAAATGCTTATCTTCCAAGCTTTGTATTAGCTGATCCTAAAGCCAGTCAGAAAATTAACCTAGGCCATATTATCGGTCAAAGCACAGGCTTAATGCCAAATAGCTACGATAACTTAGTCAATGCCAATGTAAGCAAGGATAAAATTCTAAATAAGTTTTCAGAAATAACCCCAATGTGCAGGCCTGGCGTTTGCTATAGCTACCAGAATGTAGCCTTTTCATTTATCGAATCTGCCATTGAGCAAAAAAGTGGCCTAAGCTACGAGAACTACATTGAAAAACGCATCTTTAAGCCACTAGAGATGAATAACGCCTCAACAGGCTATACAGCATTTATGGCGGAAAAAAATCGCGCAGAGCCACACATTAAGACTAAATCAGGCTTTAAAAAAGTATCAGTAAAACCAAACTACTATGAACTGGCTCCAGCGGCAGGCGTCAATGCGAGCATTACTGATATGTCCAAGTGGTTAATCGCCAACTTAGGCGAGAAACCTGCTGTACTTTCAAGCGCTGTGATTAATGATGTGACGACGCCAGGCGTTAAAACAACCAAGGAGCTTCGCCGCCGAGATTGGCGTACCTACCTTGATAATGCTTATTACGGCAAAGGATGGCGGGTATATGAGTTTGAAGGCCGGCCATTAATTTATCACGCTGGTTGGGTAGCGGGTTATGTTGCTGAAATTTCCTATTCTCCCGAGCTGAATATCGGCATGGTAATGCTATTGAATGGTGAGTCGAGAGTTATTGCTAAATTGAGTTCTGCTTTTTGGCATGATGTATTTAAACAGCAAAACTAATTCGGACGTCATTATCATCTATAAATGACAAGCAATAAAAAAGGATGCCAATTGGCATCCTTTTTTGTCACTAGAATAACTTATTCGTCATCTTGTGCAGGTGTATCTGTTGCAGGGTTTTCAGCATCAGAAGTAGTTGCAACTACTTCGCCTTCTACTGTTTGACCTTCTGCTTCAGCATCAAGTTCAGATTCATCCATTTGAATTTCTTCGATACGCTGCAAGCCAACGACTTTCTCATCTTCTGCAGTGCGGATAATCGTTACGCCTTGGGTGTTACGACCAATCAACGACACGCCAGCAGATGGTGTACGAACCAAGGTGCCTTTATCACTAATTAGCATGATTTCGTCAGTTTCAGTAACTTGAACTGCGCCTACTACAGCACCATTACGTTCACTTACTTTGATTGAAACCACACCTTTAGTGCCACGGCTCTTAGCTGGATATTCAGCTAAATCAGTACGTTTACCATAACCGTTTTCAGTGACAGTTAGAATATCACCTTCTACTTTCGGAATGATCATCGAAACAACTTTCTGACCATCTTCAAGTTTGATACCACGAACACCTGTTGCTGTACGGCCCATTGGACGAATCGCAATCATGTCTTCACCAGTTTCAGGATCTTTCTTCACTTCACCGGTTTCTGAATCACGTACTTTTTCGTTAAAGCGAACCACTTTACCTTCGTTTGAGAACAACATGATGTCGTTGCTACCGTCAGTAATATCAACACCAATTAGTTGATCGTCGTCTTTAAGGTTAACGGCAATAATACCGTTCGCACGTGGGTTACTGTAAGCCGTTAATGCGGTTTTCTTCACGGTGCCGTGAGCGGTAGCCATAACAATATATTTGTCATCTGCATATTCACGAACAGGTAGAATTGCAGTAATACGCTCACCATCTGACAATGGTAATAAGTTAATGATTGGGCGACCACGAGCGGTACGGCTTGCCAGTGGTAGTTGATAAACTTTCAACCAATACATTTTACCAAAATCAGAGAAACATAAAATCGTATCATGGGTATTGGCAACTAATAGTTTTTCGACGAAATCTTCATCTTTTACTTTAGTAGCAGCTTTACCTTTACCACCGCGGCGCTGAGCTTGATAGTCAGTTAACGGTTGGTACTTGGCGTAACCCATATGAGAAAGTGTTACGACTACATCTTCTTCATTGATTAAGTCTTCTAGACTCATATCAACTTCGTTTTGGTTAATAACAGTACGACGTGGGTCGCCGTATTGCTCAAGCATTTCTTCTAATTCTTCTTTGATCACTTCCATCAAGCGCTCAGGACTACGAAGAATGAATAATAAGCTTGCAATGAACTCAAGTAACTCTTCGTATTCTGAAAGAATCTTCTCGTGCTCTAAACCTGTTAGGCGATGTAAACGTAGCTCAAGAATAGCTTGTGCTTGTTGCTCAGTCAGGAAGTACTTGCCTTCACGGATACCATACTCTGGCTCTAACCATTCAGGTCGAGCAGCATCATCACCGGCTTTTTCAAGCATGCCTTGAACGTTACCAAGATCCCAACCTTGTGCCACTAATTTTACTTTCGCTTCCGCAGGGGTTGGCGATTCTTTAATTAGTGCAATGATTGGATCGATGTTAGCTAATGCAATAGCCAATGCTTCAAGAATATGAGCACGTTCACGGGCTTTACGTAATTCAAATACAGTACGGCGCGTCACCACTTCACGACGGTGAAGAATGAAGCACTCTAGCATTTCTTTCAGGTTAAACAGTTTAGGCTGACCATTGGTCAATGCCACCATGTTAATACCAAAAGAACATTGCATTTGAGTTTGCGCATATAAGTTGTTTAAAACAACTTCACCGACTTCGCCACGTTTGATCTCGATAACGATGCGCATACCGTCTTTATCAGATTCATCACGTAGACCAGTAATACCTTCAATCTTTTTATCTTTAACAAGCTCAGCAATCTTTTCGATCAAGCGGGCTTTGTTAACCTGATATGGGATTTCAGTAACAATAATACGCTCACGGCCATTATTGTCTTCAATTTCAGCTTTTGAGCGCATAATCGCACGGCCACGACCGGTCTTATACGCGTCAATGATTCCTTTACGACCATTAATGCTGGCTGCTGTCGGGAAATCAGGACCTGGGATGTAATCCATTAATTGCTCAATAGATAACTCAGGTTCTTCAATTAATGCTAAACAGCCTTTAATCACTTCTGAAATGTTATGTGGCGGGATATTTGTTGCCATACCAACCGCAATACCAGACGAACCATTAATTAATAATGTTGGTACACGAGTAGGTAAAACCGCTGGGATAAATTCAGTACCATCATAGTTAGGTACAAAATCTACGGTTTCTTTTTCTAAGTCAGCTAATAAAGAATGTGCCAACTTACGCATACGAATTTCGGTATAACGCATCGCCGCTGCTGAATCGCCATCAACAGAACCAAAGTTACCTTGGCCGTCAACGAGCGTGTAACGCATTGAGAATGGTTGTGCCATACGAACAATCGTATCGTACACGGCCGTGTCACCATGTGGGTGATATTTACCAATTACGTCACCAACAACACGAGCTGATTTTTTATAAGGCTTATTGAAGTCGTTTTTCAACTCGTTCATGGCAAATAACACACGACGGTGAACAGGTTTTAACCCATCACGAACGTCAGGTAATGCACGACCTACGATTACACTCATTGCATAATCTAAATATGAATTCTTTAGTTCGTCTTCGATGTTAATTGGCGAAATTGATGATGCCAGATCAGTCATAAACTGCTCGTTCCCCTAAAATTAGCGCACAATAATTATTCCATTTTATTGTGTAGCTCAAAAACGTGATTTGGCATTCTAACACAGATATTTAAAGAGGCTAGACCCTAGAACAAGGAAATATTAACGCGAGGATAAAAGCTGTCAAAAAATCTTTAAATTCAACAATCTCTATTACATTATTTGCGTATTTCATTTTGATAAATTGCCCCATAAAAAACTGATGTCGTTTTTATGGGCAGACATTGAGCAATATTCCGTCAACCAAAGTGAAATCTTGCTTCATCTCACTATGTTTATTCAATCCAATGGTTATAATACCTGCAATAAATACTAATAATTAATGGGTTCTCGACATGTCTAACCAAGAACAAACCACGCCGCAAAATGTAGATCATCAAGAAATAGAAAAATTTGCCCAAATGGCCCAGTCTTGGTGGGATCCTAATGGCAGTTTCAAGCCTTTGCATCAACTTAACCCATTACGCCTTAATTATATCGATCAAACCAGTGGTGGTATTTTTGGTAAGCAAGTATTAGATATCGGTTGTGGTGGTGGTATTTTGTCAGAAAGCATGGCTAAAATTGGTGCCAATGTAACAGGTTTAGACATGGGTGAAGCGCAAATTGAAGTGGCTAAACTGCATGCATTAGAAACTGGCATCGATATCCAATATCAAACCATGACCGCAGAAGAACATGCACAGCAACATCAAGGCTATTATGATGTGGTCACATGCATGGAGATGTTAGAGCACGTCCCTGACCCATTATCAGTGATTAAAGCATGCTGCGATATGATTAAACCTAACGGTTATGTGTTCTTTTCAACCATTAACCGTAACCTGATGTCATATATTCAAGCAATTGTTGGCGCTGAATATGTTTTAAAGATGCTGCCAGTTGGCACGCATGACCACAGTAAGTTCATTAAACCGTCTGAGTTAATCAATTTGGTTGACCAAACAGAGCTTCATTGCCGTGATGCTCTTGGGATAAGCTTTAACCCTTTAACGGGTGTATATAAGTACACGAATAAAGTTGACGTTAATTATATGATCGCCACCCAAAAAGCTGATTAGTATCACATCGTCATCTTTAATAGCCAGCCATAAATAGTAGAACAATATTAAAGTAGTAATACTGCAGTGAATCAGTGACATTACTACTTTAATCCTTCACTTAATTCATAATCGGATTAAGTAATCGCTAATAACTTCAGCACGCTTAGGATAACTATGAACAAGATTAAAGGTGTACTCTTTGATTTAGACGGTACATTAGCTGATACAGCCCCAGATCTTGTCCATGCATTAAATTTAAGTTTGCAAGAGCGCGGTATCGCTAGTAAAAGTATTGATAACTTACGCTATGCTGCCTCCCATGGTAGTTTGGCGCTTGTAAAAGCCGGTATACCTGAGCTTTCCCATGAGTTACAAATCGAAGTTCAGCAAGCTTTGTTAGTGCATTACCAACGGGTCAATGGTGAAAAAGCATCATTATTTAGCGGTTTTGATGATTTTCTGTTGTTATTAGAGCAACGTGACATCCCTTATGGTGTTGTTACTAATAAACAAGCCCGTTTTACTCGGCCATTGGTTAAGGCCTTAAACATCGAGCACAAACTCACTGCGATTATCAGTGGTGACTCCACCCAGCACTCCAAACCACATACCGCGCCAATGTTACTTGCTGCCCAGCAAATTAATTGCCTGCCACAGGACATCCTATATATAGGTGATGCTGAAAGGGATTTAATTGCCGCCCGTAATGCTGGGATGAAAGGCGCTATCGCATTATGGGGTTATTTGTCAGAGCAAGATAAACCCAATGAATGGCCGAGTGATTTTCAGTTCAGCAAGGTTGCCGACTTACATCAGGCTTTCCTTAACAAATCTTAAATATAAATAGCAAATAATTTTGTTAACAAAACAATCGATCGCCGAATATTGTAGCGATCGAGCTCACGTTTTTTTTCGGCTAAATATTAATCTTAACCAACAAAATATCGTGTATTTTGACCTAGCAGGTTAGCCTTCACTAACATTGGCCACTATACATAAGATATCCACAACTTATTCACTAAATTGCTGCTTGCAAATCGCCCCAAACCTCACTATCTTGTATGTAAGTTTTAATTAAACACCATATCTTGTGTGTGACATCAGAACAAGACACAAGGCTTTTTCTGCTTTGGGTCTTCAAATAACACTCGTATTTCTTGGATATATTACGTTGTTAGTGCTTATGGATGATCAACTTACAAGGGACCGTATTGTGATTTAATGGCGATCGTAAACGAGACGATTAAAAAAGATCCAAAATTTAAATCACGCAAACTATTTTACAATCAAGGCTTTTTTAATGAACAGCAATATGACAGTCACAAAACGCAGTGGCGAACGCGAAACAATCGATTTAGACAAAATTCATCGCGTTATCGAGTGGGCAGCTAAAGGATTGAAAAACGTTTCAGTCTCAGAAGTTGAATTACGTTCTCATCTACAATTCTTTGACGGTATTCCAACTGAAGCAATCCACGAAACCATTATTAAAGCAGCAGCAGACTTAATCTCACCAGAAGCGCCTGATTATCAATTCCTCGCTGCAAGACTTGCTGTTTTTCATTTACGTAAAAAAGCTTTTGGCCAATTTGAGCCACCGAAGTTAGTTGATCAAGTCACTCGCTTGGTTGAACTTGGCAAATACGATAAGCATATTTTAGAAGATTACACGTCAGAAGAATTAACCATTTTAGATGGTTATATTGACCACTGGCGCGATATGAACTTTTCTTATGCTGCAGTTAAACAGCTTGAAGGCAAATACCTAGTTCAAAACCGCGTCACTAACGAAATTTATGAAAGTGCTCAGTTCCTGTATATTTTAGTGGCAGCTTGTTTATTTGCGCGTTACCCAAAAGACACCCGTTTAGATTACATCAAACGTTTTTATGACGCGGCTTCAACATTTAAGATTTCTTTACCAACCCCAATTATGGCAGGTGTACGTACTCCGACACGTCAATTTAGCTCATGTGTATTAATTGAATGTGACGACAGCCTTGACTCTATCAATGCGACCGCATCTTCAATTGTAAAATACGTTAGTCAACGCGCAGGTATTGGGATCAATGCCGGTCGTATCCGTGCATTAGGTAGCCCTATTCGCGGTGGTGAAGCATTCCATACCGGTTGCTTACCATTTTACAAATACTTTCAAACAGCGGTTAAATCGTGCTCTCAAGGCGGCGTACGTGGTGGTGCAGCTACCCTATTCTACCCGTTATGGCATTTAGAAGTTGAATCGTTACTGGTACTTAAAAATAACCGTGGTGTTGAAGACAACCGTGTTCGCCATCTTGATTACGGTGTACAGCTAAACAAATTGATGTACCAACGTTTAATCAAAGGTCAAAACATCAGCCTATTCAGCCCATCTGATGTGCCAGGTTTATACGACGCTTTCTTCGCTGATCAAGACGAATTTGAACGTCTATACCTTCAGTATGAAGCTGACTTAAGCATTCGTCGTAAAGAGATTAAAGCAGTTGAATTATTTTCATTGATGATGCAAGAGCGTGCATCAACAGGCCGAATCTACATTCAAAATGTTGATCACTGCAATACTCACAGCCCATTTGATCCGCAAGTTGCGCCAATTAAGCAATCAAACCTTTGTTTAGAAATCGCCTTGCCAACTAAACCGTTGAAGAATATTGATGATCCAAATGGTGAGATTGCCCTTTGTACATTATCAGCATTAAACCTTGGTGCTATCAAAGATTTATCAGAGCTAGAACCATTAGCTGACTTAGCAGTACGTGCATTAGATAACTTGCTTGATTATCAAGATTACCCAATCATTTCAGCGCAACTTGGTTCTATGAATCGTCGTACTCTAGGCATAGGTGTGATTAACTTCGCTAATTACCTTGCTAAGAATGGCATGAAATATTCTGATGGCTCAGGTAATAACTTGACCCATAAAACCTTTGAAGCAATTCAATTTTACTTATTGAAAGCATCAAACAATTTAGCAAAAGAGCAAGGCGCATGTCCTTTGTTCAATGAAACAACGTACGCTCAAGGTATTTTACCCATTGATACCTATAAACGTGACTTGGATAAAATTTGTGACGAGCCATTACACATGGATTGGGAAGGTTTACGTGCCGATATTAAACAGCACGGCCTGCGTAACTCCACTCTTTCGGCATTAATGCCGTCTGAAACATCATCGCAAATTTCTAATGCAACCAATGGCATTGAACCACCACGTGGCCTGATCAGTGTTAAAGCCAGTAAAGATGGTCAATTAAAGCAAGTTGTACCTGACTTTGATGAACTTAAAGATAAGTATGAATTACTTTGGAATATGCCAAATAATGAGGGTTACTTACAGTTAGTCGGTTTGATGCAGAAGTTTGTGGACCAAGCAATCTCATCAAATACCAATTACGACCCGACACGATTTGATAATCAAAAAGTGCCTATGCAAACCTTACTGAAAGATTTGCTCACCGCTTATAAGCTTGGGGTTAAGACCCTTTACTATCACAACACCCGTGATGGTGCATCGGATCAGTTTGATGACATCACTGTCGTTGAAAAAGAAGACGATGGTTGTGCAAGCGGCGCTTGTAAGATTTAATCACTAATTAGCATATCAACGCGGGGAGTTTTCCCCGCTTTTTTGGGATATAAAAATGGCTTACTCTACTTTCTGTCAAACTCCGAACAACCCAATGTATGAACCTATGTTCATGGGACAACCCGTTAACGTTGCACGTTACGATCAACAAAAATATGAAGTGTTCGAAAAGTTAATTGAAAAACAATTATCCTTTTTCTGGCGTCCGGAAGAAGTAGATGTAAGTAAAGATAAAATCGATTATCAAAGTTTACCTGAGCATGAAAAGCATATTTTTATCTCAAACCTCAAATACCAAACCTTACTTGATTCAATTCAAGGCCGCTCACCAAACGTAGCATTATTGCCATTAGTGTCGTTACCTGAGCTTGAAACTTGGATTGAAACTTGGTCTTTCTCTGAAACTATTCACTCTCGTTCATATACCCATATTATTCGTAATATTGTTAATGATCCTTCAGTAGTTTTTGATGACATCGTCGTCAACCAAGAAATCTTAAAACGGGCCGGTGATATCGCTCAATATTATGATGACTTGATTGAATTAACCCAAGTGATGAATCTACACGGACAAGGCACGCACCTCATCAACGGTAAAGAAATTACCGTTAATAGCCGTATTCTTAAAAAATCATTGTATTTATGCATGATGTCAGTCAACGCATTAGAAGCAATTCGTTTTTATGTTAGCTTTGCATGTTCATTTGCTTTTGCTGAACGTAACTTAATGGAAGGCAATGCAAAAATTATTCGTTTGATTGCCCGTGATGAAGCATTACACCTTAATAGTACTCAGCATATTTTAAATATTATGCAAGGTGGAAAAGACGATCCTGAAATGGGTGAAATTGCGGCTGAATGTGAGCAAGAAGCCTATGACATCTTTTATAAAGCTGCAGAACAAGAAAAGCAGTGGGCACAGTACTTATTTAAAGACGGTTCAATGATTGGCTTAAATGAACAGATTTTATGTCAGTACGTTGAATATATTACTAACCAGCGCATGAAAGCGGTTAATTTAAAACAGCCTTATGCTGAGCAAACTAATCCACTTCCTTGGATGAAAAACTGGCTTGAAAGTGATGCGGTACAAGTTGCCCCACAAGAAGTAGAAGTCTCTTCTTACTTAGTAGGACAAATTGATTCAGCTGTTGATAGCGATGAGTTTTTAGATTTTGACCTATAATAGACATTTAAAAAAAGCCCCCATTGTTAGCTTAAATGGGGAACCTGTGTTGCTGTTTAATCAACAGCAACACACGCTTTTAGAAGTATTAGAAATAAAAAAAGTCAACGTCTTCTCTGAATGTCGACGTGGTTTTTGTGGTGCCTGTAAAACCAAAATCATTAGTGGTAAGGTGAGCTATATCACTGAGCCACTTGTTGAGTTAGAAGCTGATGAATGCCTGCCATGTTGCTGCGTACCCGATAGCAATATTGATTTAGATCTCACCACAGATGAACCCAGTAATATTTACGTTCAACAACGCAGACATCTATTAGTGACTATGTAATATCACTAATTAACGCTAAGTCATGACCTGACTTTTAGTAATAGCATCTTTGATAGACATAAAAATTGAATTATATTCTTTCTTTTTTAGCTGCGATGAACATTTTTTCCACCTCACCAAACATCCAGTTCATTATGTGTCCCGCACCTTTATCCCGTCGCTTCACTAATCCCATTTCAATGGTGAGTGAATCCGATATGTGATAACAGCTTAACTCAATTATCTCGCCTGTATACCAATCTGAATGGGCAATATGCTCCGGTACTAAGGCCCAACCTAAACCACGGGCAACGAGAGAAGTAATATAATAATAGCTGTCCACGTGCCAACAATTAGCTGAAATAGGTTTACCTGTGGTTTCTAAGTCACAAATAACAAATTGTTTATACATGTTTAACTGTGAAATATTTGGCACTGGTATTGACGCTAACGGATGTTTCGGTGCAACAATTAGAGATTGATGAAAACTATCAATGGTAAAGAACTCTAAACTGTCACTCAGTTGTTCACCCAAGAACAAAATACCTAAATCAGCCTTTCCTATTTCAACCCACTGTGCAATATCGTCTCGGGTTCCATTTAAGATAGTCAGTTTTAATAATGGAAATTGGTGAGCGGTTTTATCAAAGAAATCTTCGAAAATAGAGATAGGTACAGCTTCGTCAATAGCGATTGTTAGCGACAATTCATCATCAGTCATTACCGACATAGCTCTAGCGTTTAAACGCTCACATTGTGCTATAACGGCATTGGCTTCAATATACATTTGTTCGCCCTGCTCTGTCAGCACAGGTAAACGCCCAGATCTATCAAATAATTTAAAACCTAAATCAATTTCCAAGTTAGCTATAGCACTGCTTATCCTTGACTGCGCTTTTCCTAAAGAACGGGCAGCAGCAGAAAATGAACCTAAATTCACGGCAGTAACAAATGCTTGTAATTGCTCTATAGACCAATTCATATTCATACTCTTAATTGAATCATTAACAATCTATCCGTTAAGCGGATAGTAACCAACTTTAGTCTATCTTATATGGTGCGATAATGATGCTTCATTCTCAACAAGCCTTAAAAAAATGTCGTTAATCATATCTCAAAAAGTTAACCCTAATAATGTGAAGCAACATTATTGGAAATATGCCATTCCATCGATTAGCGCAATGCTAGTCAGTGGCTTATATCAAATCATCGACGGTATCTTCGTTGGCCATTACATTGGTTTCGAGGGGCTTGCTGGGATCAACCTCGCTTGGCCAATTATCAGCGGTATTATTGGTGTTGGCATGATGATAGGCATGGGTGCAGGCAGCTTATTATCGATCAGCCGTGGCGAGAATAACCCTATAAAATCAAAACGCATTTTAAATAATGCCATCGCCCTGCTCATTGGCTTTAGCATAATGGCTGCGCTGTTCATTCAATTTTTTGCTAAAGACTTATTGTTATTACAAAAAGCTGAAGGTGAGAACTTATCTATGGCAATGGCCTATATAGACGTTTTTGTTTATGGCGCATTTTTTACAACCGCGGCTACTGCAATACCACTGTTAATTCGTAATGATGAAAACCCGGCTATCGCGACACAACTTATGGTGCTAGGTGCCTGTGTAAATATCATATTGGATTACCTGCTGATTGTCCTTTACCCAATGGGCTTGCATGGTGCTGCGTTGGCTACCATGATTTCTCAAACCTTAGTCGTGATATTTGGCGGCTGTTATTTTATGTCGAGTAAATCGAATACTAAATTACAATTTTCTTTGAATGTCATTAAGGTTAAGACTATGGGTTCTATAATGGCATTGGGCTTATCCAGTTTGTTTATGTTCATGTATTTTAGCTTTATTATTGCCTTACATAACTACTCATTCATGGTTTACGGCTCGGCTGTGCATGTCGCCGCCTTCGCGATTATCGGCTATATCGCCACAATGTTTTATCTCATAGCAGAAGGGATTGCTGGGGGTATGCAGCCACCGGTAAGTTATTATTACGGCAAAAAACAAATAGCCAACATCAAAACAACGGTGATTCTTGCGACAAAAGTCGTTTGTATTTTCGCACTGTTATTGGTTGTAGTATTAAACTTGTTTCCTAGCAATGTGCTGCAGCTGTTCAGTCATGGCGATGGCGCATTAATGGCTGAAGCTTTAATCGGAATTCGATTACATCTGTTTGCGTTAATCTTGGACGGTATTATCTTTGTGGCCACAGTGTATTTTATGGCCGTTAATCAAGGCCGTAAATCCTTAACCATTTCGATAAGTAATATGCTGATCCAACTTCCATTTTTGATGCTTTTGCCGTTGATGATTGGGGTCAATGGTATTTGGCTGGCTGTGCCTCTTTCCAATATAAGCTTATGTCTTTTACTGATGCCGATGGTATTTAATGAACTAAAACGCATTAAAAAGATCGACGAACAACACCAGCCTGTAGCGGTAGTACACCAAAGTCCCCAAACAACGAGTGTGCACGCGTAAGCGCTGTGCAAATATACAAAAGGACTGCAAATGCAGTCCTTTTTAGTTTATTCGATTGTAGACTGTAGGCCTAAATCATTAAGGGCTTAACCGTAGGTGTAACTTGCACCAAGGCCTAATGGGAAACCAATTGACCAATAGATCAATAACCAAGCGCTCCAAATAGACAACAATGCCAAGCTAAATGGCAGCATCATAGAAATTAACGTACCAATGCCTATGCCTTTCACATAACGTTGACAGTAAACTACCACCAACGGGAAGTATGGCATCAATGGGGTAATGATATTAGAGCTTGAATCGCCCACTCGGTAAGCGGCTTGGGATAAATCTGGGCTAATATTGAGCTGCATCAACATAGGAACCAGTACCGGCCCAATCAGTGCCCATTTAGCCGACGATGAACCAACGAATAGGTTAACGAAACCAACTAAAATTACCATGCCAATAACGGTAACTTCAGCAGGCAAGTTCATGGCTTTTAAGCCGCCTGCGCCTTCTACCGCAATTAACGCACCAAGGTTTGACGCTGAAAATGCAGCGACAAACTGGGCACAGAAAAACGCCATTACAATATAGTGCGCCATGCCACTCATTGATTTTGACATCGCCTGCACCACATCGGCTGAACTTTTAAAGGTGCCAGTCATAAAGCCATAAACCAAACCTGGCAATACAAAGAAGATAAAGATTAACGGCACAATTGATTGCATCAATGGCGCACTAAAACTGGTTAACGAACCACTAGCATCGCGTAAGGTTGATGTTTCAGGAATAGTTAATGAGAAAAAGCCAACTATCGCGGCCAACATCACCGCCGATGCCACTCTAAATGCGTTTAACTCTTTTGAAGTAACCTCTTCCATTGCTGGTAAATCAACTTCTTCACGCTTTACTTTATGGCTACGATTAAGTCTTGGCTCAAGAATTTTATCGGTTAAATACCAAATTGTTAAGGTAATTGGGATACATGATGAAGCCGCAAAGAACCAATTATTGAGTGGGTTGACTTGAATATCAGGATCGACAATTTGCGCCGCCGACTGCGTAAAGCTTTGTAGTAATGGGTCGATACCAGAAGGAATAAAGTTGGCGCAGAAACCACCTGATACACCGGCAAATGCCGCGGCAATACCCGCTAGTGGATGACGACCTACGGTATAAAATATTACCCCAGCAAGTGGGATAACCACCACGTAACCTGCATCTGTTGCGGTATGAGAAATAATCCCCACTAACACAACCGCTGGTGTTAAAAATTTAGCGGGAGTGATTTTAAGCATTTGCTTCAGCGCGGTATTGATAAAACCCGATTGCTCTGCAACGCCGACACCTAACATGGCAACAAGGACCACCCCTAATGGGGCAAACGCGGTAAAGGTAGACACCATAGAGGTTAAAAAGTGCGTTAATGCTTCAGCGCTAAGCAAATTATTAACCACGATTGGACTATCGGTTCTTGGATCAATTGCCTCAAAACTTACCCCAGACAATAAAGCTGAAATTCCCCATACTGCAAACATCAAAATTAAGAATAGCATTGCAGGATCTGGTAATTTATTACCCACTCGCTCAATACCATCTAATGCTCTTCCTAAAAAGCCGGGTGCTTTTTCTGAAGACTCACTTGTAGTTGTCATTTTAGCCCTACCTTCATTGATACCTTAATCCATTAGCAAAGCATAAATGCCATCAACATTTATCGCTAGTGGATAGAGGTTATATCTATTTTTGAATTTTTGTATTTTTCAGTTTATTAAACCAACCTTTAAGCAAACTTAAAAAAAGAGCCACAATGCTTATAAAAAAAGCATCAAACACAATATTCAGAACTTTATTCCGCAGTTTAGATATATTGACAATTACAGCACTACTAAAAAAAAACAGACAAACCCAAGGTGGCAATATAACAAACAACCCATTAACATCAGTAACTTGCGGTAATTTTATTATAAAAACACTCATCACTCAGGGTCTAAATCTGTTAACCTTTAATAAAAATAGTTACTATAAAATGAGTTGTTGAGGGCACATGAGTCAATCAAAAGACAAATACAGTATTAATAATACTGACTACGAAGTGGGACAAGATAATATCCAGAAATGGGGTTTTGATATCCACAATCCTGTTTTTGGTATCAGTGCAGGCTTAATCGCTGTTTTTCTAATTGCATTACTTTCAGTCGATGCAAGCACTGCAAAAGCAGCACTCGATGGCGTTAAATGGAAAATAATCAATAATTTTGATGTGCTTTTCATGTGGTCTGCAAACTTTTTCTTACTATTTTGTATCGCCTTAATTATTTCTCCCTTTAGAAAAATCCGCCTTGGTGGCAATGACGCAGTACCCGAATATTCCATATTTTCATGGATGGCGATGCTATTTGCAGCAGGAATGGGCATTGGGCTGATGTTTTGGGGCTTAGCAGAACCTGCAGCTCATTATACTGGTTGGTTTGAAACGCCCGGTGGTGTCGAGCCATTTACTGATGAAGCCATTAAAGCTTCTCTAGGTGCTACCATGTTCCATTGGGGTCTACACCCATGGGCAATATATGCGGTAGTAGCATTATCAATGGCCTTCTTCACATTCAATAAAGGCTTACCCCTGTCTATGCGCTCTGCGTTCTACCCTATTTTAGGTGATAGAACTTGGGGTTGGTTTGGTCATATCATTGATATATTGGCAGTGCTTGCCACTCTGTTTGGTTTAGCAACATCACTAGGCTTGGGCGCTCAACAAGCTGCCAGTGGTATAAGTCATGTATTTTGGATCAGTAATGGCATTTCAACTCAACTTATTATTGTTGCATTTGTTACTTCATTAGCCATATTTTCAGTGATTCGCGGTATGCACGGCGGCGTTAAAGTTCTCAGCAATATTAATTTACTGGCAGCTTTTGCTTTATTGTTATTTATCATAATAATGACTTTTTCCGTCACTCTGACCTATTTACCGATTACTATCATGGGCTATATTGAAAATATTATTCCATTAAGCAATCCACATGGTCGAGAAGACGAAGCTTGGATGCATGGCTGGACAGTATTTTACTGGGCGTGGTGGATATCTTGGTCACCATGTGTGGGGATGTTTATTGCACGTATTTCTCGCGGTAGAACAGTAAAAGAATTCCTACTTGGCGTACTATTGATACCAACAGCGATTACTATTTTTTGGATGGCAACATTTGGCGGCAATGCTATTGATCAAATCATCAATCAAGTCGGTGAATTAGGTGCCAATGGGCTAACAGATATCACGCTAGCGTTATTTCAGGCTTTTGACGTAATGCCAATGACTTCGATAATTTCGATTCTTTCAATCATATTGATCATGGTGTTCTTTATTACTTCATCTGACTCGGCTTCACTGGTCATAGACAGTATTACATCCGGTGGTAAGATTGATGCACCAGTGCCACAACGTATCTTTTGGGCAACCACAGAAGGCGCTATTGCAGCGGTATTATTGTATGTTGGTGGTACAGAAGCGATACAAGCCCTTCAAGCGGGCGCTATATCCACAGGACTCCCTTTCACCATTATCTTACTGACAATGTGTGTAAGCTTAACAATGGGTTTGAAATCGGAAATGGATATTAACCAGAAAAACTACGCTAAGTAATAATTGTAGTTCTAATTAAAATTCCATTAAGTAGAATATAAAACCAGCAAAATACTATTAAAAATAGATTTGCTGGTTTTTTTTGCATTAAGGCTGACTATTATTTCACCGGTTAAGGTTTTTCGACATTAACGCCTTTACTACTTGCTCGAGTAATAAAAAACTTCATTGATACATCGCCAGTATTAAATATGCCGTGTAAGTCCCAGGGGGAAACATACAATACATCGCCAGTTTTTGCAGGTGTTTCTACGCCGTTTAACGTCCAAATACCCGAGCCTTCTACAATGTATAAATACTCCTCTTCAGCATGTTGGTGAGGCGGATGAATTTCGTTGTTGAACGAAGCCGCTGTGCGGCAGAAAAGATAAAAGCTCACCTTTATTCTCCCATCTTAAATACTTACTAGACCCTGCCTACCTTGGCAGTTATCTAGGAGTATCACTATGAACACTCACGAGCAACAACGCTTTGATTTCCTTTATGAACAACATCTTACCAACTTAACACTGCAAGGCAAGCGGCCTGCGACCATCGATGCCTACAGCCGCGCCGTTAGGCGTATTAGTGCTTATTTCGACACTTGTCCTGATAACCTTTCAACTAATGACCTAAAGCGCTACTTTTCCAGTTTGATTGATTCACATTCATGGAGCACCGTGAAACTCGACCGTAATGGGCTACAGTTTTTCTATCGACATGTGCTTAATCAACACTGGGAGTGGCTTAATATTGTTAAGCCACCACAAGTCCAAAGACTGCCTGATATTCTTACCCCTGCTGAAGTTTCTATCGTCATTAGCCTTACCCATAAGCTGCGATATCAAGTGTGTTTTCTCGCCTTATACAGTATGGGGTTGCGCCTCGGTGAAGCCATTTCACTACAGGTTGGCGATATCGATTCACAGATGATGCAGGTGCACATTCGCAATGCTAAAGGTGGTAAAGACAGACTGGTTCCCTTGCCACAACGTACCCTGTTAGCGCTGCGATATTACTGGCAAACGCATCGCCACCCACGGCTGATTTTTCCAGGAAAAGATGGCAAACCTGATTCATTGATAGATAAAGGCGGCATTCAAAAAGCCTTAAAACGGGTTATCCGTGAGTGCAATATTTATAAGTCCATCAGCCCACATAACCTGCGTCACAGCTACGCCACTCATCTGTTAGAGCAAGGGCTAGATTTGCGCTCAGTGCAAACTTTGCTCGGTCACAACAGCCTTAATACCACCGCCCGTTATACCCGCCCACCACTA
>NZ_JAUOQU010000022.1:0-85347 GCF_030547195.1 Shewanella sp. 6_MG-2023 | reverse complement strand
CTGGCTCTGGCTCTGGCTCTGGCTCTGGCTCTGGCTCTGGCTCTGGCTCTGGCTCTGGCTCTGGCTCTGGCTCTGGCAGCTCATAAGACTCAGTCTCGACTATTTGTTCAACTGTTGCTTCAACTTCATCTACGGCAGTGACTACAGTATCTTCATCTTGCACAGGGCTTGGTTCTAATTCTTGAGCTATTGATTCAGTCTCAAGTTCAGTATTATCTTGCGGTGCTGACTCAATCTCAGATGGGGCTGAGGCTATATCTGTTATCTCAGCTTCTGGCTGCGGATCTGCCTGAGTTGGTTCTTTCTGCTCTAGCTCTTGCTTAGCAACGGTTTGGGTTCGACGATAAAGATAAATACCCAGCCAAACCAATAAAACAACGACAATAATTTTAATAATCATTTATAACACCATATTTGTGTCATGCTGTGTGCATTTGAATAGTTTTGGAGTTTACCATTCCTAGCCTATCCGAAGAAGGAAGCTTCATTTTTCTGCTTGAAAATCAAACAAGCTGAACTAATATTAATAAGCTATTCTTAGGACAAAAATCAAGTGTTTATGTCGCTTTTATGCTCGTTAACACAATAAGCTGACATTATTTTTAGCTTTTGTTTTTATGTGCTCTAGTTCAAGCTTATTAAGCATTGAATTGAATAAACAGACTGTGATTAGGTAAACTAGCCATACCCGAGTGATTTACTATGGTATTAACACATGACAATAAGCGCGATCCTATCAGGCAAGCTGTTATATGAATTCAACACAATGAATGCTATGGCAAAAATTTATTGCCGGGCTCATCATCAAATTGCGTTACAAACGGAAAATAGCCAAGGCTTGTGCCCAGATTGCATTGAATTGCTTGAATACGCAGAAACACGCTTAGATCGCTGTCCTTATGGTCAACAAAAGCCGACATGCAACAAATGTCCTGTGCATTGCTACAAACCGCACATGAAACAAAAAGTGCGTGAAATCATGATTTACTCTGGCCCAAGAATGCTGCTTCCCCATCCTATTATGGCGATAACGCATTTGCTCGCAGAAAGAAAGCCCGCACCTGGCAAACCGCCCGAAGCGGCGTCAAACCGTCATATGAGAAAACAGAAAAAACATAATAATGCTGCTTGATAAAGCGTGATTTAAGATATGACTTAACGATAAACAAAGGGATTGGCCATCGTAATTAATCAGTTTTTTTCACAGGCGTATATTTGGCTATCATTACTCGCTGGCATACATTGCTTGGGAGTAGGTTTTTACGTCCGCTATATTTTTGCTAATAACGACAGCAGCACCAGCCATAGTAATCGCTTACTGGGCGCCTTATTTATTCTGATCTCGCTATTCTTTTTTTCAGCCAGTATTACCCGCGAAAATGCCCCAATTCAAATTCATTTTATGATGACGTTAATGGTGCCATTTTACTTCTTACTGATGCCCTTACTGTACAGCTATTGCAAAGCGTGTTTACAAATTAAAACCTCTGACCTCAATTTCGTCAAACATATACTTACTACGCTAATTTCCATGGCGGTTATTGTTGTCACTGTATCGTTCAATATTGGTATGGTTCCCGATGCATCCCATATTCAAGTCAACAACATCAGTGAATTAGTCACCATTAATAAAATAGCCCTAGTCATGCCTGCCATTATTTTAATTCAAAGCGGGATCTATTTTTTCCTTATCATTAGCGCGTTAAGTCGTCATAGAGTCGACAAACATCAAAGCTTAAAAAATGTTAGATTTAGGTGGTTATTACTGCTTACTGGCGGCATTTTACTTAATTGGGTTTTACGATTGGTATTGGTGTTATTACCCTTCTATTTTGGTGACACTATTTCTAGCTATGCTGTTGGCATCGTCAGATTATGTCTATTAGCGACCATTTATGGGTTTGCCATATACGGACTACACCAAGTGACCCGACTGGTATTTTTACGTATCAAGGTCAATAAAACACCCCAGCATCATAGTGCCAAGCTGCTACTGGATAATGAAGAACTTGATTATTTAAGAAGTGTTATCAGTGATGACAAAGCCTCAGATCAGGGCTTAGAGAACAAGTCAGTCCCAAAAACTAAGTGAAATTAACTTCGCCAGATAAAGGCCACAGCCTGAGCCAACACCTGTACAAACAAGCTCAATTAAAGAGGATATTAAGTGAGTTATTTACTCACTGCTAGATTTAAATAACAACACCACTCATTTAAATACTCAGCACCAACTGAACTCATGTTAGTTTTAAGCACCTAGTAGCAATATTAGGCGTTTTTATTACAGCTTTGTTCAGCTTGGGTTTGCTATGCTAAAGCTATCATCACTAAAGTTTGCTTATCACAGGAGTTTTTATGAAACATATATTGTCATTGCTAGCGGTCACATTCGTGCTTATCGGACTGACATTTTCCAGCTCAGCTCACGCTGACAAATACGCCGAAGCCATTGCCGATTTTAAAAAGGCCCCCGAAGTACAAGGTTTTTTTGATAGTGCCTACGGCTATGCGATTTACCCAACCGTGGGTAAAGGCGGCTTTGGTATCGGTGCGGCCTACGGCTCAGGCAAGGTATATAAAGGTGGTGTTTATAGTGGTGATTCAAGCGTGTCACAACTTTCTATTGGCTTCCAATTAGGTGGACAAGCTTATAGCGAAATTATTTTCTTTAAAGATGCTGAAGCCTATAACGACTTTACCAGTGGTACCTTTGAGTTTAGCGCCCAGGCATCTGCAGTGGCCATTACTGTTGGCGCCAATGCACAAGTGGGCTCAACAGGTAACTCAGCAGGGGCTGGCAATGCAGGCAACCGTACAGCAGCTAATGCTGCTTATATGAATGGCATGGCGGTTTTCACTGCCGCGAAAGGCGGATTGATGTATGAGGCGGCTATCGCAGGCCAATCATTTAGTTTTGATGCTAAATAGCCATGACTTACAAAAAACTAAATTTACATAGACTTTAAATCACTGCCCTTTCAATTAATCATGATCAATAAATCAGGCTACCTTGGCAGCCTGATTTATTGCACTTCAAGTACTTGCCACTGTAAGCAATGTATGGCTTCAGCGATACTTACTCATGACCCCAAGGCGTTGGCGGCAGCGCCACTGGCTTGGTTAAATCAAAATCCACTCTAAAATCACGATTTTCGCGGGTTAAACGATAAGTGAAGACTGTTGGCTCAATGTACATATGCCACACGTTAGTCACTGACGCTGTTAAGCCATTTTCATTAAAGTTAGCAATTGATTCAGCATCGACAGGAAATGATTGCTCAGTTGCAGTGCCCATGTCAGCAGTGTCGCCACCGTACATGGTGACTTTGTCTTCAGTGCCATCTTCATGACGGTGATCATGCTTTAAGCGCAAGCCTGAAGTGGTTTTGGTGATAACCCAAGTACGAGAGTGATCGTCACCCACATGAAAAGGAATTTTAAGCTCAGTATCGCTGCATTCACGTACGTGCATGATTAATGCTTTATTGCTAAAAGCTGAATCAGCTTCGTTGCCCGCAGTCACCTCACCCGCATACGCTTTACCACAATGCACAGCAAGCGCATCAAAGTAACTGTCTTGTACACTAGCGTAAGTGGTAGATTCATCATGATCATGACTGCCATGTGCCATAGCAGTAGCGGGGATCAGACAACTCAATACAGCAGTGGCCAATATTTTTTTCATTATTATTCCTTGGGGTATTTATTTTAGTTTTTAATCATTCATTTAAACCATGGGCGATACCCTAAAGCAAATGAACTAGGCTTGCAGACTAACAGTGATTGTTTAATTTAACCTGAAATAAAAAAACCGCCTATTGGCGGTTTTCTAGTTAACAATTTCAAATTAGCTCAGCGGCTTATCTAGCGCCCTTACTATTTGAAGATTTATTTTTTGCATTCGCCTTATTGCTAAATGGCTGCTTCTTCTGTGACCAGCCTGTTTTAGCTTTGCCTTTGTTAGCGCTATTGGCATTAGCTGGTTTTTTAGCTGAAGATGACTTGCCGCCTTCTTGCTTTTCGCCAGCCGCTTTGGCTTTGTTGGCTTTGGTCGGTTTTTTACCGCTGTCTCTATCCGCAAACTGATTACCAGAAAAACGGGTGAAAGCCGTCTTACTACCATCATTTTTGCCACCACGGTTTTTAGCCCCAAAACCTTGGCGCTCATTACGTGATTCTGGTGGCACAATATGTTGCACCCCATTACCAATTAAATGCTCTTTACCCATGGCAGCTAAGGCTTCACGAATAAGTGGCCAGCCTGCAGGATCATGATAGCGCAGCAGCGCTTTGTGTAAGCGGCGCTGACGGCCTTTCTTAGGCACGGTCACTTGTTCACTGGTGTGCTTCACATTCTTCAATGAGTTAAGCTCAGTGTGGTAAATGGTGGTGGCATTGGCCATTGGCGATGGATAAAAATTTTGCACTTGATCAAGCTTAAACTTCTCTGATTTAAGCCACAGGGCTAGATTCAGCATATCTTCATCGGTGGTCCCCGGATGTGCTGAGATGAAGTAAGGAATAAGATACTGCTTCTTACCCGCTTCTTTAGAGTAATGATCAAATAGCTCTTTAAACTTATGATAACTGCCCATTCCCGGCTTCATCATTTTGCTTAGTGGACCATCTTCAGTGTGCTCTGGGGCGATTTTTAAATAGCCGCCCACATGATGCTTAGCCAGCTCTTTAATGTAGCGAGGATCTTCTGTGGCTAAGTCATAACGCACACCTGATGCAATCAGAACCTTTTTAATCCCCGGCACGTCACGGGCGGCGCGATATAAATCAATGGTGTGTTTATGATCGGTACCTAAATGGCCACAAATTGAGGGATATACGCAGGATAAACGTCGACAAGTGGTTTCTGCTTTGACGCTAGTACAGCCGAGGCGATACATGTTAGCGGTTGGGCCACCTAAATCTGAAATAACCCCAGTAAAGCCCGGCACTTTGTCTTGAATATCTTTAATTTCTTTGATGATAGATTCTTGCGAGCGACTTTGAATAATGCGCCCTTCATGCTCGGTAATCGAGCAGAACGAACAGCCACCAAAACAACCTCGCATGATATTAATCGAGGTTTTAATCATGTCGTAAGCAGGGATCACCGCTTTACCATAACTTGGGTGCGGTACGCGCTGATACGGCAAATCAAACACCGCATCCATTTCATCAGTATTTAATGGCCACGCTGGCGGGTTAACCCACACAGAGCGATTTCCTTGAGCTTGAAATAACGCGCGGGCACAACCCGGGTTTTGCTCTTGATGCAAAATACGTGAAGCATGGGCATACAAGAATTTATCGTCAGCCACTTTTTCATAAGCTGGCAGTAGCACATAGGTTTTTTCCCACGGCTTAGGTCTTGGCGGCTGCACGCTGATGGCTTTAGGGGCATCATTATCAAAAATCTTTTTATCGGTTGGGCCGGATAATTTTTCACAGCCGACATCATCAGCACCATAAGGATTGGGGATAGGATCAATCTTGTGTAGTTGATCTAATTTGCACGAATCCATGCCTTTCCAGCCGGGCAAAGGTTCATGACGAATAACTGCGGTGCCACGAATATCGTGCAAATCAGCCATTTTTTCGCCATTAGCGATGCGATGTGCCACTTCCACCAGCGGGCGCTCGGCATTACCGTAAATTAAGATATCGGCTTTAGCATCAAATATCACACTGCGGCGCACTTTATCAGACCAGTAATCATAATGAGCGATACGGCGTAAACTGGCCTCGATACCACCGATCACCACGGGCACTTCTTTGAAGGCTTCTTTACAACGCTGGGTATAAACGGTTACCGCGCGATCTGGGCGTTTACCGCCTTCATCGTTTGGGGTGTAGGCATCATCACTGCGAATGCGACGATCTGCGGTATAGCGGTTGATCATCGAGTCCATGTTGCCGGCGGTTACACCGAAAAACAGGTTCGGACGACCTAGCTTCATAAAGTCATTTTTATTTGACCAGTCTGGCTGACAAATAATACCGACTCGAAACCCTTGTGCTTCAAGCATACGGCCAATAACCGCCATGCCGAAACTTGGGTGGTCCACATAAGCATCGCCACTGACGATAATAATATCGCAGCTATCCCATCCAAGTTGATCCATCTCTTTGCGAGACATCGGAAGAAAGGGAGCTGTGCCGTAACACTCTGCCCAGAACTTTGGATAATTAAATAACGTGGATTCAACTTGCATGTGTGTAACCTAAAATTGATGGATACGTCGATAAACGGTCGCGGAGTATACCAGTTGGCGATGAGTAAGTGTGACTAAAAAAGCAGCAGATGTGAAATTTTTTTATTGATGACTAAAAATAAAAAACCTTATAAATACAGTGGGAATAGTAAAACTCCCACCTTATCAAGTACTCAGTCATAAGCCTAAAAATAAACCGATATTAACCACGGCTAAGCTGACAATAATTATCCAGGTGATTAATACTCCCCAAAAGCGGCCAAAATGATAACCGCCTTTGCCCTGCGTTAAGCCAATGGCATGTAACAAGCGCGCGAATAACCACAAACTGCCAAACAAATGTAAAAACGGTGCTGAAAGCCCATTCACTTCAGCCACCAAGATTAATAGCAGCGCAAATGGCGCGTTCTCCACAAGGTTAGCGTGCACGCGATCTGCAATAATTAACTCTTGATTACCCTCATTGCCAATACCAATCTTCAGCCCTTTTCTAAGCTTTACCACTCGTAAACTAAAATAAATGGCCATTATGGCCGTTAAAGCGATATATAACCCCGATACACTGGCGATCATTTGAACTCCTTTTAAATGCTGTTAAGGCTTCACTATATGCTAAATATCAGCTTTGTTTAATGAAAAAAGCGATTTTTATCATCACAGCGGCAAGGCTTACAAAAGCCTAATTTTGAATTTATTTAACAAATGTCACCTATATTGCAGTCATCATAATTCACATGTTCTAACCTAAAAATCGATTGATAACACCAAATATGACTCGAAGGAACAGAGCAGATGAAACATAGTGACATCACTTTAGAAGATAAATATAACAATACATCTGGTCGTATCTTTATAAACGGCAACCAAGCTTTAGTTCGATTACCGCTAATTCAAGCGCAATTAGACAAAAACCAAGGCTTGAATACCGCGGGTTATATTTCAGGTTATCGAGGCTCGCCACTAGGGGCATTAGATAGTTATATCTGGAAAGCCAAAAAGCGTTTAGATCAACATAACATCACCTTCCAACCTGGGGTCAATGAAGACCTAGCTGCTACGGCGATTTGGGGCACCCAGTTACTCGACACCATACCCGAGCCTAATGTCGATGGCGTATTTGCCATGTGGTATGGCAAAGGGCCCGGTGTTGATAGAAGTGGCGATCCATTTAAACATGCAAACTATGCTGGCACCCATGAACATGGCGGCGTGTTGGTGGTTTACGGTGATGACCATCCTGGTAAATCATCGACTATTTCACATCAAAGTGAACAAGCGTTAGCGGCAAATCTTATTCCCTCACTTTACCCTGCCGATGTCAGCGAATTTATCGATTATGGTATTTTAGGTTGGGCGCTGTCTCGTTATAGCGGCTTATGGGTAGGCTTTAAATGTGTGAATGAATCAGTGGAACAAACCGCTACCATTGATATTAATCTCGACAATATAGATATCAAACGTCCTAGTCGAGATGACACCCCCACAGACAGCATCAATCTCAAAACCAGTGGCTTTATCCCGCCGCAAACCAATGAAACCAATGTCATTACTCACCGCTTGCCCTTGGTGCATCGCTTTATTAAAGCCAATAATCTTGATCAGGTTCGCGTAGCCAAAAATGACAACGCCTCACAAAGAAGTCTGGGTATTGTCACTGCCGGTAAAGCCTATAACGATGTAATGTCGGCCCTGGCATTATTAGAGATCGACAATGATCTTGCGCAAACACTGGGGTTATCGGTATTCAAATTAGGTTGTATCTGGCCCATCGAGCCCAGCAAATTAACCGACTTTGCCCAGCAGCAACCTGAATTACTGGTTATTGAAGAAAAGCGCGCCTTTATTGAAGAGCAAATAAAATCAATCCTGTTTGGCAAACAAGGTGCCACACGGGTTATTGGTAAACAGGATGAAAATGGCCTCGCGCTCGTCAGTGCCGATGTGCAGTTAGAGCCACTCACACTGGCCTTTATCATCGCTGAGCGCCTGCGCATTAATGGTCAAACTCACCCCAAGGTTGACGCCGCAATTGTGCGTTTACGCTCAAAGCTTGACCCTAAAAGTTGCGCCACCAGCTTACCTAGAACCCCTTACTTTTGCTCTGGTTGCCCCCATAACACCTCCACAAAAGTACCTGAAAACAGTATCGCTATGGCTGGTATTGGCTGTCACGCCATGGCAGCATTTTATCGCAAAGACACCATGATCCCTTGCCATATGGGCGGTGAAGGCATGCAGTGGGTGGGCTTAGCCAAATACACTAACACCAACCACGTGTTTCAAAACCTAGGCGATGGCACCTATTATCACTCTGGCTTAATGGCAATCCGCGGAGCCATCGCGGCCAAGGTCAATATCACCTATAAAATTTTATATAACGATGCGGTTGCCATGACTGGCGGCCAGCCAGTGGATGGGCCAATCTCCGTCGCTGAAATTAGCCAACAAGTGACCTATGAAGGCATTAGTAAATGCGTGATTGTCACTGACTCGCCACAGGCATACGCCAATAACCCAGACATCGCCAAAAACGTTGAGATTTATCATCGTGACCGCTTAGACATGGTGCAAACCATGCTCAGCAAAATAGCAGGTTGCACCGTATTAATTTACGAGCAAACTTGTGCAGCAGAAAAGCGTCGCCGCCGTAAACGTGGCTTAATTGCTGATCCAACTAAACGCTTATACATTAATGCTGACGTGTGTGAAGGCTGCGGCGATTGCTCAGTTCAGTCAACATGCGTGAGCTTGCAACCTAAAGTGACCTCGAAAGGCATCAAGCGTCAGATAGATCAGTCCAGTTGTAATAAAGATTACAGCTGTAATAAAGGCTTTTGTCCTTCGTTTGTTACCGTCATTGGTGGCACCCCGAAAAAGGCCGCTGCCACCGCGATTTCAGCAGATGTGTTTGCCACGATTCCCGCGCCTACCGCGTGTAACATTGATGATAACTACAATGTCATGATTGCAGGGATTGGCGGTTCAGGGGTGATCACTGTCGGGGCGATATTAGGCATGGCAGCTCATATTGATAATAAAGCCTGCTCAATTTACGACATGACCGGCTTGTCGCAAAAAAATGGCGCGGTTTACAGCCATCTTAAATTTGCCAACTCACCTGAGCGATTATTTAGCCCTAAAATTGATACTGGCAGCGCCGATTTAATTTTAGCATTCGATTTACTGGCGACCCTAGATCCGCACATCATTAAAATCATTAATGATCAACATACTCGCCTAATTGGTAATGCTGCCATTGCGCCACCAGCAATATTTCAATTAAACCCACAAGCGATCCCCACTGAGTTTAAAGAGCAACAATCGTTAACCCAATTATTAGGCCGCGATAATGTCGATTTTATCGATGCTTCTAACATCGCCCAAAAACTCATGGGAGATACCATAGGCGCTAATTTATTTGTGGTGGGCTTTGCCCTGCAAAAAGGGGCGTTACCGCTTTCAGTTGCCTCAGTTGAACACGCCTTACGCCTTAATGGTGTGAGTGTTGACTTTAATCTCAACGCGTTAAATTTAGGCCGATTATTGTGTTTTAATCCTGAATTTTTCTCGCAATTACTGACCACTGACAGCCAGCAAAATATTGCGACCACCGCCTTTAGCGCCATTGAAGATGGGGCTGAGCATCTCAGTCATTATCAAAGTAATGCCTATGCCGAACAATACCGTGAGTTTATTGAACAAGTCAGCCAAGCAGAAAAAGCTGTGGCTGAAAATTCTGACCGCTTAACCTTAGCGGTAGCCACTAATCTGAGTAAATTAATGAGCTACAAAGACGAATATGAAGTGGCGCGTCTGCACAGCTCAGCGACGCTTATGCAAAATTTACATAACGATTTTGACGGCGACTTTAAGGTTAAATTCTCTCTCGCACCGCCTTTGTTTAGCAAAAAACACCCAGATACTGGTTTACCGATTAAGCGTGAATTTGGCCCATGGATCTTAACGGCGTTTAAAGTGTTGGCTAAATTTAAGTTTTTGCGCGGCTCTAAACTAGATATGTTTAGCTATACCAATGAAAGAAAGATGGAAAGGCAGTTAATTAAAGATTATCAAGCAGATATAAAGCATATCATCGAAAACCTGAATCATGATAATTTACCACTCGCCATTGAAATCGCTCAGCTACCGCAAATGATTAAAGGCTTTGGCCATATTAAAGAAAACAATATTAGCGCCACACTCATGGCCAAAGGAAAGCTATTACATCAATTTACCCATGGCCCAGATAAATCAGCCATTCAATTTAAAGAAGTTAGCTAATACATAGCTACAGAGAGTGAATATGATAGATATTATAAAAAAGATAACCGCTATCGTAGGTGATAAAGGCATTATCCTTGGGGATGACGTTGCCAACAGGCCTGCTTACTCTTATGGCAAAGGACAATGCCAAGCACTGGCCATAGTGCGCCCTGCTTCAACCGAAGAGCTATCTAAGGTGATGAGCCTTTGCCACCAGCAGGATCAAACCACCATCCCTTGGGGCGGGTTAACCGGATTGGTCAATGGTACCTATGCAACAGCTGACGATATTGCGATTTCGTTAGAGCGCATGACTCAGATTGAGTCCATCGATAATCAAGCGGGCACTATGACAGTGCAAGCGGGCGTGCCGCTACAAGTAGTGCAAGAAAAAGCCGCCGCACAAGATTGGTTATTTGCTCTGGATTTAGGCGCCAGAGGCAGCGCCACTATTGGCGGAAATATTGCCACCAATGCTGGCGGTAATAGCGTGCTTAAATATGGCATGATGCGTGAACAAGTCTTGGGCTTAGAAGCGGTTTTAGTGGATGGCACGGTTATTTCGTCATTAAACAGTATGCTAAAAAATAACGCCGGTTATGATCTTAAACAGCTATTTATCGGCACCGAAGGCACCTTAGGTATCGTCACTAAAGCCGTGTTACGCCTGCACCCTTTGCCCAGCAGTCGCAATACTGCCATTGTCGCCGCAACCCAGTTTGATGCTGTTGCCAAGCTACTGAAATTACTCAACAGTCACTTAAATGGTCAGCTATCGGCATTTGAAGTGATGTGGGGCAATTTTTATCAATTAATGACCGACTCAGACAAGCACAATACGGTTATCGACAGTGGCTATCCATATTACGTGTTAATTGAAGCCACAGGCCATAACGCCGAGCGCGACGCCGTGCAATTTGAAGAAGCGCTAATGGCTGCGTTAGAGCAAGATATTTTAGTGGACGCCGCAATTGCTAAGTCAGAAAGTCAGCGTGAACAGTTATGGGCCATGAGGGATGATATTGACACTGTCATCAGCGAGTTAAACCCACTGTTTGCCTTTGATATTAGCCTGCCTATTGCCAACATGGAGCAATATATTCAGCAAGTTGAAAGCCAAATTATGACGCAGTGGCCCCATGCAAAATTCATTGTATTTGGTCACTTAGGTGATGGTAATTTACATTTAGGCATTTGTGTTGGTAGCTATGATGAGCAGACTAAGCATCAAGTGCAAAGCATTGTTTATCAGCAGCTAAAACCTTACGCTGGCTCGATTTCTGCTGAGCATGGCATTGGTTTAGATAAGCTTAAATACTTACATTGCTCCCGCACTGACAACGAAATAGCCTTAATGAAACGCTTGAAGCTCGCTTTTGACCCTAAAAATCTTCTCAACCGCGGCAAGGTTTTCCCTTAGAGGTGGTAATAAATGTCAGCGTAGCAAGCCATTCAGGTTTGCTACCCTGTCCAATTAACTCAGCGATTAACTGCATAATCAGCGAGAGATATTTCAGGGCGCTCGCCACTAATAAGGTCTGCAAGCGCCTTGCCAGAGCCTGCCGCCATCGTCCAGCCTAAATGCCCATGGCCAGTATTAATATATAAATTATCAATTTTTGAGCGACCAATTAGCGGCACACCCGATGCTGACACCGGTCGTAAACCCGTCCAACTTTTGGTGGTTTCAGGGTTCACAAAAGCGCTAGATTCAGGATAAATCGCCTGCAATAAATCATAAAGATTCTGCAACCGCCCAGGATTTAACTGGGTATCATAACCGTTAAACTCTGCCGTACCCGCCACCCGAATTCGATTCCCTAGCGGCACCACCCCAGCGTGAAGCGAATGATCTATCACAGGCATGCTAGGCCCGCCCTGCCAGCCATCAAGCGCTAGGGTTAATGAATAACCTTTACAGGGGCGAACCGGAATATTAACGCCCACTTGTTTAGCTAATAACGGCGTGTAACTGCCTGCAGCCAATACAAATGCATCGGCATCTAACTGGCCTTGGCTAGTGTTAATGTGGGTGATTTTGCCCTGGTGCTTAATAATATCGCTTACTGTGGTGTTATATAAAAACTGCACCCCTACTTTTTCAAGGTAAGTTGTTAGCTCAACACAGTATTGATGGGCATCGCCAAAGCGATCTTCAGGAAAATAAATACTCCCCGCAACCTTATCGTTTAGCGGGGCCAATGCAGGCTCAAGTTTAAAGGTGTCATCACGGCTGAGCATAGTAAACTTAACCGCTTCAGGCTGAAGAAACTCGGCCATGGCCAGCACTTCATCCAGCTCCTGTTGCTGACGACAGACCTTAATGGTGCCACTGCCACCACCCAGATCAGTCAAACCGATTGCTTGAGTCATATCATCAAGCACATCTAGGGTGTATTTCGCCATGCGGGTGTTACGAAAAATACTTTGCTCGTAGGTTTTACGGCGAGAGTTTTTTAGAAAGGAGAGCCCCCACAATGCCAGCGAGGGTAATGCTTTAGGTCTGAGTAGTAATGGCGAGTCTTCTTTGCCAATCATTTTTAGCATATTAAAGAACACACCTGGTGCATTCCAAGGATCTGACAAACTGGGGGTCAGTAAGCCGCCGTTGGCAAAACTGGTTTCAAGCCCTGCACTTTCACGTCGATCAATCACTGTGACTTGATGCCCTTGAGCATGTAGCTGATAAGCGGTGCTCAAGCCCAACAGTCCACTACCAATAATAATGATATTCATGTTTTCCCCTCAAGCATTACAGCGCTAATTGGTGGCTAATCTTTTATCGCTAACGCTTCAATTTCAATGCGCGCACCCGGGATCAATAAATCAGATCTCACAGTCGCTCTAGCAGGAGGATTATTAGGGAAAAATTCAGCATAGGCCTGATTAAAGGCGGCAAAATCTTCAACGTGGGTTAACCAAATGGTATTTTTTACAATGGCGTCCAGCGTTAAATCTTGCTCTGCCAATAAGTTTTTGATGTTGGTTAGCACTTGCTTGGTCTGCACGGTGATATCACCATCCACTAATTGATTGTTCTGATCAAACGCCATCTGCCCAGATAAAAAAATAAACCCACCAGCAGCAACTGCTGGAGAGAAAGGTAAGCCTAAGGCATTGTTACCTAATACTTGTTTAGCCATTTAAATTCAACCTTATATCAATGATGTCATGATGATTAAAAATCATTATAGGAGTAATTATTTGGCCAACACTGCAATCAAGATGACACTTGGGTAACTCTTGTTAATAAAAAAACACTAACTGCACCCGCATGTAACAAATTAGCACCATTTATTACTATGCTGTCGACCTCAGTCATGGTAGATATAATTAGCAGCCTTTTAGGGTGATGGCTAAATTTTTTACAAGAAAAAAGCCAATATAACAATAAAATATGGCCGTCAATTTCAGCATAAATACTAAAAATAATAACCAAAGTGAGCTCTAGTATGTCGAATACAGCTAATTGGATTGCGTTATTGCCGCAACACATTCAAGACGAAGTAACCGCTACATTTAAAATAAAACACTTTAGTGATGGAGAGCACATTTACAGAAAAGGTGAATCAGGTGCTGGCGCGGGTCAATATCAAATACTCAGTGGTACGGTCCGTCTAAGAGTTATTGCAGACAATGGTAAAGAAGCCACTTATGTGATTTATGGTGAGGGTGACTGCATCGGTTTTTTATCCGCTATTGATAATGATGTACGCCCGCAAGATGTTATCGCCATTGGTGAGGTCAAAGTCGGTAAAATTTTATCGAAGGACTTCGAGCAATTAACTGAAAAATATCCCATTATTTATAAAACACTGTGTGAGCATGTGGCCTATCGTATTCGAGAGGTGTTTAACATGTATGAGTATGGGTTATTTTTTAATTTAGAGCGCCGCTTAGCCAATCAAATATTATTTTTACTGGCCTTTTCAGCCACTAATGTTCCTAACTCTGCTTGCCAAGAGCTTGAATTTACCCAAGAGATGTTAGCCTCTTCAGTAGGTGCGACCCGTCAGGCCATTAACAAGTTACTGAAAGATTGGTCAGATGCCGGATTTATTGAATATCACTATGGAAAAATCCGTATTTTAGATTCTAAGCCGTTAGTCAAAATATCTGGGGTGGATAAAATGATCACCTCTCAAGTGGCTGTTAAAGCCATCGCGTCATAGGCGTAAATAGGCTTAATTGCCCGCAAGTTATGGGATGAGTTAATGACTGCAGTGACGAGTTGAAGTTAATAGCTCACTTTAAACATTAAGTTAAATAGCATCAAAAAAGCGCAGATTATAAAATAATTTGCGCTTTTTATTTATCGTCAAAACCAAGGTTAAGCGTTAGCTAGACCAAGGTTACACCTGCAAGGCTAAAACTTATATTGTCCTTTAACGCCATAGGTTCTTGGCTGGCTGTACTGAGCACGTCCTATGCCCAAAAATGAGGTCGAGTTATGAATTTGCGACACATCATCTGCCAGATTTTTACCCCATAAGAACACATTCCATGCGCCTGACTCAGCTTCAAAGCCAATTCTTGCAGCGCTTTCACCGCGCTCTTGGTTTAAGTTACTGACGGCATTATCTGGGTTTGAGTAAAACTTATCCCGTTTGAAGTAATCAGCCTGAACCACAAAATCGCCATAGTTCAGTGAATAACGATACTCAGCGCCAATGCCATAGGTATATTTAGGCGCTTCAGCTAATTGATTACCCGAGAAGTCAGTACCAGGGCCTGCTGGCTCTGGAAAAGCTTTAAATTCAGCATCAGTGTAACCATAGTTTGCCCACAACTGTAGACTGTCGATAGGTTGCCATTGCAGCTCAAGCTCAAAGCCTTTACTTTCAACTTCTGCGGCGTTGGTTATGGTGATAGCCGTGCCACCTGATGGCAGTTGGGTAAAGCTTTGCACCTGATAATCATCATGTTGTGAGATAAACACATTGGCATTTAGATTTAAGGTGTTATCTAAAAATGGCGACTTAAAGCCAATTTCATAAGAATCAACCGACTCATCTTCAAAAGGTAACGCTTCGGCATCATTGATTAAGTCGGCATTATAACCACCGCTTTTAAAGCCGCGAGAATAGCGGGCAAATAGCAGTAAATCTTCAACAGGGATCCAATTTAAGCTCACCGTAGGTGATACATCTGATGCGTCACGTGACTCTTTGGCTGATAAATTAGTAAACAAGCCTGAAGTATCAACAATGGTGTAATCAATAGCTTTCTCTTCATAGGTGTAACGAAGACCTGCGGTGATACTCCACTGATCAGTAAATCGATAATTACCGTGGGCAAATAGCGCATATGAATCGGCATCAACATTAGCTACACGGCTAGCACCAACATACACTGGTGGCGCAGCTGGGTTAAGTGCAGGTGCAAAGGCTTGGACATCTGAGTCACCCTCAATACTTTGGGTTAGGTAGTAAGCGCCAACAATGTAATCAAAGCTTTCATAGGCAGGAGAAGCGAGTCTTAACTCTTGAGAGAAGTGAGTTGAGTCTTCTGTTTGAAATTCAGTAAAGGCATAGGGCAGTGGCGAATAGTCTTCATCCACATCACTTAAGTTCCATTCTGAGCTACGTAGGCCTGTAACCGATGTTAATTGGAATTCATTGGCAAAGGTATGATCAATGGTCAGCCCGCTGCCTTTAATGGTGCTATCTAACCTTTGGCTTGAATCTAATGACACCACATTGACATCCGGTGCGAGTGGATCATCGACTTTTTCACCCAGTAATACGTTGGCTTTATTTTCAACATAATCAAAGCTTAACGACACGTTGGTATTCTCACCCGCATGCCAATAAAATTGCGCTCGGGTTGCCAGCTCATCTTTATTATTGAATTCATCAACAAATTTATCTGCTGGGAGGATCACCCCCAGCGGATCGCTGTTTTCAACAAAACCATCACGATCGGTTTTCGTCACTGACAAGCGCCCTGAAAAATCTTCAGAAAATGGAACATTAATACTGCCGTTATAGCTTTGCAGGCCAAAATTGCCAATATCCACACCTAAACGCCCGCTCAGCTCATCTGAATGTGGTCGTTTAGTAATAATATTAATCGCACCAGCAACGGTATTTTTACCAAATAGGGTTCCCTGAGGGCCGCGCAATACTTCAACACGTTCAACATCTAACGCGGATTGGTTAGCAGCTGATGAGCGCCCAACCCAAACGCCATCAATATATACCCCAACGCGGTTATCGTAACCTGGATTACGTGAGCGATCACTAATACCGCGAATACCAAAAGATGGTGACGACTCTATGTACCCAGTGACAATCATGTTCGGCACACTAAATTGCATGTCTCGCACATCTTGCGCGCCTAGCCTTTCAATATCGGTCTCGTTCATGGCACTGATGGCAATAGGGACTTCATTAATTGATTGGGCGCGTTTTTGTGATGTCACCTGAATGACTTCAATACCTGTGGCGTTGTCTTGTTGCGTAGGGTCATTTTCTTGTGCATAGCTTGGAGCACTAAGCCCCAGCAAAACCACACTAATTGCGATACCTAATTGTGTTCTCTTCATCGTCGCACCTGTTTATTTATTTTTGTTTATTGGATTATTTTTATAAGCAAAAAACAGCACGCTCCCAAACTGCGCAACTCAACAACTTTGCCTTTATCTAGGGGTAACAAACTGATTAGAGGCAATCTGTCACCCAGATTACAAAGTGGTAACTTTCACGCAACAAACAAAAGGATTTCATCTTAACATTTGCCAGCAGCGTCTTTGTCACTGGACTGACAACTGCTGTTTCGGCGCATAATGTTCAGCAAATGTAATCAATGTGACAGTGTGGTGATTGCTTAAGCCCCTATCTTAACGTTAACGTTTTGATTACAAGTTGGTGGTGGCATGAAAGATTCAAATAAAATTCGCGTGGGGATCGGTGGGCTATTTCATGAAACAAACACCTATGCCACAGAGTTAACTGGGCCGACAACCCTTAAAGATTTAGTGGTGTATGAAGGTGAAGCGCTATTAAAGCTTGCGGGTACTGCCATGGGCGGCGCTATTGATGCCTGTCTCGAAAATGACTGGGAAATCGTCCCAACAGTATTCATGCACGTTAACACCACATTCGGCACAGTTACCGACGATGCTTATGCCGCCGTCAAGCAGCAGCTGTTATCAACATTAGCCAATGAGCCAGTCGATGTATTTTATTTGATGGTTCATGGCGCAGGTATCGTCCAAAGCACCTCAGATTTAGAAGGCGATCTGGCTAAGTCCATCCGCGAGGTCGTTGGGGTTGACACCAAAATCGTTGCCTCAACTGATTTACATGGCAAAGTGACAGATCTTATTGCTCGTGAATATGACTATTACACCACCTGTAAAGAATATGCCCACGTAGATTTTAATCCTTGCGCCAAAGAAGCACTACTCACTGGGGTTAGCGCCTTTTTAAATCAACTGACGCCCACCATGAATTACCAGAAAATTCCGATTTTATTGCCGCCTTCAACCACCATGGAGGCAGGTACCTTTGGCACCTTAATCCGCGATAAGTGCCTTGCCTATGAACAAAATCCTCAAATACTCAATTGCTCGGTAATGCACGGTTTTCCCTATCAAGACACTGAATATTGCGGCATGTATGTATTAGTGACCACTGACAACGATATTGTGTTAGCTGAGCAAATTGCCACTGAATTTGCCCAATGGATTTGGGACAACAGACAACTCAGCCTTAATCTGCCACCTAATGTCGATCAAACCATTGCCATCACAACCGATATTCTTGCCACTAAAGGCCTCTATCAAGCCCCTGCCGCTTTTTGGGAAAATGATAATAAACCGATTGTGATTGCAGATATCGGTGACAATCCCGGTGGCGGCTGTACCGGTGACACAACCCATTTGCTGAGTAAAATCCTCACCACCGACTTGGGTAAAGTGGCCTTTTTTAATATTCGCGATTCCCAAGTGGTAAAGCAAGCGATTGAGGCGGGTGTTGGCGCAACGATTAGTGTCAATTTAGGTGGCAAGTTAGATCCACTTCGCAGTGGCAATCCTATTGCGTGCACAGCTTATGTAAAGTCGATTTCTGATGGCATAGAAACCATTCGTGGCCCTATGTTAAATGGTGTGAGCTTCGATTTAGGCCCTTCAGTGAGACTCACCGTTGGCCAAGTGGATGTGATTGTGCAAACCGGTTTAGGCCAAGCTTTTGACGATGTATCGGGGCGTGCCCACGGAATTGATATTTATGAATACGATGTGGTTTGCGTTAAATCATCAGCACATTGGCGCGCCTTCTACCAAAAAGTAAGTGATCACTTACTGATGGCTGACTCACCCGGGCTTACCACCGCCAGAGTGGGCGAATTTGCGCATACCAAGCTCACGCACCCTATATATCCCATTGATAATGATGCCAGCTTTCCCATTAGCGCGTAAACGCTTCGCCGATAACAATAATAACAAGGATCATTTATGAAAAGTTCCAGCAATGTCATCAGCGACGATGGCGCATTAAACGCCGAAAACCGGCCCACAACTGCCGAAGATAGCAAGGCGACCAATCGCTATTATGTGCTGTTTATGCTGGCGCTAGTGTGCGCCTTGGCTTATATGGACCGCTTCGTATTGTCGGTGTTAATCGAACCAATAAAGCACGACTTAAGCCTTTCTGATACGCAGCTAGGTTTGTTAACCGGCTTTGCATTCGCCTTTTTCTATGCTGTGTTTGGTATTCCCATTGCCAGACTGGCTGATAAATATAATCGTCCGCTGATTATCTCAGTGAGCGTGGCGCTGTGGAGTGCCATGACCGCAGCTTGCGGTATGTCAGTTAACTTCATTCAACTACTATTAGCCAGAATTGGCGTCGGAGTGGGTGAGGCAGGCTGTATTCCTGCCAGTCACGCCATGCTGGGGGACTTATTTCCCGGTAAACAAAAAGCCTTTGCGATTGGTATTTTCCAAGCTGGCGGCACCGTTGGTATTTTAGCGGGATTAATTTTAGGCGGCTTACTGGCCAACAGTGTGGGTTGGCAAATGACCTTTATTTTTATGGGCCTGCCCGGTTTAATCGTGGGCTTGGTGGTTTGGCTGACAGTAAAAGATAACAGAGGCCTAGATAGTGTCAGCAATCCGCTCATCAATGCTGATAATGATAAGCTCAACCTTATTGCGACCATCAAACATCTGCTAACACAAAGAACCTATCGAAACCTGATGTTAGGGCTATCTATGGGCGCGTTTGGTAATTATGGCATTGTGCAGTGGCTACCGTCATTTTTAATCCGAACCCATCACATGAGCCTTGAAGAAGTCGGTGTTCTTTATGGTTCGGTAATGGGCTTTGGTACCTTGTTTGGTACCTTGGCAGGGGCGTTTTTAGCCCCTAAGATTATTGCTAAAGATCAGCGCTGGGAAGTCAAATGGGCCGCATGTTGCTTTGTGATTGTCATTCCAATCTTTATCGGCAGCTTTTTAGTTGCTAACTCAACGCTGGCACTGGGGCTATTATTTTTAGGGGTATTTACCTTATCAACTGGGACTGGGCCATCATTTGCCGCAGTGCAAACCGTTGCAGGGCCTAAAATGAAAGCCATGGCCGTGGCACTAACCATGCTGTGTATGGCAATTTTAGGTCAAGGCTTTGGACCATTAGTGGTTGGCATGGTCAGTGACGCTTTAGTACCACAGTTTGGCGAGCAATCACTGCGCTATTCCCTCAGTATCTCAATGATTATTTTGGCATGGGGTGCGATTCATTTATTTAAAGCATCTAGCACTATCGTTAAAGACAGTCAGTCGCTTTAATTAACCTGTCATCAACGGCTTAGGTAATACCTAGGCCGTTAGCTATAACATTGCCATCATAGATACCTGTCTGCTTGCTGGTTTTACAGCCAAAAAATCAACATGGCTCGTCGCTAACCTCTGCCTTTAATCCCCCCTTTGACCTGCGCTTTGAGCGTTAATACCTCAGCTTAAACATTTCTGGTCTACAGTATGTATAAACTAAATTATGCCAATGCTTTTTAACCGACTGATAAAATCGTAAAAATAGCCAAATGTAGGTATTCAGTAAAGCACATTTCGGTTACTATGCGCGCCAAATAACGACTCCCTTTTACCCTAGAGTGACCATGCAAAATGAACGATGACAACTTCATTGAAAAACGCCGATTTATCATAAGATTAGGTAAGGCGTTGCACAAATTTGGCACCCCGGCATATCGCCTTGAGTCCCATTTACAAACGGTCTCTACTACCTTGGGGATTGAAGGCTATTTTTTGATCTCGCCCACTTCAATGACCTTCGTGTTACAGCATGATACTGAGCAAGAATATAATCATGTGGCGCGGGTCAAACCAGGGGAGTTAGATTTAGGCTCCCTTGCCCGCACGTTTGATTTAGTTGAAGAGCTAACCACAGGTCAGCGCACCTTAACCGAAGCCCTTAATCGCCTAGAAGAAATTGCCAACAAGCCTAACCCTTACGGCCATAAATTAACCTTGCTGTCTTTTGGCGTCAGCGCCGGCGCTTTTGCGATGCTGATGGACACCAGTTGGAATGATGTGTTCTGGTCAGCCATGCTAGGGCTACTGGTTTATGGCATGGTTTTTTGGGCTGAGCGCTCGTCACGAATGGCAGAAATGCTTGAGCCCCTTGCGGCGGTGATATGTGCGATTCTTGCCTGCGGTATTGCCATATTAGACCCTAGTATTAATATTCCTGTGGTGATCCTCTCTGGGATTATTATTTTTATTCCCGGTTTAGCATTAACACTGGGGCTTGCGGAGTTAGCCGCGCGGGATCTCATCTCAGGCACAGCCAGAATTATGGATGCGATGATGCTGCTGTTTAAGCTGTATTTTGGCGCCGTATTAGGCATGACACTGGGTAAAGTCATGTTTGGCGAATCAGTGCATATTGAGCCTTACGCGCTACCAATTTATGCCTCGTGGGCGGCGGTGCCATTACTCTCAATGGCGTTAGTGATTATCTTTAAAGCCCGCCTTAAGGATTCACCTTGGGGCATTTTTGCCGGTATCGTGGCGTATTTTTCAGCCATGATTGGCGGCTTATATTTAGGCGAGTCTATTGGTATTTTTGTCGGCGCACTGGCGGTGGGCATTTACTCCAACTTATTTGCCCGTTGGATGAAAGCACCGGTATCCATTGCCCTACTTCAAGGCATTGTTATTTTGGTGCCTGGCAGTAAAACCTATATCGGCTTAAACGCAATGATTTCAGGTGAAACCATGCTCAATCAGGCCCATATTGGCTCACAAGTGTTCTTGATTTTTATGTCACTGATTGCTGGGCTTATATTCGCTAACGTCATCGTACCGCCAAAGCGAAGTTTATAGCTTCTTAAATAATAGCTTCTTATATAATAGCCTCTTATATAACCGCCCTTTTAAAATGGCCCTCTAAAAAAGGCCCTCGGCAACACCAACAAGGGAGCACATCGCTCCCTTGTTGATTTTTACGCAAAAAAGCAGCGAAATTCAAAATACCCGCCATACTAAGATAAGGCATTTAATTTCAGCTGTTGAAATTTTAAATGCTATTTACTCAATAGCTTAATTAGCTATCCCTTCTATAAATAATTGAGTAGGTACCATAATAAAAACTAATAATATTGTGATAATTCGCGCTAATTGCGCTTTAGCCATTATCCTTGTTATTACCTTGATTATCTCTATCGCCGCGGCACATGCTGAGCAAATTAACAACCTGCAGCATTCAGCCTCGGCATTGGTAATGACAAACAGCAAAAACCAGTCAACCCCCTTTACTGTCGATAACATTATCGTGCAGAGCAATGCTATTTTTGATGAATCAGACCCTGATGCCTTCTTTATTCACCACTGGGCCAACTGGCTACATATCAACACCACTGAAGCAACGATCCTCGATAAGCTTACGTTCACTGAAGGCGATGAGGTAAATCAAAAAACCTTTGCAGAATCCCAGCGCTTACTGCGAGCCGAGCCTTACCTGCGAGAAGCCAAAATTTATCTCGCAGAAAAAGATCCTCGCGCAGAGAATGAGCAAGATACTGTGGTGGTGGAAACCTGGGATAATTGGTCACTCTTGCCCACCTTCAGCTTAAGCTCTAGCGGTGGTGAAACTAAGTTTTCTGTCGGGATAAAAGAAGATAACTTGATGGGACGCGGCATTAAAACCCGCTTTAAATATCAATCAAATGCTGATCGAACCGGTTATAAGTTTGGCATTTCAGCACCACTAAAATTCATCAAACACGCCACAATTGCTGCCAATTGGTATGATAATAGTGATGGTCAAGCAACCCAACTGTATTTTAATAAGCCGTTTTACTCACTAGATACCCCCGATAGGTATTTCGCAGAATACTTAACCGATCAACGTATTGATACCTTAAGACAAAATGGCCAAGACGTTAATGAGTTTGAGCATAATGTCGATTATGCCGCTATCGGCTATGGCTGGCTTATTGATAAAACAGAGGCGGATTTATCGCGAATTAGCTTAGGTTTTACCCAAGATAAACACCAATTTGAGCCCAGTGAGACCTTCCCAAATCAAGCCTTGCCTGAAGACAGAGACTTTTTATACCCTTGGGCAAGTTATGAATACTTACAAGATGATTATAAGGTGTTTACTAATATCCATCTAATTAATAATCATGAGGACTTTAACTTAGGCTGGCGTCACTTTGTGCAATTAGGCATTGAGACTCGCGATGTCGCCGAAGAGTCTTCTGTAGGCTATCACCTAACGGTCAGTAGCAGTCGAGGCTATCAACAACAAGATAATTTATTCTTATTTAATCTTACTGGTGAAGCCAGCTTTAACACCAGCCAAGCCGATTACTATAATATCAGCATCCAAGGTGAATACTTCTACCACATTAACCCTAAATGGACCGCCTACGCTAAAACCCGCTTAGCCAGCTCGCAAAATAATTACCTCGATGACCCCTTTGCCCTAGGCGATGATACAGGGGTAAGAGGTTATCCTAACGACTATCAATATGGTGATAATCAATGGTTGCTCACAGGAGAAGTCCGCTATTATCCCAACATCAATTTATATCAACTTGCTGAACTTGGCTGGGCCACCTTTGTGGATATTGGACAGGCGTTTGGCGGGCCTGATGACAATAATGAAGTCAACGCCCCCATTGGCAGCATTGGCATTGGTGCCAGAGTGTATTCATCAAAATCCAGCTACGGTAGTGTCGGCCATATTGATTTCGCGGTGCCCTTTACCAGCGGCGAATATGTCGATGATTGGGAGTGGCGCTTTCAAGTGAAAAATCGTTTTTAAACTGACACTTGTCGTTACTGCTGCAAGCTTAATTTTACTCTCTAACCACTAAGGCTTTTTAACCGCTGAAAAGCCTGCTATTTTTTGTTTCACTTGCTGTTCTTGCTGTTTATCATCAATGCGATAGATGCTTTTTATTCGGGTGGTGAATTGCGGCTCTGCCGCGGTCGATACCGTATCAAAACCCGCTTCAACTGTCCCCAGTTTCGATGAGACCAATAAGGCTTGTGCAAACTGCAAATTATTATCAATGCCATCAAGCACCAGTAAATAACTTTGCCTTGGGCGCACGTCAATAAATAAACTACGGCTATCGATACTGCGCCAACTATCAAGTCGAAAATGACTAATCGAGTTAACCTGCTGTAACTCATCAAACTGATACATGGCCGCTTTTTGCTTACTGGCTTGCGTTGCGGCGCAGCCAGTAAGTAATAGCATGAATCCTAAGCTCATCAACTTGTTTACAGACATGGTATACCCTCCTTTTAATTCATTGCGACTGAAAACAAACACTTTCAAAAACAACTACTTACACCACACTTTTCACTTACAATGAATAACCATCACTAAAATTAGTTTCAGTTTATTTATATAAGTTTTTATAATTCGGTACGTGTTCAACCCACTTAGGTGGCGTGCCAATATATTGCTGCACCGCTTTAATAAACTCACTCACTAGCAGGGTTTGCTTACGATGCGGATAGACAGCATATATGCCAGTATCCATAGTGGAAAGTGAATAGCGGGTTAATAATGGCACTAATTTAAGCTCAGTAATCGACTGATTTAAATTAAATAAATCAATATGAGTGTAACCTAAGCCATCCTTCACCGCTTCAATAATGGTTCTGACATCGCTGACTTTATAATTCCCCTGCATTTTATAGTTTTTAAACTGTTCGCCATGGGGCTGCTGGGATAAGCGCATCTGATCTAAGATGACATTACCATTGCTATAAATAACCGCAGGCAATTGAATTAACTCTTCTGGGGTTTTCGGGTGACCATGCTCCGCCAAAAATGCCTCTGAAGCCAAGATGGCAAAGTGAGTATTAGCAATTTTTTTAGCAATCAAATTCGACTCTGTGAGCTTGCCAATCCTAAAAGCCACATCAAAATGATCAGAAATGATATCGGCGCGTTTATCATCCAATGACAGGGTAACTTTAACATTGGGGTATTGCTTCATAAATTGGCTGATGACAGGTTGCAGATACTCCTGACCAAAGAAGATAGACGAGGTAATTCTAATAATCCCTTTCGGCTCAGACTGATATGAATCTGCAATATTTTGGATTTGATTTAGGGTATCTAATAAAGTCTGGGTTTGTTCGAGGATCTCTTCCCCTGCTGAGGTTAATGAAAACGAGCGCGTTGAGCGATTAAGTAATTGCACCCCTAATTCGGCTTCCAACTTTTTGATTTGCTTTGACAGTAACGAGTTATCCATATCGTGCAATGCCGCCGCTTTAGTAAACGAACCCTGCTGCACGACATCAAGAAAAAGACTCAGCTGTTTAGTAATCGATTGCATTTATCATGTCCTTGGAAGCTTCAAGCAACTTCAAATAAGCTTGAATAAGCTCGAATAAGCGTACTCAGCTAACGTTGATTAAACTAATCATAGCTTGCTGCCAAACTGAATCCAAACAAAGTCGCCGCCTAATAGTTGATATAAGCTTCAAGTTTACGATTGCTCAGTATCAATAACTTCCCTCAAGCCCTTATGCTTATCTTTGCCCTGAGAAAAAATGGCTATCACTCAACAATTACGTCGAGAAATTAAACTTAAACCTACGCTTTTTCAATGCATTAATCGCAAAACACTTTTTATTTTGAACAATCGTTCAAAATAAAGCTTGAACGATCGTTCAATTAAGTCTATATTTATTTCACACAATGAAGTTACCCCCTATTTTTTACTAGAGCTAACTGACTTGAACTAAATTATTTATAAGAAGATTCAAATTCGGAGCATCATCATGAGCAAATTTACTATTCACACTATCGAGTCTGCACCACAAGCAAGTAAAACGATGTTAGAACAGTCTTTAAAAAGCTTTGGCATGGTGCCCAATCTTCATGGAGTGCTTGCTGAATCGCCGAATACCTTTGAGGCCTATCAAACACTGCATAACCTATTTGAAAGCTCATCTTTCAATGCCGAAGAATTAACGGTAGTGTGGCAAACCATTAATGTTGAACATGGTTGTACATACTGTGTACCAGCCCATACTGGCATCGCCCATATGATGAAAGTGGATGGCGCGTTAACTGAAGCACTGAGAAATCGCACCGCAATGCCAACCGCTAAATTACAAGCACTACATGACACAACATTGTTGATGGTGCGTAACCGTGGCTTGTTATCTGATGCTGAAATGGAAGCCTTCTTTGCGGCAGGTTATGGCCAGCAACAGTTACTGGAAATCATTTTAGGTCTGTCACAAAAAGTCATTAGCAACTACGTAAACCATGTTGCTCATACTCCGGTGGATAAGCCTTTTCAACAATTTGCTTGGGAAAAGTAGCCGCTAATTCAGCGCCCACCAATAAGTAAGACATTTACGGTTAACATTAAAGCTGATAATTATCAGCTTTAATCATTTTCAAAGCTAAATCCAAGTACAATTCTAAATTCGAACCTAAGTTCAAACCTAAGTACAAACCTAAGTACAAACCTAAGTACAAGCCCAAGAAAAGCATAAGTCCAAAATCACATAGCAAGGCAGGTGTAATATGTCAGATAAAATTAAACTCGATATCGTTTCAGATGTAGTTTGTCCATGGTGTGTGGTCGGTTACAAGAGTTTGCAGCAAGCCATTAAAGAGCTGGGGATAGAAGACAAAGTTGAACTTGAGTGGCAACCTTTTGAACTCAATCCTGATATGCCTACAGAAGGTGAAGAATTACGTGCACATGTGGCGCGTAAATATGGTTCAAGTGCTGAAGATAGCGCCAAAGCCAGAGAAAATATTGCCCAGCGCGGCGCCGAATTCGATTTTGAGTTTAACTTTGGCGACGATATGCATATCGTTAATACCTTTGATGCTCATATATTGCTGGATTACGCCAAAGGTTTTGATAAACAAACTGAATTGAAATTACGTTTGTTTAGCGCTTACTTTACTGAGCATAAAAATGTCTCAGATAGAGCAGTATTGGCCAATGAACTGGCAGCTATTGGGCTTAACGTCGATGAGGCTATGGCATTATTAGACAACCCCGACATCAGAGAGCATATCAGCGCTGAAAAAAACCAATGGACCGCTGCGGGGATTTCTTCGGTACCGACGGTTATATTTAACCGCACTAGTGCCTTAAACGGCGCTCATCCGGTTGAGTCATATAAACAGGTACTGACGCAACTATTGGCAGAGTTAGAAAGTAACTAATGGTGAGACTTTTTTAAAGCCGATGACATAATAAACGGATGATAAATATCATCCGTTTTTTAGTTTATGAACCCGCTGTTGATGGGATTTATCCCGTTCTGCTTTAAGCTTTTAGAGCACGGCTCATTAACTTCACTGCTAAATAAGCTTTGGTAAATGTTATCACTGCGGCGTTAAGTCTCTTTAATCGCAAATTGGCTCATCATATTATCTAATGCTAGTAAATCAGTGGCGATCACATTGGGCTGAATCTCCCAAGGGTCAAATATCGCCGTTGGTGATCGCTTAACCCAAGCTGCTTTAAGCCCTGCCGATATAGCCCCCGTCACATCAAAAGAATTACTGGAGATTAACCAAGTTTGACTGGCGACTGAGCCTGACACTTGCAAAAAATGCTGATAAATAGCCGGATTAGGCTTAAAGGTATTGATCTCATCGGCGCTCACTATCGCTTCAAATAACTCAATAAGGCCTGCTGTTTGCAATAATTGCTCAACCGCTTTGGCAGTACCATTTGAAAAGGCAAATAACCGATAACCTTGGGCTTTAAATGCCAGCAAGCCTTGCTTTACTTCTGCAAATGCTGGCAAGGTTTTATAGCGTTCTAGTAAGGCTTGTTTTTGGCTTGAAGATAAAGATATTTGATAATACAGGCAGGTATAATCTAGCGCTTGGCGGGTACACTCACTAAAAGGAACATAATTGTTCATCAAGCCTCTGCGAAACGAATACTCTAATTGTTTCTCGCGCCAAGTAGTTGAGAACCCAAAGGCTTTATCACCCACCAGCGTTTGCAATTGTGCCAACAGCCCATGGGTGTTAATTAGCGTGCCATAAACATCAAAAGCCAGTGTAATAGCCATATTCATCCCTTAAAAATAAAATCATTTATTTAGAGGTTTTACTTTAGTGCTCTTTGTCCCTAGCCGCTGCATTGCCATTGCAACAATCAAACGCTTTTTAATGGCCAGGCATTAATTGCGAACTTTCAAATACACCATCAATGAGAGTTTGAATGGTATCGTCATCTTGATTGGCATGGGCATAAGTACGAATACCAATTATCTGCACTTGAATAAAACGTGCTAACGCCTGTGGATCTTGAGTCGTATCTAACTCACCTAACTGCTGCGCTTCAGTGAGTAGTGCGGCAAATTCAGCCTCAACCATCCCTAAGGCACTTTTAGCTTCAGCTAATAAATCGGCATTGTCTGTGGTTAATTCTGCCACAGTTTTAACCAGCATACACATACCACTTGGCACGGTTGATTTGTTGGCTAACACTGAGCGCTCAATAAACAGTTTTAACGCCCTAAGGGGCGAGCCAGCATCAATACGGCACTGGGCTAACATCTCAACACCCGTTTGCGCATAGTATTGTAAGGCCTCTTTAAACAAGCCTTCTTTGCTGCCAAAGCTGGCATAAATACTACCAGGGCGTAAATCGATTACTTCTTGCAGGTTACGCATTGAAGTCGCGTGAAAACCTTTTTGCCAATATAGGTTGGCCGCTTTTTGAATCGTTTCCTCACGATTAAATTTGGCTGCTTTAGTCATAATCTTAGTCTCAGATCTATATTGAACGATTGCTCAATTTTACAATGAACGACTGTTCAAGTCTAGTTTGCCTTACTGGCGATGACCAATAATTGCAGCTCTAGTAGTTTTAAGGTTTATCTGATTTAATCACCTTAATAAATGACGCTACTTGGTGCCAAGGCTTAAACAACTGAACTTCAATAACGATCAGGCCAAACTGCAATCTTCATCTAGGCCATTATCCCCTATGACACTATCAATAGTGTTAGTGGTATTGCTGTGTCAGTTATTTACTATTAGTACGGCATTCTCAGTGCAATACCCTCACGGAGAACATCCATCAGGTATCGTGCTTGCCCATCACCATGCAGATTTATCACAGCACTCTCATCCTTACCAAGAGGCTGAAAATACACTTAAAAAAACCTTTAATGCCACTGAATCACAGGCAGAAATATTAGCAGCGAATAACCCTGATAAGTCCGCTGCTGATCATGAACATGCTAATCAGTCACTCTCTGCGGCTCATCCACCATTCGAATCCATATTTGTCGCTGAATTTGCCCATACCAATACCCTTTCAGATAATCCAATAGATTATCAAAGTTACCAATTTGCTCCCCCTATACCTCCACCACATCAATAAGTCAGCGACTTTATAATCATATTCGTAATAAGAGTGATTTAACTGACTGCGCATTCATCAAGGCCAAACTGAGTTATTTCAGCAGAGCTTCAATGATTAAGCTCAGTCGTAAAGTGATATTTATAACGCGCGTTTGTGCGTGACTTATTGGAGTTACAACAATGAGCCAACCACTGGCCACAGCCATAAAAATGGCCGTGATATTCATGGGGCTTTTCGCTTCATTTTCTTTATTCGCCCATGGAGTGGATGAAGACACTCGGCAATTTCTTACCTTAAATCAGGGCGTTTCCATCTTCCCTTTCATTTACATTGGCGCTAAACACATGGTCACTGGATATGACCATTTACTGTTTTTAGTTGGGGTAATATTCTTTTTATTTCGCACTAAAGATGTGCTGATTTACGTCAGTTTATTCACCATTGGCCACAGCATAACGCTATTATTTGGCGTGTTAAATGATGTGCAAATTAATGCTTATCTGATTGATGCCATTATTGGATTTTCAATTGTGTACAAAGGCTTTGATAATCTCGGCGGCTTTAAACGCCTATTCGGGTTTCAACCCAATACTAAAGTTGCAGTGATGATTTTTGGACTGTTTCACGGCTTTGGCTTAGCCACCAAGATTCAAGAGTTTCAGCTCCCCAGCGATGGACTGGTTGCCAACATCATCGCCTTTAATGTCGGTGTTGAAATAGGCCAATTTTTAGCATTGGGATTGGTACTGATCGTGATGAGCTTATGGCGACGTCATAAAAGCTACCTGCAGTTTTCTACCGCCGCCAATACCTTGCTAATGAGCAGCGGCTTAATGTTAGTGGGCTTTCAATTAACTGGCTATTTTATCAATTAATCAGCCGGAATATGCATCATCATTTACCGCATTTTTTAAGGAACAAACATGAACAAGAATGAACAACAGTTGCAGCCAATAGCTATTCCGGTGCACTCCATAGCTATTCCTGTACATTCCACAGCAACGCTTATTAAAGCCAGTATCGCTGCAGGTGTTATTGCCGCGATTGTACTGGTCACAGCCATATTACCTGCTGAATACAATATCGACCCGACGGGTATTGGCAAAGCCTTAGGGTTAACCAAAATAGCTCAAGCAGCTGAAATAGGGGCTGTTGAAAATGCAGGAAGTGTGATTAATGAAGAAAGTGTAGATGGTATTGAGAGTGCAGCGTTAGTCATTGTCACCGCGCCATTAGTTGCAGACATTAAACAAGCCCGAAAAACGGCAGCGGTAAGATCGGATAGCGTCAATGTGGTTATTCCTGCAGGTAAAGGCTTGGAATATAAATTACTGCTCAATCAATTTACGCATTTAACCTATCAATGGCACACCCTTGATGAAGCGCCGTTGTTTTTTGACTTTCACGGTGAGCCCCAAGGCGATACCACTGGCTACTATGAAAGCTACAACATCAGTACTGCAAATAAAGTGACAGGCTCATTAACCACCCCTTTTGCAGGTGCCCATGGTTGGTATTGGAAAAACACCAGCGATGCTGCCATTACCGTGGTACTCAACACGACTGGGGCCTATAACATTAAAGGCTGATTGGCTTAATGGTTAGTGGTTAGTGGTTAGTGGTTAATGGTTAGTGGTGATGAGTCATCAAACTAAATCAAAAAACTAAATCAGAAAAAATCCACTGTCGATTATCTTAACGATACTCTGATAGTGGATTTTATTTATTAGAATGCCCCACTTTCAAAGCCAAACTACCAGCAGCTTCAGTTAAAAAAGCTAAAAATATCTAAAATCAGGCCAAACCCTCTAAAAAACTCTATTTTTAAAACAGTTCACTCATCAAATCTGCGCATCTTTAGCTAATGTCCTCGGCGGAAGCAATACTAATAATCCTAAAATTAAGATGATCATGATGAACAATAAAAAGCACATATGGGCATATAGCATGTCACTAGCCGCTCTTGTTATGGCAGGGTGTGGTAACGATGGCCGTGATGGTGAAGACGGTATTTCACCACCACCTAGCAGCCCTTCAGCGAAGGTTTTATCCCTCGATATTGAAGATATTTCTGTCTCTGAAGGTAATATTACCCTTAAATTCTCTGCTGAAAATGAACAAGGGACGCCAGTCACAAAAATTAACAGCATTAGAGTTGAAGCCGCTCAGTTACTCGCACCAATTAATGGTGATAGCTCTGCTTGGCAATACCTGCTCAACGAAACCTGCAATGAAGAGTGCCCAGGAGAGCTAACCGACTTTGCTAACGGCCAATACCAATACACAATGGGTACCAACTTAGCCGATAGCAGTTACTTTCCAAATGGCTATGATGCAAGCTTACCTCAACGCGTTATCCTCCGCGTAAATGGCACTGAGTTAGTGCCGACCACATATCAAAACACTGATTACATGGTCGATGGTTCTGAGCTATCGTTCACCCGTAATATTGTCGATAGTCAAACATGTTTAAGCTGTCATGAAGACATTGCCAGCATTAAACATGGCGGTGATAGCCTAGAAAACTGTGCCACTTGCCACTCAGCAGGCAGAGTCGATGATGATAAAACATGGCCTATCATTGCTCATCAAGCTCATATTGGTGTTAGCTCTGAGACCGTTGGTAACTGTTTAGCTTGTCACAACAATGAAGAAACAACCGAACACACTGAAGCGTTAAACTGGCAAACAATGCCAACTCGTGAAAATTGCTCTAGTTGTCATAACTTAGAAGAAGCCAACATAGATCATAGCGGTATGAGTGATAACAGCCAATGCTCAAGCTGCCATAGTGCCGAGCATGTCTATGATAAACACCGAGGCAAAGCCGATGCCGGTATCGCTGGCCGCAGCCTAATGAATGTCAACATTAGCGATGCGAAGATTGTTGATGTTGAAGGTGAATCATTTGCAGAAATCGTGGTTGGACTTGAAGATCAACAAGGCCAACCGCTGCCTTTTACTAGCACAGAAGCGAAAGATTGGGATTATTTATCCGGGCTTGAGTTGTACGTAAACTGGGGCATTGATGTTAATTTCACCCAAGGGCAACAAGACGGTATAGGGCTTGCTGGTCACATGGGACAAGGCCGCGGCTATACTGTTTACGGTAAAACCACCAAACGAATGACGTCAGAGCAAAGCGGATTACGTCCCTTAACGCCTGTGCATGCATTAGTTGATGGCAACCTTGTTTACCGGGTCGGGCCAATTGAGATGAATGATACCTTTGCAGGTGACACCTCAGACAATTATGGCTTTATCTCGAATCGAGTCTTTTTCTGTACGGATGATTTAGGTCAAGCAGCGACCTGTGGTGCCGAAGGCGTTAAGAGCAATGCTACTTATAACAAACGTTGGTTCTTTGATGCCTATGGCCTGCGTGATGAAATTAAACGTCGCCCGATTGTGTCAAACAAAAATTGCGGTTCTTGTCATGGTTACAACGAAGAAACGGATACTACCGAGCTAAATTGCCGCAGTTGTCACTCTCGCAATACTGAGTCAAACCTTGAGCTGGCGAATACGACCTGTTTCTCCGGTAATGATGGTGAAGAAGCTATTGCATTTAAGCCTATGATGCCTCGCGGTAAAGGCTACGGCACCTCAACTGCTGATATCGTTGATGCGTGTGTCGCATGTCATAACCCCAATACTCCGCCGACCCAAGCCATTCGCGAACGTCATACTGTGCAAGGTGACAAAGACTTTGTTGAGCAACTCGTTGTGAGTCACCCAGATCATAAAATCTGGATGCATTCATTACATAACAACCAGCGGGCAACTCAGAAACAACCGGATTGGATCCGCTCAGTAAATTACCCCGCTAACCAAGCCAACTGTTACCGTTGTCATGAAGGTGACACTTTTGGTGCAGAGCGTTTAACTGAAGAAGGCAAACCCTTAGCATTGGATCTGACTTATGATCCTGATAGCAGAGCATATCCGGCCACTGATGTTAACGTCGATGCTTATGTGAGCCCAGTGTCGGCAACTTGTTATTCATGCCATGCCAAGCGGTATGACGAAGACAGCAATACCATGGTAATTAAGCCCCATGTACGTGCGCATATGGAGCAAAATGGCGGTCGTTTTGGTGTCCCTAAGGATGAACTGGAAACAGAATCCTGTGTGACTTGCCATAAATTAGACAAACTCAAACAACAGCATAAATTGAATTAATCCCCAAATTCATCATCACTCCACCAAAGGGGCATTTATGCCCCTTTTATTTGAGGAAGGTCAAATTCTTTGACCACTTTCACATCAATATCAACCACATTTCGCTATATTATATCTCTTCTAACGCACTCAGGAATTTTCATGTTGTTGCTGGCCAACTTGCTATTCGATTCTGACAAACAAACCCTGACGGATGCTAGAACAGATGAGCAGCACTCATTATCGTTTTCAGAAAATGCAGTATTAAAACATCTAATACTGGCTGAAGGTGTCGCCACTAAAACCGATTTACAATCAGCTGGTTGGCCTAACCGCAATGCGACTGATGCATCTCTCAATCAATGCATCAGTACCTTAAGACGAAAGCTTGCCAGCGATGAGTCAATAGAGCTTAAAACCATTCCGCGTCATGGTTACGCATTAAACGCGCCACAGGCCACAAAGCAAAATAAACATACCCGTGCAACCCTAACCATGAAGGCTATGGTTATATTGATATTTTTGAGTATCATTATCGCCGTTATAGGGTATAGATTATGGCAACCGTCCTCAGTAAACCTGCCTTTTACGTTATGCCAACAACATCCATTAACAGCAGTAATTGAGGCGACCTCAGAAGATCACTGTGATTCATTGCCGCTGCCCATAATTAATCCATCCCAGCCCCAATGGCTAGGACAACACAATCATTACTACAGTTTAGCAATGTGCCCAGAAGGTGATTGCGCTCAAACGGGCTTGCTCAATACCGTTAGCCATAACGCCTTAATATCTTCAGTACAATTACAGCAGCTGACGCAAAAGATACAGCTCACCACCACGCCGTCCAGAAATCAATTAACCTTACCCAAAGCGGCTGTACAAACAACTGAATTAACCGAGCAACATTATAATAATTATATTTATTATCCGACTGAATCTGGTGACATCGTAAGAGTCGATTTTAGGATGGCCTTGCTCTACAACGAAGACAAAGCAGGTATTATGACGGTTGATGCCTGTATTAGCCTGTTAAATTGCGATGGGGCATCGATACAGTTTCAAGCTCGTTATCAATTTAATGAGCAACAAATAGAGCAAGAAGGTCACAACATAAGTGTATTTTTCATGACCGTTGACCATCAACACCTCACTCCAGATCAACATTTAGGAAAACAAGGCGAACTGTTCACTTTCTACAGCTCGTTGCGCCGCAGCCTATTGTTCGATAATGATATTCGCTACTACCGCCTACAAGATGATGAGCATTATGGTGTATGGCAGTTACCACTGTTAGGCAATCCGGTAGCATGGCTGCATCGGCAACAATTAGCGCTATAGCACCTATTGATGAGCCCATTTCACATTGTTGATTGCAGATTGCAGATTGCAGATTGCAGAGTACTCAGTACTGCTAAGCACAACGCGACATAGGAACTTGGTCATCTTGTCTTGCCCGTTTCTATTGGAAACAAAACTGCGATGCCGTTGTTGCCGGGGTAATTAACATTACTCGGAGTATAAAATGAGACACTTGATAGGGCTTAATCGTCAACACCAAGATAATTAACGATAAAAAATCCACTGTCGATTATCTTAACGATACTCTGATAGTGGATTTTTTAAATCATAATCTTGCGCTGTGCAGCAACAGGTTTACTTTTGTGTTTTACGGTAATGATCAAAGTTTTTAATGTAATCGTCCATATTACCTTCTAACAACTTACGGTACTCTTCAGTGTAATAGGCCACCATGTCAGCTTTTTTCTGCTGCATCTCTTCGGCATTATCAAAACCAGTAGAAGCAAACCAAGCATTGTAGCGGGTTAAGGAATACATGAATGAAGCGCTTACTTCACCCGTTTTTACCTTGGGATTTTGATTAAACTCATTAGCAACATTAATAAACTGACTAGCGCGATCGAAAAAAGCTTTATCTGGTTTTGAATCAAACATGATAGATCCTTGTACTGAAAGTTGCCTGTAGCGGCAAAGTAAAATAGCAATGGTAATAACCTACGTGCTTTTACGCTGGTAAACCTTAAGGTGGTTCACACTCTGCAATAATGATGCTCCGTAACTGTGAGCAGCATCAATATGTCGAGAAATCACTGAATTTAACACATAAAAAACCCTACTGATCATTAAGTAGGGTTTTATACTTTCTAAACTTTAACGCTAAACTTTAATGCTAAATCAGCATTACTGACCTTTAGCTTTACAGTTAAATTCACCGCTGTAATCAAAGTTAAAGTTGTAAATAGTGAAACCTTCAGTACCTTCTTTAGTACCGTCTTCACCGTCTGTAGACAAACCAGTGATTTCATTAGTTGCACAGCGAATACCTTCTTCAAGTTTAGCTGAGCTAAATGAAACACTTTCTGTCGTTGGCGCGATAAGCTCAAACACTTTAGCGTTCGGGAAGGCTAAGGTGTTATCACCTTCTTGCTCAGCTAAACGATCAGCTAAGTAGAACTGCACCAATTCACGGTTATTAAATGCCGCTTCTTCTTTAACTAGCTCAGCATTATCAACACCTGGCATACGCGAGTTAGATGCACGGTAGTTGTTAGTGATCACATAGATTTCTGCGTCATCAGCAATTTCAACACCGTTATAGGTAAGCTCAACTAACTGCTTGCTGTCTGTTGTATCAAATTCCCAACCATTAATGTTGGTGTACTTTGATTGGTTTTCAACGTTGATTGTGTACTTAAGTAGCCCTTCACCTGACTGGTTAAAACCAGCGTAGAAGGCATCAAAGTTATAACCAGGGAAGTCTTCAACAAGGAAAGTCTCACCTTCAGCTAATGGTAAGCTGTTATAAGCATTTGAGTTAACCCACTCAATCCAGTTTTTCATATCCGCACCGGTCATTTTTAAAACGGCAGGGGTATTGTTATCAAATACATAGATATCAGCAACTGAAGCGTTAGTTAGCTCACCAGTTTGAATGTTGGTGTAATCGGCGCCGCCATTACGACCAGATTTAAATGGCGCAGATACAGACATGAAAATAGCGTCTGCAGATGCATCAGCAAACTCGCCTTCTGCTTTCCATTTATTCAGTTGATGAAGCTGTGCTTGGTTAACCACTTGCATGGATAAATCTGGTACCACTTGTGGGAAGAAGCTGTTCATGTTCACATCGATTTCAGCAATCATTGCTGACATGTAATCAACTGTACCTTCATGCTCTTCAACTACTAGATCTTCAATAAGAACATCAGACTCATTTGGAATTAGTGAGCGCAGCTCGGTTGTAGAGTGAGAATGGTCAACAGTCCATGTCTCGCCGTCATCGCTAGATTTAAGTTTAAGATCAATCACCCCTAACTTAGCACCCCAGAAACCTGGCATGATGGCTGGAATACCATTAATTAAACCAAGCTCAGGATCAACCCCTGGAATTTCACCGTATTCATTATTTGCATTCGGGAATTCACGGTGGTCGTGACCAAACATAATGGCATCAACACCGTCTACATAAGCAAGGTGTAAGGTTGCGTTTTCAGCAAACTCATCATTATTGTCATTGAGGCCTGAATGCGGGATAGCAACAATAACGTCTGCGCCTTCAGCCTTCATCATAGGCACAAAATGTTCAGCGGTTTTCTTGATATCTGAAACCATCACATTACACACTAGATGCGAAGCATCCCAGCCCATAATATCTGGTGGTGTAAAGCCAATGACACCCACTTTAACATTGTATGATTCACCATTTTCGGCAATAAACTCACGGTCTAAAATGACATATGGGTTATACATATTTTCTGCGGTGTCATAAAAATCTTCAGTAATGCGTACTTCACATTCATCTGCTGCATTGCTGACTTTTTCAAGCGAGCTATCAGCTTTCCATACGTTTGAGCTAACATAAGGGAAATCTGAACCTTTAAGCGCTTCATCTAGGTATTCAAGGCCATAGTTGAACTCATGGTTACCTAAGTTAGCTGCATCATATTCTAAATAGTTCATCGCTTTGTAAACCGGATGCTTTTCACCTTTAAGATGCTCAGCACCTAGCGCTGCCATGTAGTCGCCCATTGGGCTACCTTGGATTAAATCGCCATTATCAAATAACATGCTATTGGCGACTTCTTCACGCGTTTCAGCAATCACTAAAGAAGTACGTGCTAAGCCCCATTCAGGCAGGTTGTTTTCGTTGTGTTCTGCGCTCTCAAAGTAATTGTATGGCATTACATTGGTATGAATATCTGTGGTTTCCATCAAACGGACTTCCATGCTAATGGTATCGTTTTTTGGTTTATCGTCTGATGAGCTATTACAACCTGTAAGTACTGCTGCAACACTGGTAGCAAGCAGAAGTTTCTTAGCATTCAATTTCATATTTATTCCAGATAATTATTTTATTTATGTCTGTATGCCGAATTATTGCCACAGATTAAGATTGGTCAATTAATCTCAAGCAATATTTCAGCATCAGTAAAGGCGGGAGTAAATTAAATAAAACATACAAATAAGTAAAGTGAAGATTTTATTTCAAACAACAATAAAAACAAAAAAACAGCTTTGAATTTAAAGTCAAAAAAATAACAACGCAGAAAACAAGCAACAAACGTAAAAATAAAAATTACAGATATAGTTTGAAAAACAAGCTTAAGACTCACGGCTAAAAACCTTAAGTCTTAACTTACCCCTCATAAATATTTCAGTTAATATAAAAACAGCACATATATTCAACAAGTATCTCTTAGGATAAAAAATATCCCTCAAGATATGAATAAAAAACAACACTCTGAATTGTTTCGACAGCAAGACACTGCCACAATCAAAAACATAAAATAATTAAAGTACAGACAGATAAGATAAAACCAAAATTTCAGACCTCTATTTTACTCTAGCCTTTGGCACCATGTTTAATTACAAAACCTTAGCTTTTATGATTGTGATGATTGGTAGAGCTTATGTCCCAGTCAATTGAAATGACACTTGTTCTTGAAATGATCAATAAATTTCAAATCTGACCAAAATAGAAAACAATTCAGTACTACTCGCCTACTGCTACTGATAACATTATAAATATAAAATTAGTTTTGAAAATTTAAATTAAAAACCTGGCTGCAACAAGTGTTTCTCACAAAATAAACACCAATCAAGCCGCAAACAAACACCTGAGCAACAACAAATAAACATCTTAAGCCTCGCCGCGACACTTTAAATTACCAACAAATTAAATAGCAATTAATAAAAATAGTTTCTTAAATTATTCAAACCCTAATTATTAATAACCTACAGCAGTTACAAAATGATTAGATTGTTAATAAAGACATAAGCAAAGATAAAATAGCAACACTATTTGTAAAATACAGACATAGAGACAACCCAATTTAAACAGTGTAATCAATTATCAGTTAAATATAATTTTATTATCGAAAAGTGCTTAATTAAAAGTGTAAGAATTATAACTAAGTCCCTGGTAGATGATATTGACTACTACTGAATTCAATAGTACTTATAAAGGTAAGAGCACATATAAACTGATTGCCAATTAATATGTGCTTAAGTGTCTGATTGACGATTAAAAGCCCGAGCCTAGGTTAAAATACAATGCCCGCTCCTCTTCACTGGCGGCGACATCCACTCCCATATGAATGCCGTAACGTCTGGCAATTTGATAGCGAAAGCCAACACCATAAGCATTAACGGAGTCGCTGCTGTCTTGTATTGATTCCGTCTCTGTCTCTGTTTGGCCGTAACCGTAAAAGGTCGATACCGTCCAGCGGTGATCTATGTGATACATCAACTGCGCTTGTAAGGTGCCGACTTGATCACCTTGATATCGAAATGCTGATACACCACGAAGATCAACATAAGGCTTAGTGGTAGGTGAAAGGCTGGTGTCTTTCTCATACAATTCCTGATAACTAGCAGCGACCGCAAAGGTCCACTTTTTAGCAATAGGGAAATAAAACTCGCCACTGGTATCTAAGGTACCGTAATGACTGTCAGAACCTAACGCCTCATCATATAACATGTATTCAGCCGATAAAATGTAACCCTTTTTCGGGAAAAACATATTATCTCGAGTGTCATACTCGGCCACCAAACCAAGACCTGAGGTGGTATGTTTATCACCCAGTGCGGTTTGCAAAAACCAATCAACTACAGCGTTTGATGATGAGACACTGGACACTGACCATAGCTGTTTTAAGCCCAACAATAATGGCGTATCAGCCACTCTAAACTGCAGTTTTTGCATCGCAAAGTAAGCTTCGGTAGTGGTATCAAATTTGAGGTTTTGCCCTTCAGGTAGTAAGCCACCTAAATTAGTATAAATATCTAAATTCGCCTTAGCAGCACCTGCGCCGCCGGTATAACGAATACTATCGTTTAACCAAGAATGACGGTGCCCCGCAAAAGCAAACCAAGTACCATTGGCTGTCGCGCCGCCGCCCACCAAGGTCATTGCTGCAGGAATTAACTGGGCGCCGCCATCAATAGACTCAAGGGCTTTTTGTTTACGTAGTTCTTTTTCTTCATCGGTTTCGTGCAAAAACAAGCCCATCAAACCACCACCAGCACCAACTGCAGGCTCAGTAATTAAAATAGGAACCGGTAAAAAACCATAGGCATTTTCAGCGAGGTGATAGCCAAGATCAAATTGGCCATCTTGCTGATCAAAAAAATAAGACTGCTCAGCAGATGCTTGCCAAGAAGCCATAGCTAAAATGCATAATGAGATTTTTTTAAACATGAAACACCTAACCAAGTAAAAAGAGTACCAGTACTGAATCGGCCGTCCCCAAAAATACCAATATGGGTTAGCACAATAAAACTCAGCAGCATTAACGATAAAAATTATGACTTAATTAAAGCAGTTTTTCGACTCACTGTTGAAGGATCTAACCATTCAATACAATTACGGTAAGATATCTCTGGCCTATGCATATAAAAATGCCTGCTTATTCAAAGAATAAACAGGCTAGATACGTGTCAGTTTTCAACCATTGTTATGGCGCTTGATTTAAGAAAATGTTAGCTAAATTTACGGATAACGCTAACAGGTGCGACTCGCAATACCCAATGCAAAATAGCCCATGGCCAGCTTGGCACAAAAGCGTTGGGCTTTTCTTTATTGATGGCCTTTACTAGCGCCTTACAACCGGTTTCGGTATCGACAATAAAGGGGATTTTTTCAACCCCTTCATTGATCTCACTTTGAATAAAACCAGGGTGAATACAGCTTACTTTTATCGGGGTATTCATTACATCAATACGTATGCCTTCACTAAGAGATGTTAGCGCTGCTTTAGTGGCTGCGTAAACTGTCATCGCCCGTCTAAAACCACGTACTGCACTGACAGATGATATGGTGACTAAATGCCCTGAATTTTGAGCCCTAAAGATAGCCATTGCCGCCTCAGCCTGTGCAAGCGCGGCAATAAAATTGGTTTCTGCTGTTTGTTTATTGGCATTAAAATACCCAGTACCAATGGAAGCACCTTTGCCCATGCCCGCATTAATAATAATGCGGTCTAACGGCCCCATTTCAGCGTTAAATTGATCAAAAACGCTAAAAACAGCCTCATGATCATTCACGTCTAAGGCTTTTATCAGCACGTTAATTTGCGGGTTAATTTGTTCTAGCTCAGCCTTGAGCTCAACTAACCTATCCATTCGGCGCGCACACAGTGCTAAGTTAGATCCCTGTTTTGCAAATTCAATGGCCATTCCTCGACCTAAACCCGAACTTGCCCCGGTGATCAAAATATTTTTTCGCATCTTATTATCCATTTTATGATGAGTTATTTTTATTATTTACATGGGCTATTTAAGCCCATTTTAGGCGCTGTTACAGCAAAAATAAGCACTTAGGTGTAAGTAATTATCCTTTTATCCCCTTGTTGCTCGAATATATCGTGCTCATTTAATGACGACAATGACCACTGCTTGTCCTGACCTCTGGCCACCACTTTGGTCACGCCGCCATTGACTAATGACCAATTAATATCGACAAACTGTGTTAGCGGCAATCCCAATAATAAACTGGCAATCACGCTAATTGGTCCGCCCGATGAATAGACCAAAATGGTTTTACCGTGATGCTCGCTGGTTAAGCGCTCAAAAACACCTATGACCCGTTGCTGAAAATCACTCCAAGATTCTGTATATAGGTTGTTTTCATTTAACTTAGCCGTTGCAGATGCCTGTGTCCACTGCTCCATAGCGCCGAAAAAGTGCTGCTGAAAAGCCGCGAGAGGATCGGGCTCTTGAGCTAAAAATGCGCGCATTTTACTGGGGCAGGTAAACTCAGGATGATACGCACCGAGAATATTTTGATGGTCATATTCATTCCAGCCAGCATCTTGCTCACTTAAACTTATCAGTGCATCATCGGCCAAACCAAAGCTATCTAGGCTATGCTGCGCGGTTTGCTGATGGCGTAACATTGAGCCTGTTATCACGAGATCTGGCGTAATGGTTTTATTGGCTAAATATCGCCCCACCAGCTTAGCCTGCTCAATGCCTAAATCAGATAACTTATCATAATCATCGGCATGAAAACTGGCTTGGCCGTGACGAATTAGAAAAATTTTACTCATGGTAAGTCCCATCACTAAATGCTGAATTTGCTGCGTTAAGCGCCTTATATAATGCCCATAAACCGTTTTTACATCCAAATGCTAAATCATGCTCAACAGCATTTAAAGCCCGTAAGAGCGACCTGTTTATTTCATTAACATAGCCTATTTTTAAAGGGGATTCGACAGTCTTTAATCATGATACAAAAGAAGCCTTTTTAGTTACTTGATTAGGAAGCAAAGAATTGAGTTATGAGGGTAAGTGATAGTGAATTAGAGCGCTTTTATTCGCATTAAGAATTACGCAGTCCAAGTTGGATTGCAGTGCCAAGCTTGCACCCACTTAGGCACCTGTGCTGCTGGCATAGGTTTAGAAATACCATACCCTTGAGCTACAGTGCAGTGAAGCGATAATAACTTATCAGCTTGCGCCTTAGTCTCTACCCCTTCGGCAACGACCCCAAGATCAAAGATATCTGCTAGGCCTATGATAGCCTTCACAATAGCAAGATCAGACGTATCGATTAACATATCCCGAATAAAGCTCTGATCTATTTTTAATTTCGTAGCAGGCAAGCTTTTAAGGTAGGTAAGTGATGAGTAACCGGTACCAAAATCATCTAAGGCAAACTTAACGCCCATTTGTAAACAGGCGTTCATTCGCTGACTAATTTTAACCATATCTTCTAAGGCACTGGTTTCTAATATTTCCATTTCCAATAGCTCGGGAGAAATATTAGGGTAAGCGGTTAAAGCTGCAGCTAAGTTGGCGACAAAGTCACTACTTTGCAATTGGCTGGCGCCAATGTTGACACTAACGGGAATCGTTAAGCCTTTTTCTTGCCACTCATCTAGTTGTTTAAGTACAGTATCAATTACCCACTCGCCTATTTTAATGCTAATTAAGTGGTCTTCAATCATGGGTAAAAAGACTTCTGGCAGCAATAATCCTTGTTGCGGATGCTGCCAGCGCAGCAATGCTTCAACCCCCACTACTTTCCCTGTGTTCATATTTACTTTAGGCTGAAAATAAAGAACAAACTCTTGGTTTTCGTAAGCCTGAATAATACACTCAAGGCTCTTTCGTTTCGTTTTTGAGGCTTCAGCAGAGTCCTTATCAAAAAATAAATAACAGCTTTTGCCTGCGTCTTTCGCTTGATACAGCGCATGATCAGCTTGCCTTAGTAGCAAGTCTGGATCTGTACCATTTTGCGGGTACAGTGTTACCCCAATACTGGTTGAAGCTTGCAGTATTTCTTCATTGCAAATAATACTTTGCGATGCAGCCACCAGCATCCGCTGTAATACTGGTTCACAATCACTGGCCTGTTCTAGGTCACTGAGTACTGCAACAAACTCATCACCGCCAATACGCGCTAAAAAGTCTCCTGCACGCAGCGCACTTTTTAGCGCCTGTGAAATTAAAACTAAGAATTGATCGCCAGTGCTATGGCCGTGGATATCGTTAATGGCTTTAAAGCCGTCTAAATCAAGATAAGCCAGTGCCAGCTTTTTACCGCGTCGCTGGCTCTGTTTTAGTGCCTGCGCTAACTTATTGGCCAGTAATGCTCTATTGGGTAAACCAGTTAACATATCGTGATGGGCGGTATGCTCTAGTTGCTGCTGGTGCGCTTTTTTATCGGTTATGTCAGTAAACATTGAGACATAGTGCATGACCTTGCCATACACATCACGCACCGCACTGATTGATTGCATTTGCGGATAAATTTCGCCGTTTTTGCGTTTATTCCATATTTCATCACACCAATAGTTATGCTGTTTCAGCGTGCTCCACATACCGTCGTAAAAGTCTGCAGACTGTCGACCCGATCTGAAAATTCGTGGGTTTTTACCAATGGCCTCTTGACGGCTAAAGCCTGTTATCTGAGTGAAAGTGTCATTAACTTCAAGGATATTGCCCTTTAAATCGGTGATCATGATGCCTTCATGAGCATGACTAAAAACACTGGCGGCAAGTTTTAATTTTATTTCAGATTTTTTAGTGGCGGTAATATCTGTCAGTGCGCTAAGGCATTCAAGGCCATCTTCGTTAATAGTAAGCTTTAACTGTACCGTGCTTAGCTTATTATCGATGTTAAGTTTTATCTCACTGTCTGGAGAGTCAACGCCTTGAAAAGTATTGGCAAGGTGGGCGTTATATTGCAGTAGGGAGTCTTCAGTTAAGTATGCTCCAAGGCGTTTACCCAGTATATTTTTACGGGGCATACCTAACATACTTGCAGCGGTAAAATTAGCCTGAGTGATATACCCAGTGCGATTTAGCGAAACATAACCTACTGGGGCTAAATCATATAATGCTTGATAGTTTGCAGCGGCTGATTCGGCGATATCTCTGGCCACTATTAGCTCGTTTTGCTGCATCTCTAATTCGATTTGATGCACCTGTAACTCATGTAGTAATCGATCAGCTGCAACCTCATCCGCTAGTGAGCAGCGCTCATTGCACTCATTGCAATCATGTTTATGCTGACACTGCATAGAATCCTTACGCAATGAATTCAGGCTTTGAATAGTTGGCTTTATACCCTTGTTCATTGCGTGCACTTGGTCATGGCTATCTTCCTTTGCCTTTGGATATCACTTTGCTATTCCATCTTGCAAAGTTTCTCCAGATTATTTTGTACATCCACCAATAAATTCCTAAGCTCTGCTTCAGAGGAGTTATTCCCCCGCTTAAGTATTTCCCTTACATTATTTAAGGTTTTTAAGTTGTGCTTTTTATCGGTAATGTTTTTAGTCACACAAACAAACAGACCTTGTTGTTGTGAGTACATTGAACATTCAAACCATTGCTTAGTTTCTTTTACGTAATACTCAATTTTTTCTGGCTTGCCAGACATAGCGACGCGACCACAAGCAGACATAAAGTCACTATTCGATTGGAGGATATTTGGAATGACTTCACTGCCATTTTTTCCAATTACGTCATGTAGTTCGGTTATGCCAACATAAGCGTTGTTTACTTCAAGATAGTTGAAGTCTACCGCTTTGTCATTGTTCAAAATGATTCTTTTATAGGCAACTGCATGGGAGGAATTTTCAAATAATAATCTGAAGCGCGATTCCGATTGCGTCATGGCAATACTCGCCATTCTGTTTTCAGTATTGTCACTAAAGGTGATCACTACGCCATCGATGAGGTTTTCTTGGGTGCGATAAGGCATGATGCGCACGATATACCAGCGACCATCATGGGTTTGCACCTCTGTTTGCTGAAATATCAGGCTCCGCAGCACTTCGCAGGCATCATCAGCCAAGGCGGGATAAATTAACGAGCTAACTAAATCAGTGATCGGACGACCAACATCACTGGCAATGAGTTTGAAAATACTGCGTGTTTCAGTGGTATAACGGCGCACCTTAAGATCGCTATCTAAAAACAAGGTGGCAATATTGGTGCTATTAAGCAGGTTTTTCATGTCATCACTGGCTTCTGACAACTCATTAACTTTAGTGTTTAGCTCATGATTGACGGTTTGTAATTCCTCATTCATCGACTGCATTTCTTCTTTAGAGGTGGTCAGCTCCTCGTTAGTACTTTGCAGCTCTTCATTGGTGCTTTGTAATTCTTCATTAGTCGACTTGAGGTTTTCTTGTGCAAACTGCATCTCATTGGTGGTGATCCTTAAATCATCCCGAGCCTGTTGCAGGACTTGGTTTAAGGCAACTATTTCATCAGTATCAGTAGTGCTATCAACGCCATCAGCGCTACTGTGCGTGCTTAAAGCCGAAGTCTGCATTGATGATTCACTAAACAGCACCAATACCATGCCACACAGACTTGCAGGTTGCAGCAATGGTTGCACACTCACATCCACTTGCACTGTATTGCCATTAGTCCCCACACTAATATTTCTTAGTTCAGCCTTCTTCTTTTGGCGCACAGCCCGATTAAACACTTCACTTATGGGCGCAGTTAAACCTTCACGAGCCATTGCAAATAGATTGTGATTCACTTTACCGGCTGCGGGCTCTAAATAATTGCCAGTTTTACCATTGATATAGACGATATCCGCTTGCTCTGTGGTCAGCAACGCCGCTGGCACAAAGTGCTCTTGCAACAGCGATTGGGTCAAGTCTTCTAAGTTCAAATCATCAACTCCTTGGGTTTTAGCGGGCACCAGTTTTTCAAACATTTGCTCAGGTGAATAGCCACCTGAGGTTCTGCTTGGAAAGCTCATTAAATTAATCGGTTCAATTGTCTCGCATCGCTGATAAATACGCAGTTTTTCATGCACAGCACTAAACAGGACGTCGTCTTTACCTATGGTTTCAGAGGAGCCTAACACCAGCACCCCACCAGGATTTAAGCTGTAATGAAATAAGGGGATCAGCTTTTGCTGTAAATCCGCTTCTAAATAGATAAACAAGTTTCGACAACTGATTAAATCAAGCTTAGTAAATGGTGGATCGGTGACCAGATTTTGCTGGGCAAAAATAACCATTTCCCGTATTTCTTTACCGATGCGGTAACCTGCCTTATTGGCCACAAAATAATGATCTAATCGCGTTTGAGCAATATCATCTGCAATACTCGCCGGGTAGATCCCAGCTCGGGCTTTTTTAACCGCGTCATTATCAAGATCGGTGGCAAATATCTGCAACTCAAAATGCTGGGGATAACTCCCTTGCTTTAAGGCTTCTTGAAACACGATTGCCAATGTATAAGCCTCTTCACCGCTAGAGCAAGCAGGTACCCAAGCTCGCAAGGTGCCGCCTTCTGGGTGTTTAGCCAGCAATGCTGGAATAACCTCATCCTGAAGCTGCAGCCAAACCTGACTGTCACGGAAAAAGTGTGTCACACCAATGAGTAACTCGTTAAACAGCAGTTCATTTTCTTGGGCATTACTGCGTAAATACTGAGCATAGTCAGCAATGCTGGTGAGCTTATGCAAAGCCATGCGCCGCTCAATACGTCTATAAATGGTGCTTTTTTTGTAACGGGAAAAATCATGCCCTGTATGGGATCGCAGCAAGGCGATGACTTTTTCAATGTCGTGGTGATCTTGTTCAGTATTTTCAACCTGAATAGGCATGTGGTTGAGGTAATTAACCACATTATCCATTAACACATCTGCGGGTGCTACAGCATCAACTAGTCCGGTATCAATGGCACTTTTAGGCATACTGGCAAATTTGGCCGTATCAGGGCGCTGTACAAACACTGCACCAAATTTTTCTTTGATAGCCCGTAACCCAAGCGTGCCGTCTGAGCCCATTCCCGACAGAATCACCGCAATGCTTTGAGCCTGTTTATCAGCCGCTAAAGACTTAAGAAAATAATCTATCGGTAAATGTAACCCATGGGGCTCAACACGAGGAAATAGCAGTAATGTCCCATTTAAAAGAGTTAGGTCATAAGCGGGCGGGATAACATATACATGATTGGGCTTAACCATCATGCGATCGCTAATTTGTAGCACCTTAAGCGGGGTTACACGCTGCAACAGCTCACACATAATGCCTTTATGGTGAGGGTCTAGATGCTGCACCACCACAAAAGCCATACCGCAATCAGCTTTAGCCTGGCTTAAAAACTGCTCAATGGCCTCAAGGCCGCCAGCAGAAGCACCAATACCAATAATAGGAAAGTCAGCCTTTGTCGCCGACGTTTTTACATCAGTTGTCAGCGGAGTCGGCGCGGTAGCAGCATTGGGCTTTTTCATTATTTGAAGTGATTTTATGTTAAAGAAGTCGAGTTTAGATAATGCGCCCCATGAGCAAGAAACTCAATAAACTTAGCCTCATTACTGATTAATAAGGACTTTAATACATATATTGGTCGTAATTACAGACGATTCAATCATAGAGGTTAGCACTAAGCACCTCTATAACGGATGATTTAGCTATTGTATAGTGGCCATTAATATTCACCTTATCGCATTAGTTATTATTAAATAAAGTGCCACCCATTGTTAATGTTTGAAAGTCATGATAACAATAGCCTTCATCATTAACGATTAGCAGGTTGCTGCACCTGTGTTTTTCGGCCGCGAAAGTGCTTAACCCAATACACTAATAAACTAGGGCCAATGTACATAGTTAAACCATATACCCCTGCGGCAATAGCATACTCAGGTTCATGCAAAAAACTGATCGCAATTAATATTGCCAAAGCCGCATTTTGCATACCAACTTCAATGCCTAACGTTAGTCCATCAATAATGGATAATGAGCACAACCTAGCCAGTAATAGCCCCATCATTACCGATAATATATTCAGTGAAATACTCGCCAGAAAGACTTGTTCAAATGATTCGAGTAACAACTCACGCTCTTTGATTATCAGGGCAATAATCATAGTGAGCATAAAAAACAGTGAAAACCGCCTAAAATACACTGCCACTTTTTGTGCCCAAGATGCGTAATGGTGCCGAATCACTATGCCTATCAATACAGGCAGTAAAGTAATCAGCACCAGCCCTAAGGCCGCTGCCAAAATTGAAAACTCTGTCGCTTGATCACCTACAAATAACAGCACCGAGTAACCAATAATAAACGGCGTGGTAAACACACAAATTAATGTGGATAACGCCGTTAAACTGACTGATAGTGCTAGATTTGCTTTAGCTAAATGACTAAAGACATTAGACATAGTGCCGCCGGGACAAGCTGCAAGGATCATCAAACCTACCGCCAATGCAGCATTAAGGTCTAACGCGATACAAATACCTAGCGCCAACAAAGGCAGCAGAATCACTTGCCCAAGCAAACCCACTATAATGGGTTTAGGTGTGCGCCATAAGCGCGTAAAATCTTGCTGAGTTAAACTCAACCCCATACCAAGCATAATAAAGGCCAATGCCAGCGGTAATAACACCTCAGTAAAAATTGACGCTTCCATACATCCCCCCCTGATGTCCATTGATGTCCATTGATGTTATTTATCCCTGCAGGTACTTTCTACTGGCACTTTTTGCTGACGCCTATAATCACTGTTTGCTCTCGCTTTAATCAAGAAAACGACTATCTTGAGCAAGCACTTGTTGGAACAAGGGCTGAAAGTTACCCCATGTCACCAAGTCAGAACCATTAAAATGACGGGTTTTAGTGGCAATTTCATCGCTAATAAGCTGCATATTGCCCGCTGCTTGTGCCAATAATTGACTATGGCAACAACTGTCCATCATCACAAAGTTAGCCACCGCAGCATCTACTGATTTAGCCACGGTTAACAGCCCATGGTTTTGTAAAATAACTGCGGTATTATCAGCTAATGATTCAGCAATCATATCGCCTTCACTTAATTCAGCGACAACTCCTGTGAACGCATTAAACACACTGTGATTTTGATAAAACATACAAGCATCTTGGGAAATTGGCGCTAATAACTCACCCGAGGCAGAAAAAGCGCGACCATAAGTGGTATGCGCATGAGCAATGGCATTCACATCCGGTCTGGCATGATGGATCCTAGAATGAATGGCAAAAGCGGCATTATTAATGGCAGAGTTCCCCTCAATAATATTACCCTGGTGATCAACCCTAACTAAGTCAGAGACTGTAATGTGGCCGAAGTACATCCCAACAGGATTGACCCAAAAAGTCTCTGGTTCAATGCAGTCACGCAAGGTAATATGCCCTGCTAATCCTTCATCAAATCCTTTAAGGGCAAACGCCCTAAAACCTGCCGCTAAGCGCTGCTTTTCATATTCACGTTGCTCTAGCGGATCGCTAAATGTCGCTGGCATTGGTAGCTTATATTTCTCACTACCTATGGTCATGCGCTTCGCTTGTTCCATCATATGACTATTCATTAACTGTTCCTTTTTTAACTCATGTTAATCTAATGTAAATAGTCGTAAGATAAATAAAAGTGATATAAATTTATGGCGAAACATTAATATGATGCATAGTAAGATTGATTTAAATTTGTTCTTAGTGCTCAAAGCTGTCTATCAAGAAGGCAGTATTACCGCCGCTGCGACTAAACTGCATCTTACCCAGCCAGCGGTTAGCCACGCACTAGCACGATTACGAGACAAATTTAACGACCCACTGTTTATCCGCCACGGCAGAAAAATGGTGCCTTCATCCGTTTGCCAGAACATTATTCCCCAAGTGATTGACGGATTAGCAGTGTTAGAGCAAACACTGTCAGACAATACAGCCTTTGATGTCAGTCAACATCAGCGGGAGATTAAGTTTGGTTTTCGCGATATTTTAGAATCGATATTTTTCCCAGTATTGGTCACTGACTTACTGACAAATACCCCTAATATCACAGTAAATAGCCGTCAAGTTACACAGGTTGAAATGGAGCCCGCGTTAATGCATCAAGACTTAGATATTGTCATTGATGTATTAATGCCAACCCATGACGATATTCGCCACACACTAGTGTGTAATGAGCGGTTTTCGTTAATATGCCGCCAAGGTCATCCGATATTGCAAGACTTAACCTTAGCCAACTATGTTAATTTCCCCCACGCCTTGGTCACCTTAAAAGATTCCAAAGTTGACCTCGTGGATATGGCGTTAGCGATGCACGGGCTTGCGAGAAAAATAGCCTTGCGATGTGAGCATTATTTTGCAGCCACCAGCGTGATCAGTCGCAGCGATATGTTACTGACTATGCCAAATGCTTACGCCAGTCTACTCAAAGATAAAATGCCCGTGAGTGTGGTAGAGCTGCCCTTTGAAGTACCCGATTTACCTGTCTATATGTATTGGCATAAACAAGCGGAGCAAGACCCATTAAATGGTTGGATGCGAGATAAACTGTTAAAAATCGCAAAGGAAGAGTTAGACTTAAGAGTTGAGCACAAGCAGCCATAAAAGAACCCGTAACTCACGCACTCCTTATTCTCCAAAAGGGGGCTTTGTGATGTAATAACACGCTGACTTACAATCACTATAGCGCCTATTTTATTATCGTCTAGACACTCAATACTCTATTACAGCCAATGACTAACGCCTCAAATATTGAGTCATAACCAATAACAAGCCAATGAAAAGCCAATGAAAAGCCAATGAAAAGCCAATGAAAAGCCAACCAACATAACGGCCATGTTATTTTGATCCATATGCTAATAAATGAATCGATAATTGAGCTCTTTCATGGTTTAGACATTAAATAATTATCATCATAATTCACTTTATTGCATGAGTTATGACAAAGCAGTCTATTTAAAACAACGGTTGACGATAGACAGCAACAAGCGGGTTCACCATAATCGCCCTAAAAATAGCAGATGCACTTAAATACTTGAAAATAATGTCATTTGTTTAATTTCTGTTTTGAATTTGTTATCAAATGTAGTGGGTTGGTCTAGTGGAAATAAATAAAAATCAAGCAGTGATGGCCGTTGCCATTTTGCTATTAACCTTAGTGGTTGGTGCGACTCAATTAGCCAATGACGGGCTGTTTTTACGCTTGTTATTAGGCCTTAGTTTAGGCTTTGCGTTAGCCAAAGGCGCCATCGGTTTTGCAGGCAGTATTAACCGCGCTTACCGCCGCGGCTCTACTCAATTATTGCAAACCCTGATGTTCATGTTTGTGATCACTGCCATCATCAATGCCGGTTTATTGCTTAACGCTGATAGCCAGCACTATGATTTATGGATTAACCCCATTAATGCAGGGCTATTGATTGGCGGCATCATGTTTGGTGCAGGCATGAGCTTATCCAGCTGCTGCGCAACGGGGATGATGGTGGAGTTTGTCAGTGATGTGCCAAGAGCGGCAATTACCTTAGTGTTTTTTGGCGCGGGAGTCTTTTTTGGCTTTCCATTACAAAGCAGCCAAAGCTGGATAACGGATAGCTGGTTTTCATCAGCAAGCTATCAAGGTAAAGGGGTATTTTTACCCGACTTGTTTGCTGGCACGCCGCTAAATGGTTACTTCATGTCAATTTTAGTGACCATAGTTTTAGCGTTAACCGTGGTGATTATTGCCAAAAAATATGAAAACTATCGCCGCCGTAAAGGCTCATACTTAGGTGTCGCCGGTGAAATTGAGCGTCAACAGCTTCAATCCCAAAGCGTTAACCGTGATGCAGACACACAGTTCACGTTATTTAGCCGTAAAACATATCAAAACTGGCTTGCCAGCCTGTGGCAAATGCGCACCACAGCATTAGTTATTGCCGTTATTTTTGGCATCATGATGGCAAGTACTGGCTCAGGCTGGGGCGCATCGACCCCCTTTGGTATTTGGTTTGCTAAAGGTTTGATGTTGTTTGGGGTTGAAATGAACACCATTACCGAAATAAGCCAGCGCCCTGAAGCTATGTTCAGTACGCCTTTTTTTGAACACGGGGTATCAGTACAAAACTTGGCGATTTTCTTAGGCACGCTCATCGCGGTGTTATTTATGGGTAAATTTAAATTCTCATTTGCCATAAACCACTCCACAAAACAGCTGGCATTGTTTGCTTTAGGTGGACTGTTAATGGGCTTTGGTACACGCTTTGCTAACGGCTGTAATGTCGGCGCCTTGTTCACCCCAATTGCTAATTTCTCATTATCTGGTTGGGTATATTTACTGGTACTTGTCATCGGCGCCATTGCTGGTAACCGTTTCCAACAAGCGGTAATGAAATAAGTTACTGATAGACTAGACAGCAAAAAGCCCGCTTATCTTTCGATAAGCGGGCTTCGTACTATTAGGTGAGCTGGCCGATAAGCCGGGTCCTGTCTTGGACAGTTATTCATCTAGGCCTGCAATCGCTCACAGGCTCAAGCGACCTACCCGGTCCCAACGCGAGCAGCGCCATACGGGACCCTATTTGGTCTTGCTTCGGATAGAGTTTACCTTGCTACGAACTATTACTAGCCGCACGGTGCGCTCTTACCGCACCCTTTCACCCTTACCAACCGAAGTTGGCGGTCTCCTCTCTGCTGCACTTGTCGTCGGTTTACACCGCCCAGGCGTTACCTGGTATCCTGCTCTTTGAAGCCCGGACTTTCCTCCCCGTTCTTGCGAACGCAGCAACTGTCTGGCCAACTCGGCGCGGATTATAGCCTAAGCCACTGCAACACACCAACTAAAATATGGCTTTATGGCAAACCATATGAAGCTGAGGTAAACAGGTTGAGCTAACTACTCAACTCAACCTATTCTCTATAGACCGATTTCTAAACCGTATTTGTAAAGCGCATTCTTTTTAAGGCCGTAGATTTCGCCAGCCAATGCCGAGGCTTTTTTAAGTGGCAGTTCTTTACATAGCAATTTTAAAGTATTGATCACCACTGTGGGTATTTCTGAATCACTGTCACTGCGGTGACCATGGATCATTAATACGATTTCGCCTTTTTGCTGATTTAAGTCATCTTTAACTTGTTGCAGTACAGCGCCTGCTGCGCCAGATAAAAAGGTCTCAAAGGTTTTAGTCACTTCACGGGCCATGACAATTTCACGGTCTTCGCCTAATGCCGCCACAATTGACTCTAAACTGTGCACTATGCGATGTGGTGATTCATAGAAGATTAAGGTTCTTGAGTCTTCTTTAAGTGCTGATAATTTGTCTAAACGGCCTTTTTCTTTTGAAGGTAAAAAGCCTTCAAATGAAAAACGATCTGAAGGTAATCCTGATGCACTTAAGGCGGTAATTGCTGCGCAAGGGCCCGGCAACGGAATAACATTGTAACCTGCTTCACGCACCTGTTTGACCAAGTGGTAGCCAGGATCTGAAATGAGCGGCGTGCCCGCATCAGAAATAAGTGCCACAGCTTCACCATTACTCAGCTTTTGAATAATCCACTGGGCTCTGTCACGTTCATTATGATCATGCAACGCCGTCTTACGGGTTTCAATGCCAAAATGACTGAGCAATTTACCACTATGACGCGTGTCTTCACAGGCAATAAGTTTAACGTTATTAAGCACCTCGATTGCACGGCTGCTGATGTCTCCTAAATTGCCTATAGGAGTGGGAACGATATAAAGTGCGACCGATAGGTCCATAACTACCTCTGTATTGACTATCATCAAGACTTTCGCCAAGTGAAAGAGCAGGTTAAACTAGAGTCAGCATCTTACCAGAGTGAAGCCCTGTGTTAAAAAGACTGAATACAACTAAATTTGTTTTCGCCGCCATTTTATCAGCCGTGTTATTTGGTTGTGCGACTCAACCTACTGAAAATAAACAGGCTATTGATAGCTCAATGGCATCCGTTGAACAAACGGCTAATGTTTATTTATCTGCAGCAAGCAATGCTAAACAGCCGCAAATTCGCGACCGCTATTTGCTACTTGCCGCCCATGCTTATATCAATGATGGCAATTTTGTTGCCGCAAGCAAGCTTTTGACCTCGATGAAAGCTGATTTGCAAAGTGATTTAAGCATTCAGGCTGAGTATATTTACCTTTCTGCGCGGGTGGCTGAAAACACCAGCTCAGATGCCGATGCATTAGCAATTTTACGCTATCCTAGCCAATGGAAATTACCCCAGTGGCAAAGAGTCACTTATCATCAATATAAAGCCCGCTTATTTAATCAAACTAAGCAGCCTATTGATGAGCTTAGACAATTAAGTTTACTCAGTTTATATCTTCCGCAGCAGCAAGCCTTTGAAGTGAATGACACTATTTGGCGTACGCTACAGCCACTGCATGAAGAAACCATTAAAAGCTTTATGAGTGACAACAGCAATCCCACTTTTTCAGGCTGGTTACAGTTAGCCTATATTGCCAAACATTATGCGGTTGACCCATCACAGCTAGTTCGCTACTTAGGCGAATGGCAACAAACCAATCCTAATCACCCAGGTGCGAGCAAGCTACCTTCTGATTTAGAGCAAGCCTTAAATGCCAAGCCGTTTAAACCGCAAAATATTGCGGTGCTATTACCGCTTACGGGCAGCCGCGCTGATGTTGCTGAGCCTATTAGACAAGGTCTGTTAGCCAGCTATATGGCCGCAATTGAAGACAATGTGGAGCTTAATTTTTTTGACACCAACCTTGGGGTTGAGCAGGCCTATCAAGCTGCTATTGCTGCAGGTGCTGAATTTGTGATTGGGCCGCTATTGCCTTCAGCAGTTGAAGAGCTGCAAGCCCTCAATGAGCAAGGCTTACTCACTGTGCCGCAGCTGTATTTAAATCAAACCGACAGCTTTACCCCAAAAAATGATCAGTTTTACTTTTCGTTATCGCCAGCACAAGAAGCCAGTGATGCCGCGCAAAAACTGTATGAAGATGGCATCACGCTACCGTTATTGTTAGTCAGTAATGACTCAACGGGTAAACGTATGGCAGAAAGCTTTAATAAAAAGTGGCTTGAGCTCACTGAAGACAATGCTGAAGTCCACTTTTATGATCGCGGCGATCAGATGAAGCTAACAGTACAAGAAGCCTTAGGTGTTAAAGACAGCCAAGCGCGAATTGCTAGAATAAAAGAGCTGATTGGCAACAATATTGAAGCTGATTTTCGCTCACGTCGTGATATTGATGCTATTTACATGATCTCAGCCGCAAAAGATTTAGTGCTATTAAAGCCCTTTTTAGACGTCAATTTTAGTGTGTTTGCCGATCCGGTGGCCCTGTATACCACCAGCCGCAGCCGTTTAAGTGGCAGCTCAACTCAATCAGCTCAAGAGCTTAACAACCTGATGATCAGTGATATCCCTTGGTTAATGGGCACGAATACTGAAACCACCATGGTCAAAAAACTCTGGAGCAGTTGGAATAACAGCCAAAAGCGTTTATACATCATGGGTTATGACGCCCTTGATTTAGTCAATCGTTTAGCGCAAATGCGCGCCTTTCCTGGCTACCAGTTCAATGGCCGTAGTGGCGCATTATCGGTGGATGAAAATGGCGTCATTGAGCGTAAACTCAGTTGGGGCAAATACCAACGAGGCCAGCTGCGCCCATTATGATGTCCTCAACTGTGGGTCAAGGCCAACAGGCTGAATTAACCGCGCGTACTTACCTTGAGCAGCAAGGCCTTAAGTTTGTGGCTCAAAATCAGCGTTACCGCTTTGGTGAAATTGATTTAATCATGCGCGACCAACAAACTTGGGTCTTTGTTGAAGTAAAATTTCGCTCATCAACCCAATTTGGCGGCGCACTCACCGCCCTGTCTGCAGCACAGATTTCTCGCATCAGAAAAGCAGCCCAACAGTATATACAAACCCATAAAATCAATGCCCCATGCCGTTTTGATATGGTTGCCATTAACACAACCGACATTCAATGGCTTCAGGGGTGTTTTTAAACAGCCATTTTTAGCTATAATGCTGCTCAATTGAAGATATAAAGCATGCTAGCAACACTTTACCTTGTAAGGATTTAACCCATGTTAGAACGTATTAAAGATAGCTTTACAGAGTCAATTCAAACCAAGATTGATGCTGCTGAAGCATTACCAGAGTCGATTGAGAAAGCGGCTGAAATGATGGTGCAATGTCTTTTAAGTGGTAACAAGATCCTAGCCTGTGGTAATGGTGGCAGTGCAGGTGACGCGCAGCATTTCTCAGCTGAGTTATTAAACCGCTATGAAATTGAGCGTCCACCGCTACCTGCTATCGCGTTAAGTTGTGACACTTCAACCATTACAGCTATTGCTAACGATTACAGCTATGACGAAATTTACTCAAAGCAAATCATGGCACTGGGTCAACCAGGTGATATTTTATTAGCAATTTCGACCAGCGGTAACTCAGGTAACATCATTAAAGCCATGGAAGCTGCATTAAGCCGTGACATGACTATTGTGGCATTAACCGGTAAAGACGGCGGCGCTATGGCGGGCTTGATGAGCGCTGGCGATGTTGAAGTACGAGTTCCATCCAATGTCACTGCGCGTATTCAAGAAGTTCACTTATTAGCAATTCACTGCTTATGTGACAATATTGACCGCACTCTGTTCCCACAGGACGAGCAAGCATGATAAAAACGGCTCTTGTCATAGCAATACTTTTCCTTCTTCAAGGCTGCGCTGGCGTGGTGATGGTTGGTGCTGTTGGCGGGGCCAAAATGGTCAATGATGAGCGTAGTATGTCGACACAAATCAGTGATACCAATGCCGACTTTGAAATTACCAGCGCACTGTCTAAGCATGAAGATATTCATAACCAGACCAATATTACCGGTGTGGTGTTAAACAGTAATGTATTGATGATTGGTCAATCTCCTAACTCAATGTTGCGGGATAAAGCCATTAAAACGGTACAAGAGCTGGAAATTGGCGGCAAATTACATAATCAAATTCGCATTGGTAACCCTACCTCATTTACCACTCGCAGCAACGACACTTGGGTAACAACCAAGGTTAAAACGCGGATGCTAAATGAGAAGTCTTTGGATGTGACCCGAGTTAAAGTGATCACGGAAAACGGCGAGGTATTTTTACTGGGGTTAATCGATCGCGAACAAGCGGATATTGCGGTTGATATCGCCCGCAATACTTCAGGTGTACGTAAGGTAATCAAAGTATTTGAGTACGTCGATAAAGATGACTAGCTCAATAACTCATCATTAGACTGCCAATAAAAAGAGTTTGTATAGACTATTTTTATTGGCTGTTGCTAATGAGTAACCTTCTATTATTGCGTTTCGACCAACCTATTAGCCAATACTTTACGCTTGGCTATCAAGACTTTTCCACATATTGAAACGAGTGTTGTCGGCAGCACAATCAACCCAGCTCCCAGCCAACCGAGCCCATCTAACCATTCCCCAAACCATACCCATCCAAACATGACACAAAATAGTAATCCTGAGTATTCAGCCACGGCGATTTCAAACCATTAGCCTTTATTGGCAGCTCACAAAAAGCCAGCTTGATGCTGGCTTTTTTTGTCTTAAAAAAACAGATACTACACAATCATACCGATTTTCTCGTAGACCTTTTTGATCGTCTCTTCTGCACGAGCTTGTGCCTTTTCAGCACCGGCTTTAAATACTGCATTAAGATAATCTTCATCGGCTCTAATCTCACGGTAGCGCTCTTGCAGCGGCTCAAGCATAGCGACAACTGCTTCACCGGTAGCGACTTTTAAGTGACCGTACATTTTGCCTTCAAAGTCTTTTTCAATTGACTCGATTGACTGACCATTACAACCTGACATCAGGCTTAATAAGTTTGAAACGCCTGGTTTTTCTTCAACGTCAAAACGCACCACTGGTGGCTCTTGGCTATCGGTCATGGCTTTTTTCACTTTCTTCATAATCGCTTTAGGATCATCAAGTAAACCAATAACGTTGTTACGGTTTTCATCCGACTTAGACATTTTCTTAGTCGGCTCTTGCAGTGACATGACTTTTGCGCCCGTTGGCGGAATGAACGGCTCTGGCACGACAAACGTATCACCATAGGCATTATTAAAGCGCGTCGCGATATCACGGGTTAGCTCTAAGTGCTGCTTTTGATCTTGACCAACAGGTACTTCGTTAGCTTGATATAGCAAGATATCTGCAGCCATTAATACAGGGTAATCAAACAAGCCAACATTGATGTTGTTTGCATGCTTTTGCGACTTATCTTTAAACTGGGTCATACGGCTTAGCTCACCCATTTGGGTGTAACAGTTTAACGCCCAGCTCAGCTGTGTATGCTGCGGAACTTGAGATTGTAAAAATACCGTGCTTTTTTCAGGGTCGATACCGCATGCAAGGTAAATAGCTAAGGTATCTAAACAGGCTTCACGTAGTTTCGCAGGGTCTTGTCTTACAGTAATTGCATGTAAATCAACTACGCAATAAATACAGTCGTGGCTATCTTGCATGTTAACCCATTGACGAAGTGCGCCCATGTAGTTACCAATACTCAGCTCACCTGATGGTTGAGCACCACTAAACACGATAGGTTTTGCAGTCATTCGTTTATTGCTCCATTGATGTTGCATTCATTTCAGCGGATAAATTCAGTAGCGCTAAAATTTCATTAAATTGTTCACATACTGCCGTTGGGCTGCTCAGGGCGATATCTTCACCGTAGTTGTAGCCATAGGTCAAGCCAATTGAGCTTAGACCGGCAGATTTCGCAGCGAGTATGTCATTCTTTGAGTCACCTACCATAAGCAGTTGTGCTGGCTCAAGTTGCCATTGCTGCAAAATATGCGTTAATGGCAATGGGTCGGGTTTCATTTTTTCTAACGAGTCGCCACCAAGTACAAGATCAAAAAACGCACTTATACCAAAAGACTCAAGTAACGGTGTGGTAAATTTGTACGGTTTGTTAGTCACAATTGCCATGTTATAGCCAGCAGCTTTTATCTGCTTCAAGGTGCTTAACACGTTAGGGTACAAGCTACTGTGTTTTTCTAAATGAAGCCCATAGTGGTGCATAAACCTTGGCATAACTTGCTCTAATTGAGCGTCAATAGCCTGCGTATCAGTCACTTGTGGTTGAGCAAACATTAAAGCGCGGCGCATTAACATATTGGCACCATTGCCAACCCAGCTTCTAACTTGCGCTTCTTGTGCGTTAGGTAATGATAACTCTGTTAGTGTTGCATTAGTTGCCGCAGCTAAATCAGGAACGCTATCAATAAGTGTTCCATCTAAATCAAAAGCGATGGCTTTAATATTAGAAAATACTGTCATAATTAGCCTTCAACTTTTGCTAGTTCATCACGCATTTGATCAACAACTACTTTGTAATCAGGTTGATTGAAAATAGCAGAGCCTGCGACAAACATATCGGCGCCTGCAGCGGCGATTTCAGCAATATTATCTACTTTTACCCCACCGTCGACTTCTAAACGGATGTCATAACCGCTGGCATCAATAATGTCACGCACTTGCTTAAGCTTAGCCAGTGTCGATGGGATAAATGACTGGCCACCAAAACCTGGGTTTACTGACATTAATAAAATCACATCCAATTTGTCCATCACATGGTCAAGGTAATGTAATGGTGTACCAGGATTAAACACTAAGCCTGCCTTACAGCCTGATTCTTTAATCAGCTGTAGGCTGCGATCAAGATGTTCTGTGGCTTCTGGGTGGAAAGTTATAATTGATGCGCCTGCTTTAGCAAAATCAGGAATTAGACTATCAACTGGCTTAACCATTAAATGTACATCAATATCAGCAGTAATGCCGTAGTCCCGCAACGCTTTGCATACCATAGGGCCAATGGTTAAATTAGGCACATAATGATTATCCATAACATCGAAATGAACAACGTCAGCACCGGCATCTAAAACGGCTTTAACGTCATCACCTAAACGGGCGAAATCGGCAGATAAAATAGATGGGGCAATCAAAAATGGACGCATAGTCTTCTCGAGGCGGTTATAAGTGACAGTATTTTACCCTTTGCAGAGAAATCGCTCTAGTCTCAATCGCTAATAAAACTTTTTCAACAGCAAGAAATGTAAATTTTAGTGCTATGTCGATATTAAGTTGATCTAGATCACACATGATGACTGTTCAATATCTAAACAAACTTGCTATAATGCGACACATGTCACTGTGTATTGTGAACAATCTTCTGCTAGGCAGCGTATATGCCAATGTAGATAGATGATTAATCCCTTTTGAATAATTTCTGAAAGTATAAGACAAGGATAGCCCTTATGATGTGCCGTCAGCTAAAAATGAGTACTACGCAAACAGGTAAAGTAACATTAAAACCTGCTGTTAGCTTATTTTCGACTAGCGCATTAATGCTTGTTGCCTACTTTTTCATGTCAGAAAGCGAGCCCGCCTTGCAAGCTCAGCAATGTGATTGCTCTGACAATGTTGCCTATAACGCGAGTTTACCCAGTAGCCATCCGACTAACCGCTGTGCAGTTGATTCAGATAATGTCAGTTGGGGAAGTTGGGTAACAGGCAATAGCCGCTCAAGTCAGTTTCACTTTTTAGATTTATTGGAGTTACTGCATAGTAATGACCACAATAGACCAATAAGTGATATGCCAACGAATAACCCTAACGCACTTTAATGTCTATTTGGCAGGTATTTACCAGTACTATCGCCGCATTTTTTGGGGTGCAAACGGAAGATAATCGCCAACGTGATTTTAAGCAAAGTCGATCACCCTTACCCTTCATCTTTATGGGCATTGCACTGGCAGTGCTGATGGTTTTATCGCTAATATTGATTGTTAAGCAGGTACTGAGCTAAGCCAGTATTTATCAGCTAAGCCTTTGCTTAACTCAAGATTTAATCAATAACTTCTTGATAATGATGATCATATAACGCCATCACTTCAGCTACTTTCTTACGTGAATTACCCTTTTGACTAATATTGCGCTGTACGTCTATCGAGGCCATTTTTGCGCCGCGATATAGCTCTCGAGTCAGTGGAATATCATGATTACTGATCAGTACCGGGATATCACGCTCAAGTGCAGTGTGGCGAGACTTTCTCGCTAATAGCGCTTGGTCGTCAAGACTAAAACCTGGGCCGGCATAGGTCGTAAAACTTGCTGTAGTTGATAGCGGAGCATAAGGAGGATCACAATAAATGACATCACCTGCTTTTGACATATCAAATGCTTGCTCGTAACCCACACACTCAAAAATCGCTTTTTGAGCTTTTTCAGAAAAATAACGCAGTTCTTTTTCAGGAAAATAAGGTTTTTTGTAAGAACCAAACGGGACATTAAAGCCGCCTTTACGGTTATAACGGCATAAACCATTAAAACCATGACGATTCATATATAAGAAATAAACGGAGCGTAAAAACGGATCTTGAGTTTGGTTAAACTCTTCACGCACTCGGTAATACTGCTCTTTTACGTTCATCTCTGGAACAAACATGGCCTTTGCTGCTGCAATGTATTTCTCAGGCTGACTTTTAACAATATTATAGAGGTTAATTAGATCATGATTAATATCGCATAGCAGATATGAGTCGTAGTCAGTATTGAGAAACACTGATCCTGCACCGACAAAAGGCTCAACTAGCCTTTCACCTTGAGGTAAATGTTTTGCTAGCTCATCAACGAGTTTAAATTTTCCACCCGCCCATTTAAGAAAGGCTCTATGCTTTTTAGTCATGAATACCATTTACTAGCAAAATTAAAGCAGATGATTGTACTCTTTTTATTGAGAATAATCATTGCTGATTTAAGGGCTTTAACTAATTAATTTGAACTAAGTTGATAACCTTGAAGATCGCTGAATTTTCGAACCCAAGGGGCACTTAAACCGAGTTCGGTTTGTAATTTAAGCGCTTTATCTTGTGCTTGGCTGGCGTTATTAAACTGCCCAAATAAGACAACATGACGTTTATTATAATTAGCACGAATTACAGCGGTTTCATTATCTAATTTTAACAAGATACTGTTAAGTGATTTGGGTTCGATAACGCTCGCCAGTTGTAATGTGTAACCCGCTCGATATTGCAGCTCGGCTAACGCTTCATTGGCTGTGGCAATATCGTCAGTATTGCTCAGCGCTGCACTGTTGTCAGTAAGCTGTAGCTTATCTGTTTCAATAATGACCAATGTCTCATCAACTTCAGCGGTATCAATATCTTCATTTACCACTAACTCAGCTGCTATTAATTCACCAGCCACTAATTCAACAGCCACAGTATGAACGCTCTGGTAATCCTGTTGAGTGTTTGCTGCTTCGATTTCAACTGCGCCACTTTTTGTAGTGCTGGTTAATATTTGCTGCTCAGTAAGCAGCTGTAAAACAAGATCGCTTGGCTCATTAGCCGCTATTAAAGATTGCTGAGATGGCAAATGTAATTGAAGCCAAGGCAATAATAAGCTTTGGCCATAATGATGGTTTGCCCATTGCGCTGGAGATTCTGGCGCTTGGTAAGCCCTAAAGTTAACTTGGTTTGCTTCAATAGATTCTGCTGCGGGTTCATTATAAAAAAAAACGACAATCGCTAAGGTTAAGCACAGCAGCAAGCTGATCACCCCTAAGGGAAAATATTTTGGCCAGCGTTTTGGCTCTTCAACCTTATCCTCAAGCGCAAGCTTAAGTAACTCAATCACTTCGGTAGGAGTACCCATTTGTTTTTCAATTTGTGATTGAATGATTTCGCGAGGTATAAATGGCGTTTTATTGCTTCTAACTAATAAAGTGCGATATAGGCCTTCACGTTCAGCTAAGGATAATGGCTCTACCTCGACATGAAGCAATAAATCCTTCATGGTTTTAGTTAATTCATTAAACTCTGCAAATGATTCAGTGGTGACCGTAAAAGTCAGTGATACCGGTTTATCCGCACAACGGATTTGAGTCAGCACTATACATTCTGCCCATAATTCTTTAGGCAGCAAATGTGCATCATCAATAATGATATGCAGCGGTTTTGTTAAGCTAGATTGGATGCGAATTAAGGTATCTGATAGCGGTAAGGTATCATCAAAAATTGGTGATGAAATCAGTTGGATCAGTATTTTACGCCGAATTTCAGCGCTATCAGCGTGCATTGGGCAGATAACCAACGCAGAGTTATAGTTATCAAGCTCGCTCGCCAATGCTGTAACTAAGGTGGTTTTACCTGAACCTTTAGCGCCGCAGACTAATACTAGCTGCTCACTATAGCTGGCAATATGTTGTAGCCGCTGAACTAAAGCTTCTTGGGAAGGTAATAAAAGCGTTTGTTGAATGTCCACAGCTCCACCATTAGACAAAAAAGCTTAAACTTGGCTAATGACGTCAGCTAATAAAGACTCTTCAACATCAGAGAATACATCAGCAGAGCCTATTGAGGTGGGTAAAACCAATCGAATTTGACCCGCGAGAACTTTTTTATCTCGCTGCATATGCTTAATAAAGTCAGCAAAGTTCATTGAATCAGGAGAGCTTATCGGTAAATCAAACGCCAACATCAAACGAATAATTCTATCGACATCTTTTTGCTCGATTAGACCTAACTTTTGCGATGTTACCGCCGCCATAATGGTTCCGGTAGCAACAGCTTCACCATGTAACCATACACCGTAGCCCATTTCAGCTTCGATAGCATGACCAAATGTATGGCCTAAATTTAGCAGTGCCCGTACACCACGCTCTGTTTCATCTTGGGTAACGACATCAGCTTTTATCTGGCAGCATTTAGCAATCGCGTAGCTTAATGCTTCGGTATTTAATGCTTTTAATGGAGCAACATTTTGCTCTAACCAGCTAAAAAAATCGCTATCCCAGATAACGCCATATTTAATGACTTCTGCCATTCCTGCAGCAAACTCTTTTGCAGGTAATGTCGATAAACAATCGGTGTCAATTAATACCAGTTGTGGCTGATAAAAAGCCCCAATCATATTTTTACCAAGCGGATGATTTACTGCGGTTTTACCACCAACAGAAGAGTCCACTTGAGATAATAAGGTGGTTGGAATTTGAATAAACTCAACTCCCCGCTGATAGCAAGATGCAGCAAAGCCGGCCATGTCACCAACGACACCGCCACCTAGTGCTACGATTACACAATCACGGGCATAATTATTTTCTAACAGTGCAGAAAAAATTAAATTTAAGTGAGTTAAATCTTTATATTGTTCACCATCCGGCAATACAACCACACCTATATCACTACAAGATGCCATAGCTTGCTGCGCTTGTTTCAAGTACAGCGGAGCAATGGTGTCGTTAGTGACAATAAGTGCTTTTTTACCGGAAAGGTAATCGGTGAGATAAGCGTTTTGTTGCAATAAATTCTGGCCAATATAAATGGGATAACTTCTTACACCTAATTCAACCTGAACTTGTTGCATAAACCTACCTAAAAACCGAGTTGCTCAATAATTTGATTTGCGACAATCTTCGCGCTTTGTTCATCAGTCTTAACTATTACGTCTGCAATCTCTTCATACAAAGGATTACGAACGTCAGCAAGATCTTCAAGCACTTCACGTGGATCATCTACCTGAAGTAAAGGTCGACGTTTATCACGTTGAGTACGAGCCACTTGCTTATCAATTGTTGTCTCAAGGTATACAACGATACCGCGAGCCGACAGATGATTACGAATGTCTTTGCTTTGTACAGATCCGCCGCCAGTAGCTAGGACAATGCCCTGCTTTTCCGAAAGGTCGGCGATGACTTGAGCTTCACGTCGACGAAAACCTTCTTCGCCTTCAACGTCAAACACCCATGCAATATCTGCACCTGTGCGTTGCTCAATCTCGTGATCTGAGTCGTGGAAATCTAAATGCAGCAGTTGGGCTAAGTGACGACCAATTGTGCTTTTACCTGCGCCCATAGGGCCTACCAGAAAAATATTGCGTTTTTCAGCCATTGTATATACGTCTGAATCTTATATGAAAAGTATGCCTTATCGACTTAAACTCAAGCCGACCTATTATTTAACCTTGCTCTAATGAGACTTGACGAAGGATTATCTCAGTTATGCACCAGTTGTTGCAAGTGATGTGAGCGATTTATAGTGAGTTTATTAAAAATAAATAATTTAACCCTAGATTCAGCGAGTTTAAAAAATGATGGTATGTTTAATGACCTTAATATAATCAAGCAATTAATTATTTTAAGGCAAAAAAATGCCAGCAATTAAGCTGGCATTAATATTTTTTATCTTTACAGTTTTTCAGTCACGATTTTCGGTGTCACGAATATCAATAACTCTTGACGTTCATTTGTATCTGATGTGTTTCTGAATAAGAAACCAACCAGAGGAATGTCACCTAATACTGGCACCTTACTAACTCGACTGATTAAGTTCTGCTGGTAAATACCGCCTAATACAATGGTTTCACCATTATCAACAAGCACCTGAGTACCAATTCGCTGAGTATCAATAGAAACCGCTTCACCCGTACCAGTTGAAACAACTTCACCACGGGTATCTTGAGTAATTTCTAAATCAAGAATGACACGGTCATCTGGGGTAATTTGCGGGGTTACTCGTAATGACAACACTGCTTTTTTAAATGACACAGTTGTGGCACCACTTGAGGCAGACTCCACATAAGGGATCTCTACACCTTGTTCGATATAGGCCGCTTTTTGGTTTGAAGTGGTAATACGTGGACTCGCAATAATTTCGCCTTTATTTTCTTGCTCTAACGCGCTTAGCTCTAAATCAAGTACGGTTCCATCAGCCATTTTCGCCACACTAAATGCAATACTGGCAGCATTAGAGGCCGAAGAGGGCAAGTTCACATTTAAGCGGTCACTTAGTGCAGGAATAACCCCAGCAACAATATCATTAGCGCCTTCTAGTGACCCAGAGGTACCTCTTTCACCTTGTTGATCAGTAATTCCCCAACGAATGCCTAAATCTTCAGAGACGTTATCCTTAACCGTCACCATTCTGGCTTCAATTAATACCTGCTTAATCGGGATATCCAGTACTTCAACTAAACGATGAATAGTTTCTAAAGTATCTGCGGTATCTTTGACTAATAAAGTATTGGTACGTTCATCAACCGCAACGCTACCGCGATTTGACAATAAGCTTGAATCAGCACTTTTCATCAACTCGGCAATATCGACCGCTTTTGCATAGTTTACCTGAATATATTCAGAATAAAGCGGCGCTAACTCTTTGACTTCTTGCTTGTTAGCCAAATCTTGCCTTTCTCGAATAGCCAGCTCTTCACTTGGGGCAACCATTAAGATATTGCCTTCAATACGCTTATCCAACCCTTTGGTTTGGAGAATTAAATCTAGCGCTTGATCCCAAGGCACATCATCTAAACGTAGAGTGATATTGCCTTCTACGGTATCACTGGTGACCAAATTGAAATCATTATAATCAGCAATAATTTGCAGTACTGTTCTTACAGAAATATTCTGGAAGTTAAGCGACAAAGAACGGCCATTATATTTTTTGTCATCCTTAGCAACGATGGCACGTTCTACTTTATTAATACTCACTTTGAACACATTACCGTCTTGCTTGTATGTGTAATCATAGTTGCCATCAACATCGACCATCAAACGGGCAGTTAAGTCTTCTTTAAAGGTCTCAAAGCTCGTGACTGGTGTATTAAAGTCTTGTACATCCATCACATATAAAAGCTCGCTTTTAATATCTGTGTTATACAATTTCACTTCTAATTTAGAGCCAACCTGAGCTACGTTGGCAGCAACAGAGCGATTATCTAAATGAATTAATAAATCGCCACCACCATTTTTATTGCGGCGAAAATCAATAGTATCAATGCCATTTACAAATGGGTTATCAGCGCTATCAGGCCCAGATACAGTATCGTTAACCGTTAAACGGTAAGTATTACCTACCACTTTGCCTTGATAAGGTTTTACCTCAGCTAAATCTACAACGATGTTCAGTGCGCCATTTTGTTGAGAGGTTTTTAAACTCTCAACCCCAACTCTATCGATAGTAATATCGTCTTTATCGAGGCTTGAAATACTATCGTCAAAACTTAATAGAATTTGAGCAGGTGACGCCTTCAAATCAACTTCAGGCTGAACAATGTCAGATTCGAACACCAATTCTAATTCTAATTGGTGATCAACAATAGAATGATACTTTACATCCACTAATTTATTCGCAGCTAACGCGCTTGGTAATGCACCAAGCAACAACACAGCACCGAGTACGGTTCTGAACAGTGATATTTTTGTGGTCGATTTTTGCATCGAGGCAGAAGATTTCATTATTCCCTCATCCTTCGCATTATTTGCCAGAAAGTTCTAAGTTGCTTGCTCTTTCAGCCCAGCAACCTGAACCATCAGGAATTAATTCTATAATTTCAATATATTGCGGTGTGACTTCAGCTATTTTGCCATGGTAAAGTCCAAGATACTCACCGACACCTAAGCGATAAACATTGGTATCTGATGATTCAACTAAGGCCCAAACTGTGCCATCTTCACTTAACGTACCGCGCATTTTTAAATTATCTATAGCATACGTTTCTAAGCGCCCTTTACGACGTTTCAAATCTGGCTGTAAACAATCTCTACTTGTGTCAATCACTTCCTCTGTGAGCTCTCGAGAAGGTGGAACAAAAGGACTTCGCATAAGCTCTGCTTGATAGGCAAAATGCTCAAACTTAGGTGTTTCTTTTAACGGAGGAATGCGAGCAACATGCTGGGATTTAGTCGTTGTTACAAACAACTCCAAATCACTTCTGTCACCAATACAACCTGTTAGCAATAGCATGATGAGTAATAAGGGTAAGAGTTTCATTATTTCTTCCCCTTCTTATTCGCAGGTACTTTCGCACCTTCTTTAAATCGATAGGTTTTAGCTAAAATATCCATCGATAGACTACCTGAATCATCACGCTTAATGACAAAGTCATGCAAGCTGACAATCCGCGGCAATTTTGCGACACCGCTTACCATGCTGCCTAATTTATGATAATCACCTACAACTGACATTTTTATCGGGAATTCTAAGTAGAAATCACGCTCAATTTCAGTATCCCAATCTAAGCTATTAATTCGCAGTCCAGCATCTGTTGCTACGAATGTGGTGTCATCCAGTAAACCTGGCATTTCATTTTCAGATGGTAACATTTTTAAAAGTTCTGCAAACTGAGCTTCCATTACCACAAGTTGCTCACGATACAGTTTTAAGTTTGCCGCCAAACGATATTTAGTTTGAAAGTCTTCTTTTAGGGTTATTTCTTTTCTTTCTTCAGCATTAAGGACATCTATCGCATCGGAAATAAATAAATAATAACTGGCGCCAAGTACACAGATAGATAAAAAAGCAGCAAATACAATTTTAACTAATGCAGGCCAAGCGCCAATATTTTCAAAATCAATATCATTAAACTGCTCTAAGTCAAGATTCATTGCTGACCTCCTTGGCTTGAGCCAGTACTGATTTGGTCATCAAAAATAGTCACTCTTAATCTAAACTTTTGCAATTGTCGTAAGTTTTCATTATGACTAACAATTGACTGCATGCTTGGATCATTGAGGTATTGAGATGTTTTAACTTTTCTCATCATATTCGCGACGTTATTATTAGATTCACTGCGACCTTCAATCCACAACAAGCTACCTTTCTTTTCAATACTGGAAAGATAAATTCCTGGCGGCACAATTCTAACTAGTTCATCTAATACATGTGTTGGCAAATTACGAGATTGCTGCAGGTCTAGAATAATTTTAGTGCGACGTTCAATATCATCTTTACGCGCTTTAATTTTTCTAATTTCGGCAATTTGCGAGTCTAATAATGATATTTCAGACTGTAAGTATGAATTTCTAGCACGTTGATCGTCGATAACGACTTCAATAAAACTCAATGCCAGAAATACAATTAAACAGGTCATTAAAAACACTAACGCTAATATGCCAATAAAGTCTCGTTTGTGTTTTTCTCTGGCCTCTTCACGCCAAGGTAGTAAGTTTATGTTCGCCATTGAGCGTAACTCCTAAGCGCTAAACCACATGCAACCATATATTTACTGATACTAGGTTCTATTTGGTTTTTAATATCATCATCAGCATGTAAACAACCTTGAAAAGGGTTAGCAACAATTGAATGCACCCCTAAGTCATTAGCCAATAACGTTGTCATACCTTCAAGTTTTGCAGTGCCACCACTTAAGACAATATAGTCAACTTTATCTTTGCCGTTGGCAGTGCAGTAAATTTGTAAGGTACGTTTTATTTGTTGTAATAATTGGGTTTGAAATGGAGATAACACCTCAAACATATAATTGCGTGGTAAATCACCTGTGACTTTAGCATTTTCAGCTTCATCGTAAGACATACCGTAAAACGATAGAATTGATTGGGTAAATAACTCACCGCCAAATGCTTGCTCACGAATAAATGTCGTTTCGCCATTTTCTACAACCGCAAATGTCGTCATATTGGCGCCAACATCCACTAGCACAACGGATTTTTCATTGGCCCCTTCAGGAAGTTGAGCCAGAATAAGTTCTGCTGAACGCCCTAAAGCATAAGCTTCAACGTCAACCACTTTGGTATCAAGCTCAATTGCATCAAGTGAATCCATTCTTGAATCAATGTTGTCAGTACGGCAAGCACTTAATAACACATCTACCTTTGTTGGGTCGGTAGTGTTGGGATTAAGAGTTTCAAAGTCGATACTCACTTCATCAAGTGAATAAGGGATAAGATTATCTGCTTCAATTTCAATTTGCGCTTCCATTTCTTCTTCATTTAATGAAGCGTCCATGTAAATCACTTTTGTCATCACAGCAGAACCAGAAACAGACACTGCGGCAGATTTAATACCTTTCGGTAGTCCACGCTTTATGTGCCTTAATGATTCAATAACAGCTTCAGAATCACGAATTTCATGATCAACTACAGCTCCTTTTCGTAAAGGAGCTGATATATAATTTTGAATTTTATATCCATCAGCAGTCTTACCCAGCAATATGGCCTTTATTTCATGGGATCCAATATCGATCCCCACCATTTGCGGAGCTTGACGCTTCCAAAATTTAGAAAGCATATTCCATCATCGCATTTATTATTTTATATTTTAAAATAGATTAGCACAAAATCAACTCGTTATAAGTATTTGTATAAAATGTTTCTACATTTTACAACTAGTTTTTTTTTGTTTTCATGTTTTTACTTCACCAAAAACCCTCCCGCTTATATACTAGAAGCCATATTGTCGAACTTTGGATTATTTTGGTGAAGTGGTTTAAACGAATACTTATTGCTATTTTTAGCTTAACTTTATTGGGCGTCGGCACCATTGTCGCTGCTTATTTCTACGTTTTACCAGAATTACCGGATGTAAACTCGCTTAAAACGGTCAAACTACAGACACCTTTAAGAATTTATAGTCAAGATGGTTTATTAATTTCTCAATTTGGTGAAAAACGACGAATACCGGTTGAATATGAAGATGTGCCTCAGCAATTAATTAATGCGGTATTAGATACCGAGGATGCACGTTTCTTTGAACACCAGGGTATCGATCCTATTGGTATTATTCGCGCAGCCGTTATTTTGGTTACTACAGGCAAAAAAAGCCAAGGCGCCAGCACCATTACTCAGCAAGTGGCTCGAGGCTTTTTCTTATCCCGTGAAAAAACCTATATTCGTAAAACGAAAGAAATTTTTCTTGCGCTAAAAATTGAAAAAGCATTATCTAAAGAAGAAATCCTCACATTATATTTAAACCGCTCATTTTTAGGTAACCGTGCCTATGGTGTCGGCGCTGCAGCTCAAGTGTATTATGGCAAAGATTTAGCCCAACTTTCTCTGCCAGAAATGGCCATGATTGCCGGCTTACCCCAAGCGCCTTCTGCAGCTAATCCAATTCGTAATCCGAATCGTGCCATGACACGCCGTAACTGGGTTTTAGGCCGCATGTTGGAAAAACGCAATATCACCGAGACACAATACCAAGAAGCCATAAATGCCCCTATAACCGCGAAATATCATGGCGCAGAAATAGATCTATATGCACCTTACGTTTCTGAAACGGCACGTGATTATATGGTAAATAAGTATGGTGAAGAAGACGCCTATACTAATGGTTATAACGTTTACACTACCATTTCTTCAGATCTGCAATTAAAAGCTCAAAGCGCCCTACGCGATAATGTGTTTGCTTATGATCAGCGTCATGGCTACCGTGGAGCAATTAGCACCTTGTGGACAGATACACCTCTGGCCACCAGCGACATTATAGAAAACCTTAAAACGACCTCTGCAGTACAAGGTATTATTCCAGCAGCTGTCATGTCGGTTAGTGAGCAACAAGCAACTTTACTGAATACTAAAGGTGAAGAAGTTGTCATCCAGTGGAATGGCCTGAAATGGGCTCGCAAATTTATTAACGATCGCCGTCAAGGTAAGCCACCTAAAACAGCAGCGGATATTTTAACTGTCGGTGAAAAGGTATGGATTAGAGATAATGGCGAGTTTTGGCAATTATCTCAAATTCCACAGGTTTCAAGTGCAACGGTTTCATTAGAACCAAGCGATGGCGCTATTCGCACTTTGGTGGGCGGTTTTAGCTTTAGTCAAAGCCAGTATAACCGTGTTACCCAGGCCAAGCGTCAATTAGGCTCTAATATCAAACCGTTTATTTATGCTGCCGCGCTTGAAAAAGACTACACCCTTGCAACATTAATCAATAATGCGCCGATTAATAAGCCCGATACTCGTCAAGGTACGGCATGGCGACCAAAAAATTCACCTGACATTTATGGCGGTCCAACACGTTTACGCATTGGCTTAGCTCAGTCTATCAACGTAATGTCCGTTCGTACCATGCGTCATATTGGCTTAGATAACACCATAGATACCTTAGTTGACTTTGGATTTGACCCTGCTGATTTACCACGAAATGAATCTGTCGCTTTAGGGTCCCCTTCAGTAACACCACTGCAAGTCGCCACCGCCTTTAATGTCTTTACTAATGGCGGCTATTTAGTTGAACCTTATTATATTAGTAAGGTTACTGACTCATATGACAATGTCATTGAAAAAGCGTCGCCTGCACTGGCCTGCACCCCAGATGTCAATGAGGTTGATGATGCGACTAATAAGACAACCAACAGCATTGATGACCCTTTTGCAGCAATGGCTAATGAGTTTGTTAGCTCACAGCAAGCGCCAGTTGAAACTGAAAACAGCTTAGACAATACACTTGCTAGTGCTGAGACTAGTTCTAATATTAGTGATACTGGTATTGCTGCTTGTGGAGATGAAAACGCGCGCTACGCTCCTAGGATCATTTCTGAGCAAACCGCCTTCTTAATTACTGAAGCCCTCAAAAGTGTAATCTGGGGTGGCGGCAATTGGAGTAAAGGCACAGGCTGGAATGGTACCGCTTGGCGAGCATCACGCTTGATAAAGCGTCGTGACATTGCAGGTAAAACCGGTACCACCAATGAATCCCGCGATACTTGGTTTAGTGGCTTTAACCCCACTCTCACCTCGACATTCTGGGTTGGTTTTGACGATCACAGCCGTAAACTAGGCAGAACCAGCTGGGTTGCCGATGGTCCTGAAAATCAAATATCAGGGGCTGAAGCTGGGGCAAAAACAGCAGGGCCTGGTTGGAATGATTTTATGAACCAAGCGCTCACTGGTACCGAAGAAGTTGCGAGCATTCCACCTAAAGGGATTATTTCGGCGCGTATTGACTTAGCTAGTGGCAAATTAACCCGTAAAACAGATTACACCACTTCATTTGAATATTTTATCGAAGGCACTGAGCCGACTGAATATGCCACAGAAGAAGTTATCGAAGATGATCTGTTTATAGAGAATCCGGCAGATGATTTATTTCAGTAAATAAATCCACCAGCAGTTATTTTTAAAAATTAGTCTGGTGTTAATGCATTAAAAAGTCCGCAATGATTAATCACTGCGGACTTTTCATTTAAGCCTAAAAGAAACAAATATAAACTAATAAGGCTTACATATTGTTTAGCTATTAGCTTGTTTCTGCGCTAATGCATATTTTACTTGCGCTAACGAGGTACCGCCTAAAGCTTCACGTTTTGCTAAGCATGACTCAATCGTTAAGCACTCATAAACATCATCACTGATAATTGGACTAAATTGCTGTAGCTCTGAAATAACAAAATCTTCTAATGGAGTTTGTTTGGCAATGGCAGCCACGACCACCTCACCAACAACATGGTGCGCTTCTCTAAATGGCATACCTTTAGCGACCAGATAATCTGCAAGCTCGGTAGAATTAGCATAACCTTGCTGAGCTGCTACTAAAGTTCTTTCACGGTTAACTTGCAAGCCACTTAATACTAATGCTGCCATTTCAAGACAAATAGACCAGCTATCCATGACATCAAATAAGCCTTCTTTGTCTTCTTGCATATCTTTGTTATAAGCCAGTGGCAATGCTTTCATGGTAGTAAGAATACCCATTAAGCTGCCATAGACACGGCCCGTTTTGCCTCGAATTAACTCTAAGGCGTCAGGGTTTTTCTTTTGTGGCATTAAAGATGAACCAGATGTCACTTCGTCATCAAGCTCAATAAAACCTGCTTCACCACTGTTAAAGAAAATTAAATCTTCAGCCATACGGCTTAAATGCATCATGCTTATTGAAGCGTCGCTACATAACTCAACAACATGATCACGATCTGACACTGAATCTAAGCTATTTAAGGTTGGCGCAGCAAAGCCTAATGATTGTGCAATTTGATGCCTGTCCATTGGATAAGCTGTTCCCGCAAGGGCGCCAGTGCCTAATGGACAAGTATCAGCACGCTTTAGTGCATCTTCTAAACGGCTAATGTCACGTTCAAACATTTCTACGTAAGCTAAACACCAATGGCCAAATAAGACTGGCTGAGCTCTTTGCAGATGGGTATAGCCAGGCATCACAGCATCAATTTCACGCTCAGCAAGCTTAACAAGTTCAGCAGAGAGCTTTTTCAGTAATGTAAGTGAGTGCTGACCTTCTTTTTTACACCATAGTTTTAAATCTGTGGCTACTTGGTCATTACGCGAACGCCCTGTATGCAGCTTTTTACCTAGGTCGCCTACTTTGGCAATTAAAGACTGCTCCACAAAACTGTGAATATCTTCTGCGCCAGAAGCAATAATCAATTCTGGTTTGTCAGCAACTTCGCTAAGTAGCTCATTTAGCGCACCATGCAATTGCTCACATTCAGCTTGGGTTAAAATGCCCACTGAAGTGATTGCTGAAGCCCATGCAATTGAGCCAATAATATCTTCTTCAATTAAACGATAATCTACTGGTAATGAGTCATTAAATAATTTAAATAATGCACTGCTTTCTTGACTGAATCTTCCGCCCCATAACGCCATGTCGATACCCTCTTTTAACTTATTCTATAAAAACGGGGCTATATGAGCCCCGTATCAATCTTAAATAACAGGAAATTACTTGGTATTTAATGCTCTAATACGGCTTGATAAAGAGTAAAGGCGGATAAAGCCTGCTGCATCTTTTTGGTCATAAACATTGTCGTCACCAAAGGTCGCGAACTCTTCTGAATATAAGCTGTTTGGAGAGCGCTTTTTCACCACACTTGCTTGGCCTTTATAAAGTTTGACGACCACTTCGCCGTTAACTAATTCAGCTAAAGATTCTGACGCGGCAATCAATGAATTACACAATGGCGTAAACCACCGTCCATCATATACAAGATGAGCCATTTGTGCGCCGACTTGCTCACGCCACTCACGGCTTGTTTTATCGAGCACTAGCTCTTCGATTGCGCGTAGGCCTGCAAACATCACTGTTCCACCAGGGGTTTCATAACAGCCACGAGACTTCATGCCCACTAAACGGTTTTCGGTAATGTCGATACGACCAACACCGTGTGCTGCAGCTAATTCATTTAGCTTCATTAGTGCGTCATATGGAGATAGCGCAACATCATCAACATGAGTAACACGACCATTGGCGATGGTTAGCCCAACATACTCAGGGGTATTTGGGGCATCTTCTGGTGCCACTGTCATGGTCCATACTTCTTTGCTTGGCTCATTCCACGGATCTTCTAACTCACCGCCTTCGTGAGAGATATGCCATGCGTTGGCATCACGGCTATAAATCTTAGTCGCTGATGCTGTAGTTTCGATGTTTCTTTCAGCAAGGTAATCAAGCAAATCTTCACGGCTGACCATTGACCATTCACGCCAAGGCGCAATAACGGTTAACTCTGGTGCAAGTGCGGCAAAACAACCCTCGAAACGTACTTGGTCATTACCTTTACCGGTACAACCATGACATACCGCATCAGCGCCAACTTTACGGGCGACTTCTACTTGCGCCTTAGCAATAATTGGACGCGCCATTGAGGTACCCAGTAAGTACGTACCTTCATAGATAGCACCTGTGGCAATAGTCGGATAAATATAATCAGCCACCAGCTCTTCTTTTAAATCGACGATATAACACTCTGAAGCACCTGATGCGATGGCTTTTTCATATAAACCTTCAAGTTCTTCTGCACCTTGACCAACATCAGCACAAAAGGCGACAATTTCACAATTATCATAGGTTTCTTTTAGCCATGGGATAATCGCTGAGGTGTCTAATCCACCCGAGTAAGCTAATACGACTTTTTTAATATTTGGTTGTGCTGCAATTGACATGGTAATTCCTAACGTAAATTTGTTTTATAAAAGCTCGCTAACGCCAGCTGATGAAAATATGATTTATTAACCTAACAAAGTAACCAATACGGCGTTTTGTGCATGCATTCTGTTTTCTGCTTGCTGGAGGATAAGTGAACCTTCACCATCCACTACTTCTGCTGTTGCTTCCACTTCACGGTAAGCTGGCAAACAATGCATAAAGTAATTGGCACCTACCTTATTCATTAATTCACTATTAACTTGATAAGGCTTAAATTTCGCTTCAATTTCTGCCATTGAAGTATTGTCGCCCATTGAGATCCACGTATCTGTGTATATGGCATCTTGCGGGCCCATTTCACTCACATCCGAGGTCAAGATAAGCTTGCCACCATGCTTGGCAGCCAAAGCTTGTACTTCACAGACAAAATTGCCGTCAGGGAAGTGGCCTGGCGGGCAAACTACAGTCATGGTCGCACCTAAGATAGCAGCGCCATACATCAAAGAGTGTGTCACATTGTTACCATCACCTAGGTAAGCTAATTTCACTTTACTTACATCATCAAACTTCTCTGATAAGGTCAAAAAGTCTGCTAAGCCTTGGCAAGGGTGGTACAAATTACATAGCGCATTAATCACCGGAACTGACGCATGTTCAGCAAGACCTGCAATAGTTGTATGCGAAAAAGTTCTTGCTACAATCGCATCTGCCCAGCACGAAATGTTAGTCGCAAAATCAGATACTGGCTCACGTTTGCCTAATGCACCATTTTGTTGATCAAGATAAACTGAATGACCACCTAGCTTGTTAATACCGATATCAAAACTTACTCGAGTACGCAGTGATGGCTTTTCAAATAACATCACCACACTTTTGCCTGCCAGCGCTTGATTATAATCAGCTGGGTTTGCTTTAATTTTTTTCGCCAAAGCCAGTAAGTCTAATAGCTGGGTTTGCGACAAGTCTTTAAGTGATAATAAGTGTTCCATTAGCTTTGCTCCTAAGGCTGAATTTGAGTGCCAACGGATTGTCCGTTAGTTAATGCTATTAATTGTTGGGGTTGTTTCCATGAGGCGACCTGTACGGCTTTGCCCATCCATTGAGCGACCTCTAATGCCGCTTCAACTTTTACTTTCATGCCTTTTTCAATCACACCTTGCTCCACAAGCGAGCTAATTTGTTGTTGATCTAATTGGGCAATTAACTCACCTTTAGCATCAAGTACACCGGGTACGTCTGACAATAACACCAGCTGACCGGCAACGAGTTTAGCTAATGCGGTAGCGGCTTGATCGGCATTGACATTCAGCATATCGCCCGCTGGTGAAATCGCGATTGAACTGCAAATAGGTAACCAGTTTTGCGACAATAAATAAGTTAAATAACTCGGATCATTCGGTGATACTTCCCCCACCAAACCTAACTTTTCATGTTTAATTTTGGCATTGACGATATTGCCATCAGCCAAGCTCATGCCCACACTGACGATGCCAGCTTTAATTGCCGCGGCCTGTAAAATTTTATTCGATGTGCCTGCCAAAGCGCCAACAACAATCGGGATCTGATCAGCAGGGGTAACACGCAGGCCCTCAAGCTTAATCGTTTGCTTGCCATTAGCTTCGAGCTGTTCATCGACCAAGCAACCACCGCCGTGAACAAAAATCACTTTCTGCCCTTGCTGCATCATTTCAGCAACTACTGACATCAACTCTGCCATGCCAGGCTCTGATTGCAACAGCGCGCCACCCACTTTAAGTACGATAACAGGGTTGGTATTAGACATAATCAAGGCTCCTGTTATAGACCGAAGTGAATATTAATGCACTGCAGACCTTGGCTTGCAGCGCCTTTCATTAAATTATCAATGGCGCTAGCGACCACTAGGTAATTGCTTTGCGGGTCAAACTTCCAGCCCACGATACAATTGGGTGTTAGCACCACATCATCGACTTTAGGAAATTGGTTATGCTTTACGCTCACCAGTGGCGAGTCATCATATACGCCATAAGCTTTAGCAATGTCAGCTTCTGTAGTACCCGCTTTAAGTTGCACAGTAATGGTGGCTAAAATTCCACGCTTAAAATTACCTAAATGCGGGGTAAAGATAACTTCTTGACCCAGCTGGGTGGCGATTTCTGGTTGATGTCTATGCCCTAATACACCATAGGGCGTTAAGCTGACTTCACAAAAACTGGTATGCAATTGGGCTTTTCTGCCTGCACCGGTCACACCACTGACTGCGTTAATTACAGGGTAAGCATCAGTTAACAATGGTTTTAATGGTTTTAGCGCTGTGAGTGATGCAGTTGGATAACAACCTGGCACAGCAATCATTTTGCTATTAGCAATGGCTTGCGCGTTCCATTCTGCTAGGCCGTAAACCGCATCAGCAAGCACTGCTGCTTGAGTATGTTCAAAACCATACCATTTAGGATATTGAGCGGTATCAGCAAACCGATATGCGCCACTTAAATCAAATACAGATAAACCTTGGTTATAAAAGAATGCGGCCAATTCCAAACTAACTGAATGCTCTGTTGCTAATACAACAGCGTCAGCTTGATCAACTATGGCTTGTTTAGCATCAGCCGATAACGGTGACAGAGGAATTTGAATGTGTTGATAACTCGGGTATAGATCTGCTAATAACCGGCCTTTATCTAGGCTGTTTTCAGAAACATATAAGCCTTGGATCGATAGTGACGCTTGCGCATCAATAAGAGCGGTGATTTGTGCTCCGGTATAACCACTAGCACCAATTATTGCGATTTTTTTCATTATGTTGTCATCTTTAAGTCAGTAAACTATTAATTTTTATTTGAAATATGAGCAGGGTGCTCGAGATTAAAACTATCGTCGAGAATAGTTTACTTTGGGATCTGTTACAGTGAATTGAATCGCAATTACATACATATCTATAGTTCTTAAATATTTATCAAGTTATGGTGAATTCCTTAGCTGTTTGCTAGACTAACACAAAACATTACTTATGCAATAATTATGAATGATTATTTGATTAAATATTTATAAAAGGCCCTTATGAACTCACTACCAGAATTAAAAGATGCTTTTAAACAGTTGATTGCACTACCTTCAATCAGTGCCTTAGAAGTAGAACAAGATATGAGTAACCATGCAGTTATTGCACTGCTACAGTCTTGGTTTAGCGACATGGGGTTTGACTGCACAATTAGTACTGTCGCTGATAGCAGAGGTAAACAAAACCTTGTCGCCACCATTGGTTCTGGCAAAGGCGGCTTGTTATTAGCTGGCCACACCGATACCGTTCCCTTTGATGAAGGTCGTTGGAGCCAAAGTCCATTTGAATTAACTGAGAAAGACAATCGCTGGTATGGCCTAGGTACCTGCGATATGAAAGGCTTTTTTGCCCTAATCATGGAAGCGTTAAAAGACATCCCATTAACTGAGTTAAAGCGTCCATTACATATTTTTGCCAGTGCCGATGAAGAAACCACCATGAATGGCGCTAAAGCCTTTGCTGAATCAACATCTATAGCACCAGATTATGCCATTATCGGCGAGCCAACCAGCTTAAAGCCGGTGTATATGCATAAAGGCCATTTAGCCCAAGGTATTCGCGTTATTGGTCGCAGTGGTCATTCATCAGATCCTGCACGTGGGCTTAATGCCATCGAGATAATGCATCAAGTCACAGGTCAGTTAATAAAGCTCAAGCAACACTTAAGTGAAAACTACCGAGAAGATGCCTTTAGCGTGCCCTACCCAACCATGAACTTTGGCCATATTCACGGCGGCGATGCAGCCAACCGTATTTGTGGCTGCTGCGACTTACACCTTGATATTCGCCCACTGCCCGGTATTGAATTAGCTGATTTAGAGTTAATGGTCATTAACTACCTTGCTGAAATTAATAAGCAATATCCAGGCAGTATTGAAGTACGCACCTTATACCCAGGCTCTGAGTCATTTGCAGGAAAAGCTGATAGTTATTGGACCAAGCTGGTTACTGAGCTTGCTAATAGCCAAGCTGAAGTGGTCAATTACGCCACTGAAGCGCCTTATATAAATCAATTAGGCTGTCAAACATTAGTACTTGGCCCCGGGAGTATCAATCAGGCCCATCAGCCCGATGAATATATTGGCCTTGAATATTTAACCCCAACGGTTGAGCTCATTAAAAAACTGATTTATCAAGCTTGTATTAAATAACAACAAGCAGATTAATGGCTTTTGAATTTATCTCATCAGCCATTGACCAAGCAGTTGTCGCTCGCTATTGTGCTAAAGCTTATGGAAAAATTGTCACCGCTTATTAAGTAACTTATGGAGTAATTATGGCAGATCAAACCGCCGATATGTATGCATCCTTGCGTTCTAATGTCAGCAACTTAGGACAAATTTTAGGTGATACTATGCGCGATCATCTTGGTGAAGGTTTTCTCGAAAAGGTCGAGCAAATCCGCATTTTGGCTAAAGAATCCCGCCAAGGAAATGCAGAATCACGCCAACAGATGCTCACTTTACTCAACTCGCTTCCTGATGAAGAATTAGTCCCGTTTGCCAAAGCCTTCAATCAATTCCTTAATTTGGCGAATATCGCGGAGCAATTCCATACCATTAGCCGTAATTGTGATGAGCTTGTATGTACACCGGATCCAGTAGAGCAGCTACTTGGACGAATGCTTAACAGCAGCTCCAATGAGCAAGAGGTTATCCAGTGTCTTGAAAACCTCGATATCGATTTAGTACTCACAGCACATCCCACCGAGATTTCACGTCGCACCCTCATTCAAAAATACTCCGCGGTGGTCGATTGTCTGACAGAGCAAGAAAATCAGCAACTAACTGAGCGAGAAATAGGCCAATCTCATTTACGCTTACGCCAGCTCATCGCACAAATATGGCATACCAATGAAATTCGTCATGACAGGCCAACCCCTGTTGATGAAGCTCGCTGGGGACTTAGCACAATTGAAACATCACTATGGCAAGCTGTACCCGACTTCTTACGCCAGCTCAATGATCATGTACAAGCTAAAACGGGCAAACAAATTTCCACAGACATATGCCCAGTACGTTTTTCTAGCTGGATGGGCGGAGATAGAGACGGTAATCCATTTGTTACCTCAGTCGTCACACAAGAAGTATTACTACGAAACCGCCATGCTGCCGCACGCTTATACCTCAAAGATATCGTTAAGCTGATTAATGAATTATCCATGGAAGATGCCAGTGAAGAACTGATGACATTAACCAATAACAGTAAAGAGCCCTACCGTGATGTGCTGCGTGATCTACGTAACAAATTACGTAATACCATCGACTACTTAAATATCCGCCTTGAAGGTCATCAAGTCGATATGAAACCTGATGAAACTATTTGGGAACTTGAAGACTTAAAGCTACCACTAGAGCTGCTATACCGTAGTTTAACCTCATCAGGTATGCGGCTTATTGCCAACGGATTATTGTTAGATATTCTTCGCCGTATGGCCTGTTTCGGTATCCATATGCTCAGGTTGGATATCCGCCAAGATGCTGAACGTCACAGCGACGTCATTGCCGAGCTAACACGCTACTTAGGCCTAGGTGACTATGATCACTGGGATGAAAACGAAAAGCAGGCGTTTTTATTACGTGAACTAACAGGTCGCAGACCGCTTATTCCAAGCACGTGGCAACCAACGGCTGACGTACAAGAAGTGCTTAACACCTGTAAACTGGTTGCAAGCCAGCCTGCGACAGCACTGGGTTCATATGTTATTTCAATGGCAAGTAAGCCATCAGATGTATTAGCGGTGCTGTTATTACTTAAAGAAAGTGGCTGCCAGCATCCAATGCGCGTAGTGCCATTGTTTGAAACATTAAGTGATTTAACCACAGCAGCTGATTGCATGACTCAACTGCTTAATATTGACTGGTATCGCGGTTACACCAAAGGCATGCAAGAGGTGATGATCGGCTATTCTGATTCAGCCAAAGATGCCGGCGTGATTGCTGCTGCATGGGCGCAATATCATGCCCAAGAGCAATTAGTAGCAGTATGTAAGAAAGCAGATGTAAAACTGATGCTGTTCCATGGTCGTGGTGGCTCCATTGGCCGAGGCGGCGGACCAGCTCATAAAGCAATTTTATCGCAACCACCGGGTTCTGTTGATGGTCGAATTCGTGTCACCGAACAAGGGGAGATGATCCGCTTTAAATTTGGCCTACCTAAAGTGGCCGTTCAAAGCTTGGCTTTATATACTTCAGCAGTTATGGAGGCAACCTTACTGCCGCCACCTGAGCCTAAACAGCAATGGCGTGACTGTATGCAGCGCTTAGCAGATGATTCAGTTAAAGCCTATCGCGGCATCGTCCGTGAAGAGCCTGATTTTGTGGCTTACTTTCGCGCAGCGACACCTGAAGTTGAACTAGGTAAACTGCCATTAGGGAGTCGCCCAGCAAAACGTCGTGTCGATGGCGGCATTGAGAGTTTACGTGCCATCCCATGGATATTTGCATGGTCTCAAAACCGCCTAATGCTACCAGCATGGTTAGGTGCAGGCGAAGCACTACAAGCCGCGTCACAACGAGGTGAAGCTGATTTACTCATAGAAATGGAGCAACAATGGCCATTCTTTGAGACCCGTGTTTCAATGCTTGAAATGGTATACATGAAAGCGGAGCCAAACCTTGCTAGTTATTACGATAGCTGCCTTGTTCCTGATGAATTAAAACATTTGGGCATAAAGCTGCGCGCCAGCCTACAATTAGGTATTGATGAGGTATTGTCATTAACCCAATCAGAAGAGTTAATGGCGCATACACCTTGGAACCGCGAGTCTGTTAAGTTACGTAACCCGTATATTGACCCACTCAACTTTTTACAAGCTGAATTGCTCGCTCGTACCCGTAATGAAGATCAAGCATCTAAACAAGTAGAACTTGCACTGATGTTAACCATTGCTGGCGTCGCAGCAGGAATGAGAAACACTGGCTAATGCGCATACTTAAATGTGGTTTAGGTTTACTAATGCTATTACTGACTGGTTGCGCCACTCAGTACAGCATTAGTGAGTCTGAAGTTGAAGATTACCTAAATAACGAGATGCATTATGAAGTCTCCCAAGGTAACCAAGTTTTTGGGCTTCAACTTAAACTCAATGATATGGAAGTAGAATTGGGCCACAAGCCCAATACTATTGCGGTCACAGCCCAAACAAGAATGGCCGTTAAAAACCCTTTTAAATCTATAGAAGCGGATCTTGTGACAACATTTGAGGCTGAGCCTTGGTATGACGTTGAAACCAAAAGCATCTATTTAAAGAAGTTAGATTTGGTTGAGGTTAAATCAACCCCCGCAGATATTGAAAAAATGCTTTCATCAATCACACCACAGCTAATGATGTTTCTTAGTACTTTTCTAGCATCGCAACCTGTCTACGTGCTGGATGAAAATGATGCTAATCAAGCACTAATGGCCTCAATCACCAAAGAGATTGAAGTGCAAAAAGGCAAGATTGTCATTAAGTTTTAAACCTTAATTATGCAACTGAAACAAAAAAAGTAGCAATAAATATTGCTACTTTTTTTATATAAAGACAATAAGCTCAATTACTTATCAAAACGTTTTATTGATGGGTAATCAACAATAATCGCTTCATCTAATAATGCTCTGCGTAACATGTCATAGGCAACTGCAGCGCTTAAACTGCGCACCAAACTTCGTGAGCGGCTGGAAACTTTAATCATCTGACTATATACCGCATTTTTAGTCGCCAGCGCAATGGCCACTGTCCCAACAGGTTTTTCCTCTGAACCTCCATCAGGTCCAGCTATGCCACTAGTAGATAAGGCGTAATCACTATCTAAAATCTCTCTAGCGCCTTTAGCCATAGCCTCAACAGTTTGAATAGAAACCGCGCCGTGATCATCCAAAACCTGTGGATTAACCCCCAGTACTTTGACTTTCGATTCATTGCTATAGGTCACTAAGCCATGATGTAAATAAGATGAGCTGCCTGCAAAATCAATTAACTGGCTCGTTACTAAACCGCCAGTACAAGACTCTGCAACACTTAAACTAAAACCAGATTGATATAAACGTTGATGAATTTCTGCAGCAAGTGTGGGCTTATCATCAGCGACCACTGCAGTACCGAGAATCGCTTTGACTTCTTGGGTAACGCTTGAGAGTTGTCTAATTGCTTCATCGCCACGAGCAAATATTTTAATCTCAATATGTGGCATAGAAGAGCGGTAACCTAAGGTGACACCATCAGGCAAAGTTAAATCCGCTAGGCTATCAGCTAAAGAAGACTCCCCATGACCTATGGTAAGCAGTTTTTTTAGCGCAGTGTTTTCACTAGCTTTAAATTCAGCCTTAATAAAAGGAATAAACTGCTCGGTGATCATGTGCTTTAATTCAAAAGGAACACCGGGAGTAAAAAATAACCATGCTTTATTTAACTTAACTCTAAAACCACATGCTGTTCCAACAGGATTATCAATCATTACTGCAGACTCAGGTAACCAAGCCTGTTTAAGGTTACTCTTGGCCATCACACGGTTGTTACGCGAAAACCATTCAATTAATTTCTCTCGCCATTCAACATTCTCAACTAAAGGCTCCCCCTTAGCTAACGCCATCGCTTCTGCTGACATATCATCACTGGTTGGCCCTAAACCGCCGTTAATAATAATCACATCGGCATGATGGCTTCTATCAATAAATGCTTGAACAAGATCATCTAAGCGATCACCAACTGTAATACGGTGCTGCATTTCAATACCTAACTCCATCATGGTATTAGCAACCCAGGCAGCATTAGTATCTATAATCTGGCCAGATAGTACTTCTTCGCCAGTACAAATCATCTCTAGTTTCATCATTATCCCTAAAAAGCCTGTCTTGAAAAGAAACAACAAGCAAGATTAAATCCGCAAAATAACCTACAAGATAGCTTACCATCATGATAGCTGCATTACGTTACTGCTATTTAATACTGCAATAGGTTGTTTTAAGTTCAACTTGTGCACTCAACAGGTTCTTAAGTGAATTATTAATTGTAAGCAGCGCTATAATCACAAACACAATAAAGCCTGACTCTTAAGTAATAGGCTAATTATTCTATTTAGAAAAATTAGGCCATTGACTTAAAGCTGGTTCTACATTGGCTTATTGCCCACATTTATATTCAGAAAAATATGGTTAAATACTTCAATTATCAGAACTTGTTGATATTTATATCCTAAAAACGAAAAAAGCCCTAACTGTTAAGTCAGGGCTTTATCGACTCTCTTATGAGAGATATTAGGCGCTTGGCGATGTTCAGCTGCGGATAAATCCTTCGCGTTCCATGTCTGTATAAAACCTTGCTTTATAATCACAGACATTACACCCTACTTTCACATGGGCATTCGTCCACACTCACCGCTCACGCTGATATGTTGCAGCTAATGACTCAAGTTATCAGCGT